>CALSYL010000004.1 GCA_943841495.1 uncultured bacterium
TAATGGTTGGTTGGTCATCTTTGTTGGTCTTGTCGACATATCTTCTTTTTGGTCTTAAGTCTTCAAACCTAGTTATCACTTCCGCTTCTACCACACCTAACTCACTTGATAAACGTTTAATTAGATCGTTTCTAATGATAATATCTTTAACCAATTTAATTTCTTCAATGCACTCATTTAAAAACTTTGATCTATCAGACGCACCTAATGAAAGAATGCCTTTTTTCATTATAATAAAATTAATCGGGTGCATAGCATTTTTAATAAGGCCTCTAAATGTCTGCTTATTATTTTCTTTTAGTTTGAAATAATCATCTGGATCAAGTCCGTCTCCCAAATCAAGCACTCGTACTTCAAAGCCATTTTGCAATAAGATATAACCTGTTCTAATTGCAGCATTTACTCCGGCGCTGTCTGAATCGTATGTAAGAATAACTCTATTAGTATATTTACCTAATGCATTGGCGTGCTTTGAAGAAAAAGCGGTCCCTGAAGTAGCTAGCACATTTTGAAAACCCTTTTCATACAAACGAAGGAAGTCAGTTTGACCCTCAACTAACAATACATAATTTTGCTTCCTAATTTCAGGCATTGTTTGATATGAGCCATAAAAAACTTTACTCTTTTGAAATAATAATGTTTCAGGAGAGTTTAAATATTTAACATCTTCATTGTCCGATAAGCTTCGTCCACTGAATCCAATCACTTTCCCTGATGGGCTGTAAAAAGGAAACATAATTCTATTTCTAAATCTATCTAAAAATCCTTTTTTGCCATTAGAGAATAATCCTGATTTTTCAATAACCTCATTATCAAATTTTTGACTTAGCTCTTTGTAGAGCATATCCCATGATTCTGAAGCAAATCCAATATTAAACTTCTCAACAATTGCTTTATCAAAAAAACGATCTTCTAAATATTTAATAGCATGTTTACCCGCTGAAGACTTCAGGTTGTTAGAGAAAAACAAATATGCAAGGTTGTGTATTTCATACAACTGATCATAAAGATTACTCTGTTGCTCATTTCCGACTTCTATAATCTCAATACTATGCTTTTCAGCTAACGAGCGAATTGCTTCAGAAAAACTAATTTTTTCATATTCAATTAAAAATTGAACCGCATTACCTCCTTGACCTGAACCAAAATCATACCACATATTTTTTTCAGGAGCAACGCTAAATGATGGTTTTGTTTCTGATCGAAAAGGGCTTAAGCCAAAATAATTTCTACCTCTTTTTTTGAGGTCAACGTATTGAGAAATAACATCAAAAATATCTACTTCTTCTAAAACTCTATTAATTGTTTCTTGTGCTATTCTTCTCATTATTTAAAAATATAGTCTTTGAAAGGTTCGAGTAAAACAAGAATCTTTGATTGACCATATAAAATTTGGTATACGTTAACAGATATATATTTTTCAAAAATTCCTGCAAATAATGTTAGAGTAATTATGCCTTTTACAGACCCAATTATGAATCCTAATATCATGTTTATATTTTTATATGATGAAATACTTCCATCTAATAAAAACAAGAGTAAGCTTGTTAATAACCTCATGGCTATGATGGACATTAAAAATATTATTGCAAGTGAAAAAATTATTATAATAGTCGCACTTACTGATATATACTGAGATATATAAAAAGATAAATCAACATAGAAAAGGAGCGCTAGTGAAACGCCTACTACTAAATTTAAAAAATCTGTAAAAGATTCAATAAAACCTTTTTTCATGCCAAAAATACCCATGATAAAAATAATCACTGAAAACAGAAAATCTATAATCATATTATGATAATAATTCTTTGACAATAGCTTGAGCAGAATTACCGTCAATCTTACCAGAACCCTGTTTCATAACATTGGGCATTACTTTGCCAAAATCTGCCATACCAGAAGCTCCAACATCTGCAATAACAGACAATACTAAACTTCTTAAGTCTTCTTCGCTCATCATTGAAGGAAGATAAACTTCCACAAAACCTAATTCACGCATTTCAGCTTCAACCAAGTCATCACGCTTTCCTTCTTTATAAAGCTTGATAGACTCCTTATGTTGCTTTGCTACAGTTTGTAATACTTTGATGATTTCCTGATCAGATAATTCTTTTCTAACTTCAATTGCCTTGTTTTTGCATTTTGATATAATCAGTCTCAGCGCTCCTGCTTTTTCTTTTTCTTTATTTTTAAGAGCTTGCATCATATCTTGTTCTAATTTTTTTAGCATTAGTTTTCTCTTTCATTTATTGTTTTCATAGCTAATAATATCTGATCTTGGTTTGACTCAAAACCAATAAACCTTCTTCCTCTTTTTTTTGCAACAACCCCCACTGCTCCTACATTCATGAAAGGATCTAAAATCCAATTTAATTTGAAACTACTGGCTTTAATAATTCTATGTATAATTTCTTCATAATCTAAATGAAACCATAAGTTATCTTTAATATCATCCGGTTTTGGATTGTTTATGTTTTTACCATTGACTATATAGTTTTGGTTAAAAATATAATCATTTGTTTTGGTTGCGAACCAAATATCAGAAATTTTATTCTTCCATTGAGAAAGTTCTATATTTTCAATTTGTCTTTCTGCAGTAATTCTAGATTGTACTATGAACTTTTTCCCCAAAACAGAGTGATAAAGTGAAGATGATTCCCATGGGCAAATAATATATATTGAACCACTAGCTGTTAATACCCTTTTGCATTCTTCTATCCATTGATCAATCCATTGAACGTATTCTGTATAAGTTAACGTACTATTTGGGTCTAACGATGGTTCAGTTACTATCAAATCTACAGATTCACTCGGTAGCTTCTTTAGTCCAACTAAAGCATCTGACTTAAAAAGACCCTCTGACAACTTATCTTTGAAATGAATATCAACCTCTGTTTTAATAGCAGGTAAGTATTTATTTAAATCTTTTACTGTTATGATGTCTTTATTCACTATTACAATTTAATCTTATAATGTTAATTATAAAATTGTAAGTTTGCGAAATTGATTAACTTTTTAAAACCCAAAATTGCTATAAGCTCTCTTCCACAATCTGGTTGGTGGCCGGACGGTATTACAGCATATCAAGATAATGATATGATGAGTAATGGAGCTCATCCTAATCAGTTGCTACTTAAAGAAGAACACTTAAGCTTAATAAAAATTTTAAAAAAATATTCTCTGGAAATAATAAACATTCCATTCAAAAAAAAGCTAGAGAAAGATAAAAAGTATGATTTTGTATTTATGAGAGATCATTTTGTTTGCAATACAAATAAAGATGTTGTGATGTGTAATATGAAGCTTTCTGAAAGAGTGGATGAGGGTGAATTCGTTATTTCAAATTTAGAAAATGCAGGATATAATATTTCATTTTTAAATAATGATTGCATTGCAGAAGGTGGAGAATTTTTTTATTTACCAAAAGAAAATATACTTTTAGCTGGGCAGTGTAGAAACAATCTTAAAGGCGCTGAACATATGGCAGAAAAATTGAAGGTATCTCAATTGTATATAATTCCATCAAGCGGGTATCATCTTGATACTTCTATCTCTCCTATTTTTAACAATAATTACGATTGTATTGGGATTATTTGCGCCAAAGAGGTCTTTAATGATAAACAGTTTTTAAACTTCTCAACTATATGCAATAAAAATAACTGGGATATAATTGAGGTAGAGCATCGCTCTCAAATAGAATCAATCCAATTTAGAACATCTATGAATAGCTTATCGCTACCAGGTCTCCTAATTGGAAGTTCAGCTCTAAATGATACAAAAATAATAGATTTCACTTCAGTAAATAATATAATATTGGACACAACACCTGCTTCTCAGTTCAATTTGAGCGGTGGGTCAATACACTGTCTAACAAATGAACTATTTTAATTAGGAAATTCATCTCCCAAAGATTCCCATAAATATAAAGTAGCTATCGTTTTATAAGGAGACCAATTGTTAGCAATTTTAAGAATTTGTTCTATTGAATCAACTTTATACTCTTTTTTAATAACATTAATCACCGCCAAATCGCCTACTGGGAAAATATCGAGATCTCCTTTAGAGAAAATTAAAAACATATCGACTGTCCAATTTCCAACTCCTTTGATTTTAATAAGCTTTTTCCTGATCAAATCTGAATCGTTGCTTTTTTTTAGGCTATAAATTTCACTTCTATCCTTAAATATATTTTCAATGTATTTTTTTTTCTGATGTGATAAGCCAATATTTTTACAATCTTGCTCATTCCACACTGTGATGTCTTCTTTATTTTTTTGATAATATTTTAAAAATCGATTAAAAATACTATTTCCAGCTTTAGTGGAAATTTGTTGAAAAATTATATACTTATACAAATCAAGTATATAGTCTTCAGATTTAGATATTTTAGGTATGTTATTATCTTTAATTATCTTTTTTAAAATACTATCTGACTTTGATAAATAAGAAATATGATTTTTTGTAATCATTGTTGATTTTTAAAAAACTGCCAAATTAACTCTGAACTCGATACATCATGTCCCCAGTTTTGGCTGAACCAAGTATGCCCTTCCCCTTCCAAGGAATAAAGTTCAACAGTTGTGTCTTCCCCACAGTTATATGAAACAAGTTTTTTAGTATATTGGCTATCCCCATTAAAGTCTGGAAGAGTTATAGAAGCTTGATCGCTACATTCATTATAATTTTTCCAAAATTCATGTGCTTCATTTGCAGAGTAAAGCCAATCTCCTCCATTATAAGGAACAACAGTGTCCTCTTCTCCATGGAAGTGAATAATACTTTTTTTGGTTTGAGGCTGACATGCTGTATAACCTCCCATTGAGCCTGTTACTGATCCAATACTATTAATATCATCTACCTCACAAGCTAAGCGATAACTCATAAAGCCTCCCATTGACATACCTGTTGAAAATATTTTTGATGTATCAATATTATAATTGGATTTAAAGTAGTTAATTAATGACCTAAAGAGCCCAACGTCATCCACTGCTGTAAATGCACCAAACCTGCCAGCATTCCAACCTGTATTGCCAAAAATATCTGTAGTTCCTTGTACATATACTGCAATAAAATTTTCTTCATCAGAAATTTGGTCAAATCCAGAATATTGTCTAATAATTGGAGCTTGGCTAGTATATCCGTGCAAAACAAAAACTAAAGGCAAAGATTGAGTTGCTGAGTTATAATTAGGAGGAACATGCACAATAAAATTTCTAACAAAATTTCCGAAAGGCGCTGAAAATGAAGCCGTTTGATCGTCATACGTTGTTATAAGTTCAACGTTAAGATCTTCAATATTTCCTCCGCCTCCTCCGCCTCCAGTAAATCCTCCCCCGGTATTTCCACCATTACCATCAGTTAAAATATCTTCTGAACTGGAATCGGTTGAACAACCCAAAAAAAACAACAGAATCAATATATGGCATATTTTATTCATTGTTAATCTTAGCAATTATTTTATCAATTTTTTGAAATAATTCAGATTTTGTTGAATTATTTTTAACTACATAATCTGCATATTTTATTTTTTCAGAATCTGGAAGTTGTAATCTCATTCTTTCTAACACAGTTTCTTCTACTAGATTTCCACGCAGTTCAGCTCTCTCTTTTCTAAGATGCTCATCCGCTAGGACAACCAATAAAGTCATACCATTGTTTTTAAAAGTATTTACTGAACCAGATTCTATAATCAAAGCTGCATCAATAACAAAAAATGGATGGCTCCCTTCTTTTTCAAATATTCTCTTTTCAATTTCTTTATCTACGTGTGGGTGAATAATATTATTTAGTTTTTTTTGAGATTCTTTGCTCTTGAATGCAACGCGAGCTAAAGTATTATTATCTAATAATTTTATTTCTGGGAATACATCTAATATTTCTTTTTTTACTTTTTTGGTATGAAGTAGTCGTTTTGCTTCAACATCTGCATCAAAAATATATGCTTTATATTTTTCTTTTAGATGCGATGATATGATACTTTTTCCTGATGCAAGACCGCCAGTAACACCTAAGATAATCATTTATTCAATTATGTTTAAAATTCTTGATGTCACTTCTTCAATAGAACCATCTCCATCAATGTTTATAATTTCATTATTATAAAACTCAATCACGGGAGCGGTTAATTTATGATATACTTTTTGTCTATTAACAATAACTTCCTTGGTATCATCTGCTCTTCCAGATTTTTCAGCTCTTTCTACCAAACGATTAATAAGTACATCTTTTTCTACATATATGTTTATTACATAATCAATTTTTTGATTTAAGGATTTAAAAATAGTTGATAAGCCTTCTGCTTGCGGAATCGTTCTTGGAAAACCATCTAAAATCAAACCTTTGTCTTTTAAATTTTCTAGCGTCGAATCCATCATAGATAAAAGTACTTTGTCTGGTACCAGGTTTCCTGCATTCATGTATGACTGCGCTTCAAGACCCATAGAAGATCCTTTGTCAATTTCTGAACGTAAAATATCTCCGGTTGATAAATGCACCAGATTAAATTTTTCAGCTAATATTTTAGCTTGAGTTCCTTTGCCAGCACCAGGAGGCCCCATAATCAATAACTTCATACTATATCCCTTGAGATTTTGGTGGATCAAAAATAGCTTGCATAACTATCGCTAATTTTGTCGGTTTATTTTTAAGTTTTTTCTGAATTGTTAGCAATTTTTTCGCAGGCGATGTTCTCTTTTTTCTTTTTCCAAGATCGATACGCTTTTCAAGATGTGTTAAATGATTATCTTTAATATTATACTCTGCTTTTGGTTGTGATTCATTGATAGCATTTAAATCTGAATGTATATCAAAAACCTGACTTGTATTCTTTAGAGGCTTGGAGGTTTTTGGCAATTCGTCTATATCAATAGCAGATTTTTCCATGGAATCATTTAAAAATTCAAAGATATTAAAATCAAGGTTGGGTGATTTTTTTTCTTGGTTAGGTAATGGTTTGGGGGCAAATACTTCTTCACTACTTTGTTTTTTCTGCTTACTTCTATAAGCCGAAAAAAGATAGAAAAGAAATATTGCTCCCCAATATATTAATTCTTCCAAAGACTACCCCTTAGATTCTGTACTGTCATCATCTGAAACACCAGCAATAGATTGCCTCATGCTTGTATCTGAAGCAATATTATCTAATTTGTAGTAATCTAACACTCCTAGATTGCCCATTTTAAATGCTTCAGCCATAGCAAGAGGTACTTGAGATTCTGCTTCTACAACTTTGGCTTTCATTTCTTGCTCAAGCGCAACTGCCATCGCCCTTCTAGTTTCTGCCTTAGCTTGTGCAACTCTTAGGTCGGCTTCAGCTTGATCTGCTTGTAGCTGTGCACCAATATTTTTACCTACATCAATATCGGCAATATCGATTGATAGTATTTCAAAAGCAGTTCCTTTGTTTAGTCCTTTTTCTAATACTGTTCTTGAAATTGAATCAGGATTTTCTAGAACTGCTTCATAGTTCTCTCTTGAACCAATTGCACTTACAATCCCTTCACCCACTCTTGCAATAATTGTATCTTCAGTTGCTCCACCTACTAGGTTTGGTATATCAGTCCTTACCGTTACTCTTGCTCTTGCTCTAACTTCAATTCCGTCTTTGGCAACAGCAGATAATTTTCCATCGATAGGTGCATCAATAACCTTTGGATATACACTAGTTTGGACAGCTGAAAGTACATCTCTTCCCGCTAAATCAATTGCTGTTGCAATAGCAAATGTTAATTCTATTCCAGCTTTTGATGAGGCAATTAATGCATCAACTACTTTATCTACATTTCCGCCTGCCATGTAATGAACTTCCAAATCATCACCGCTAACTTCATCTATTCCTGCTTTTTTTGCAGCAATTAATCCGCTAACGATAATTCCTGGAGGGACCCTTCTAAATCTCATACCAACAAGATTAAAGATGGTCACATGTCCTCCTCCTATACTGAATATAGCTTGCAACCACAGTCCAACTGGCACAACCCATAGTAGTAGTAAAATAAATAATATTAATGGTATGGCAACATACAGTCCCATTACGCCTCCTTTATGTTATATATCTTCAAGTTTAAGGTCGATTGTTGATAAATCATTACAACTACTCAACCTTACTTCTATTTTTATAATTCTTTTTTAATGTGGTTTTATTTGAATCAGTACTTACTAACTTTTGAAAAAAAGCAGATTTACCAATTATTCTCAACAAAAATATGATTCCAAATATTCCAACAACTACAGCCCAAGAAAAACCATCTAAAGCTTCTGAATATACTTCTGGCCCAACGGGAATATCAGGAATTAATAGTAAATATAGTCCATAAAATAAAACAACAATCCCTGTAATCCCAAATATACCAAATCCAGGAATTGCTACAAACTCAATGAATAGCATCGCAAGCCCAAATAATATGATCAATAAATCTGTTGCAGATGCTAATTGAGTTAAATATCCAGCTCCTAATGCTAAAGTCAAACATATAATACCAATGGTTCCGCCAATACCCCAACCTGCACTATATAGTTCAGATATGACTCCTATAGTTCCGAATGTAGTAAGCAAAGATGATACAGTAGGATTTGTCAATATTCGAACAACATTTTCAGACCAATTTTCATTTACAGTTTTTATTTCATAGTCTGTTATTTCAAGCGATAAAAGAAGTTCATCGATACTTTCACTTTTACCATCAGCTATGCCATACTTTAATGCTAATTCTGTGGTAAGCGTAATAAGCTTTCCCTCTTTTCTTCCTTCAATATCATCAACTGCTAATGTATCTCCTTCAACAATTAGATATTCAAAGCTTAGCTCTTCATCTACCATGCCTCTAGCTATTTCGGGATTTTTTCCTGACTTTTCAGCAGTTGCGGCCATTTCCTCTCTCATGTAGCTCTGAGATTTTTCAGATTGCTTGGACCCTGACATATCAACAACGCTTGTTGCGCCAATTGTTGCCCCCTCTGTCATATATATTTTATCGCAAGACAATGAGATTAATGACCCAGCAGAAATAGCTCTCCTATTAATAAATGCAATGGTTTCGATATCCGTAGAGGCTATTGAATCCTTTATTTGAGTAGCTGCATCAACTCGACCTCCAAACGTGTCTATATCAAAAATAATTAATTTTGCATTATTTTCTTCAGCTAAATCAATTCCTCTGCTAACTAAACCTGGAATGCCCAAGTCTATAACATCTTGAATAGGGATGACATATACTTTTTTATTTAATCCTTCAGCAAAAATCATTGCTGACATTAAAAATATAGCGCTTAAAATTATGTTCTTAAATTTTGTTTTCATTACTAATTCAAAGATTTACATTTAGGTGATGTATTTTTTTTTAAAAGCGTTTTCTTTGTTCCTGAAAAATGCTCCATCATTTGCATACAAAATTACCTATAAAATTATTTATAGTCTACTATTCCATGTACTTAAAATGAGGAAAAAAGTGGTATTGCAAAATCTATTGTGGGCTTTTCCTGAAAAAGATAGTTTGTGGAGACAAAATACAATGAAGCAATGTTACAAATTTTATTCAGAAGATTTCTTAGACTTTATATCGTTTCCAAAATACTATAATGCCTCCAAAATACGTTTGACTAATATAGATATGCTTTCGGAGGCGCTGTCAAAGAAAAAAGGTGTGATATTGGTTGGTTCTCACCATGGATCTTTTGATAAATTGTTTTATTTGTTAGGCTTGAAAGGATATGATTTAACAGGAGTGGCATATAAACAAAATAGCAGTGGAGCTGATCTTTTTTTCAGAAAAATAAGAGAAAATTTTATGAAAAATCAACTCTATAAAGGTGGAAATGCAAAACAATTAAGCCAGGCATTAAGTCAAAATAATATTCTTATTTTACTAAGCGATCAAGATGCTAAAAAAAGAGGCACCAAGGCAACATTTTTTGATATTAATTCTTCTACCCATTCAGGAGCAGCAATTCTAAGTAAAAGAAAAAAATCTCCGTTAGTATATTTTAGCATTGTTAAAAAAGATGATATTTATGAGGCTAGATTTGAAAAAATTGATACTAGTGGAAGTATTGAATCAATTGTTCAGCTATATACTAGTAAAATTGAACAAACTATTCGCGAGTACCCCGAGCAATATTTTTGGTTTCATAAAAGATGGAAATCTGTAAGGAAATATAAATGAAAAGAATTAAAAGTGACCATCCCGATGCTAAAAAATACTTCTTAGATGCTTTGGAAAATAAACAACTAGTTGCCTATCCGACTGATACGATTTATGGGATAGGTACGGACGCTAACAATACAAATGGGATTAACAAAATAAATGAAATTAAAAAACGTAGTCAACCAATGAGCATTGTCTTGCATGACTTTAGTGTTGTGAAAAATAAATTGATTGTAGAGAAAAATATTGCCAAGAAAATTGAAGAAATACTTAAGGATGGAAGCACATGTATTGCAAAATATATACCAGGATCATTTAATCACAAAATAACAAAAGATGGTAAAATAGGCTTTAGAATACCTAATCACATTTTTTTAAAATCTGTTTTATCTTCATATAATAAACCTATAACTACTACTAGCATCAATGAGACTGGTCAAGAACCTTTATATGCCCCAGATGATATTGAAAAAAAATTTGGAGATAAAATTGACTTGCTTATTGATGATGGAGTGTTAAATAATAGTGCATCGAAAATATTTTTAATTAATAATAACGAGATAAAGCAAATAAGATAAATGAGAGCTTATTTAATAATTTTACTTATTTCTTTTTCTTCGGGCATGTCTGACAGTAGTCGATTTAGCAAAAAAGTAGAGTATGAATATAGTGCGTACATAAATCTTCTAAATATCAAAATAGGCGAGGCTTCGCTATCTGTTGAAGAATCTGGCAACATTGAAGGTAGAGATGTCTACCATTTAAACTTTAGTGTTAAAACATCAAAACTGGGAGACAGAATATATAAGATTCGAAATAAAATTGATGTTTGGATTGACAAAGAAAATCTAAACGTTGTTAGACAAGATAAGAGTGTGCGAGAAGTACGCAAAAAGAAAAAATCCATCACTTCCATTCAAGGAGAGTTAGCAATTACAAATGGTAAAGAATATATTATTAACGAAAATACATTTGACCCCTACTCACTCTTGCTTATTCTTCCTGAATTTGAAATACCGGTAGAATCTTCAAAAAAATTTAATATTGTTGATGCTGGTAAAGTAAGAGAAATAGAACTAACGAATGAAGGATTTCGTAAAATTAAAACGCCGTATGGTACGTTTTTAGCTTATACATTGACACCAAGTAAAGATGATGATTCAATTCTTAAAAATAAAGGGGATATGGAGGTTTCTTATGCTTCAATTGGTGATAATTTAGTGCCAGTTGAAATATTAATAAAGTTAGGGCAAGGAGTTATAAGCCTTAGGCTTAAAAAAGTACGCGAATAATATCATTCAGAAGTAAAAAAACCATTAACGAAAGTAAAATAAACATTCCGACTGATTGAATTCTAATTCTAGTTTTAACAGATAGCTTTCTTCCTAAAAGTGACTCCACTAAGATTAATGCAATGTGTCCACCGTCTAATCCAGGTATTGGTAAAATATTTATATAAGCTAGATTCACACTGATTAATGCCATTAAAAATAAAAATGGTACTAAACCAGCTTGTGCGGCTTGTCCCGCCATATCTCCTATCATGATAACGCTACCAACCTCATCTCTTGAAACATTACCTTGAAAAATCATTTTTAAAGAAGAGGTCATTAATGTCATTGCCCACTTGGTTTCGTTAATTCCATAAACGAAAGATTCTGAAAAACTTAATTCTACAGGAATTTGCGTTTTTGAAATTCCAAGTGCGCCCACTTGTATATCGACTCTACCTGAAGTTAAATCTGGCCTTGTACCTAAGGTAACTTCCTTATTGTACACTTCCCCTTGCCTATCAAGCGAAATAAGAATTGTTTCATTTGGATATTTTTCAATTTGACTAACTGCTTCATTCCAACTATTGACACTTGTACCCGCAATAGCAACAAAAGCATCTCCAGCTTGCAACCCAGCTTTATCTGCAGGTTGATCGGGAACAATAAAGTCAATGGTTGTATTTGTATTTTCAAGCTTTGTATCGCCTTGCAAATTACCAATGAGAGTAAAAACAAAAAAAGTAAGTATAAGATTAAAAATTACACCTGCGCTCATAACCCATATTTTTTGGAGAGCATTCTTTGATTCAAGTTCATCGTCCTCTCCCTTAAATTCGCTGTCCATACTTTCGTCTAAAATACCTTTCATTTTGACATAACCACCTAATGGTAACAAACCGATAGTGAAGATAGTTTCTGAAGGATTTCTAAACGATGAAAATATAGTTGAATATACTTTTACCCATTTTACTTTTCTGTTTTTTACATGCAAAAAAATATATATCAACTATTAATCCTTTTTTTGTTTTGGTAAAATCTACAAAATTTGGCGGCATGCCAATGGAAAAGCGCTCTACACCAACTCCGACGCTTCTAGCTGCCATGTAATGTCCAAGCTCATGAACAAAGACTATGACGCCAATTAATATTATGAATGCTAGTATATAAATCATTTCTCTACTTAGGGTTTAAATATAGTTTAATATTATTATCTAATGTAATTAAATCTTCAAGTGTTGGTAAATGATTATTAGAAAATTGATTTATTGTCTTTTTGAGAAGTGGAAACATTTCATTAAAGGCTATTTCTTCGTCTAAAAATTTTTGTACAATATAATCATTTGCAATACTCATTATTGGAACTCTATTTCCACCCATATTAATTAACTTTTCAACTAAAGATAATGTAGGATATCTATCAATACTTGGTTTACTAAATTGTAGATTCATTTTTGTAAAATCTAAACTTTTAACAGTTGTTTTTTCCCTTTGTGGATACGTTAAAGCATATTGAATTGGCACTCTCATATCTGGTACCCCTAAATGAGCCTTATACGAACCATCTTCAAATTCTACCATTGAATGAACTATGGATTGCGGGTGTATTACAATCTCAATTTTTTCAAGATTTACATTAAATAGCCATAAAGCTTCAACTAGTTCTAATGCTTTATTCATCATAGTCGCAGAATCTATGGATATTTTTTTTCCCATCTCCCAATTTGGGTGACTTAATGCTTCTTTGGGGGTGATAGATTTAAAAGTATTTAATTTCCTTTTTAAGAAAGGGCCTCCACTTCCGGTTAAAATTATTTTTTTTAATTTAGCATCATTCTCACCATGCAAACACTGGAAGATTGCTGAATGTTCACTATCTACAGGTAAGATTTTAACATTATTTTTTTTTGCAAGGGGCATTATAATGTGTCCTCCTAAAACCAGTGACTCTTTATTGCTTAACGCAACATCTATTCCACTTTCAATTAATCTAATTGTTGGTTGAAGTCCGGAAGTTCCAACAATTGCATTTACTGCAATATCAATATTGCCTAAAGGAACAATATTTGAAGCATTATCGCCATGAAAGAGCTTAATATTTTTTCTATCACAATAATTAATTAAATCATGTGATAGTTCTATATTGTTGATTGCAACTACAGATGGATTAAATAATTTAACTTGCTCGAATAAAAGGTTGCTGTTAGAGTTGCAGCTTAATCCTGTTACGGAATACATATTATTTTTTGATAAAACTTCAAGTGTTTGGATCCCTATAGATCCAGTAGATCCAAATACAAAAATATTTTTTTTCATTTTAAGGGTCTAAATAATTCCTCTTTTACTCAATTCATAAAACTTTATAATATCTTCTATATTAGAGCTTCCCTTAAATTCTTCTCTGATTCTATTTAGGGCGTCTGATTGGTTTAGGTCTGATCTAAAAAGATACCTATATGCTTTTTTAATATCTGATTTTTCACTCTCATCAAATCCCCTTCTACTTAACCCTAGAGAGTTAATGCCAGAATACTTTACTGGATGTTTCCCAGCTAGAATGAATGGAGGGACATCTTGAACTAGCTTTGAATTTGCAGCAACCATTGCGTGCTTGCCAATCTTACAAAATTGATGAGCGTTGCTTGCACCGCCTAAAATAGCCCAATCACCAATTTCAACATGACCGCCTAAAGCAACTAAATTTACAAGTATAGCATTGTTTCCTATAATACAATCATGAGCTACATGTACTCCTGTCATAATTAAAACATCTTCTCCAATTCTTGTTTCCCCTGTCTCTTTAGTTCCTCTGTTTAATGTAACAAATTCTCTTATTATAGTTCTATCTCCAATAACAAGCTTAGTTTTTTCTCCTTCAAACTTCCTATCTTGAGGTATTGCTCCTATGCTGCTATTATTGACAATCTGGCAATCATTTCCTATTTCAGTAAATTTAGAAATTGTATTGAAATTGCCGATTGTAACGTTATCGCCAATAATTACGTTTTCTTCGATAACATTGTAAGCTCCTATTGTAACGTTATTACCAATTTTCGCTGAGCTTGAAATAATGTTTGTTTTATGTATTTTATTTTTGATTACCAACCTCTACTTATTTACCAACGATGCTATAAATTCTGCTTTTGCTACCAATTCATTATTTACATGACATGTAGCGCGAAATTTAAATGAATTCATCTTTTCATTTATAGTTTCTGCATTAATTATAATTTGATCACCCGGTATTACATTTTTTAAAATTCTAAAATTATTAACCTTAGATAAATAAACTAAATGATGCTTAGGATTATCAATGTAGTCTAAAATAATAAGGCAGGCTGATTGCGCCATAGACTCCATAATTAAAACGCCTGGCATTATAGGTTTTTCTGGAAAATGGCCAGTAAAATATGGTTCATTAATTGTTACATTTTTAATAGTCTGTATATGTGATTTTTCTTTTTTTTCTATCACTCTATCAACCATAAGGAATGGATACCTATGCGGAATCATTTCTAATATATAGCTTATATCATTCATCTTAAAACTGGTCTTTAAATTCAGCCCTCAATAATTTAGCAAATTCTACATTTCCTTTGTGTCCACTTTTTATAGCCGTTACGTGTCCCTTAATTGGCTTGCCTAGCAAAGCTAAGTCTCCAATAAGATCTAATGTTTTATGTCTTACTGGTTCATTTTTGAAGCGCAGTTGTTGTGATTTGTATAGTCCTCTAGTGCCTTTATAAAATTTAATACCAAACTTATCTTTAAAAAATTTTACTTCTTCGCCATCCATATCCTTGTCTACAATAATTACTGCATTACCTAAGTTTCCGCCTTTAATAAGCCCTTGCTTAGTGAGCTCTGTAACCTCACTTAACAAACAGAAAGTTCTTGCAGGTGCTATTTGTGTTTCATAATTGGTGTAAGCGTTTTGAATTGAACTATATTGTACATCTAAATCATCTAAATCATATTGGATTGTAAAAGTAGTTTTAAAGCCGTCAAATGGAACAGCTAAAACTTCAACGTCTTTTTCTTCATCATTATATACTACAGGCTTGGTAATTTCTAAAAAATCTACTTTAGCATTTTGCTCAACTATTTCACCTTCTTTCAGTGCAGCAACAAAATCTTTAGAACTACCATCCATTACAGGCGGCTCTTTACTATTGAGTTCAATAATTAAATTATTAATTCTCATTCCAGCACATGCAGACATTACATGCTCAGTAGTATGTACCCTAACTCCATTTTCCTCTATTGTTGTTCCTCTGGTCAGATCAACTACATTATCAATATATGGGGTAACTACTTGGTCGTCCATATCATTTCGAATAAATCTGATTCCAGTGTTTACATCGGCTGGATGAAAAGTAACCGTACTTTGGACTCCAGTGTGAAGACCAACTCCAGTACATGAAACTGAATATTTAATTGTGCGTTGCTTAGATGACATGATTTTTGAGTTTTTTCTCTAAAATTTCAAATCTTGTATATAGTGCATCTCTTTTTTGTTTTTCTTTAATTGGCCTAGCAGGGTTTCCTGCATACATTGCTGAACCTTGCAAAGATTTAAGCACACAAGAACGTGCTGCAATAACGGCCTTCTTCCCAATGGTTACGTGAGGACCTATATCGCTTTTCCCTGCAATTGTTACAAAGTCTTCTATTGTTGTACTTCCTCCTATAAACACACCGCCAGCTACTAAACATCCTTCTCCCATTTTTACATTATGTGCTAAATGGACTTGGTTATCCAGCTTACAATGGTTGCCTATGACTGTATCTTGAACTGAGCCCCTATCAATTGTACAAGAAGCGCCAATTTCTACATTATCTCCTATAACAACGTTTTTTATGTGTGGAATTTTATGGTGATAATTTTCATTTGTATGATAACCAAAACCATCGCTACCTACCACAGTACCAGAATGGATAATACTATTTGCTCCAACAGTAATATTGTCATATAAAACGACATTATCATAAAGAATACAATCGTCTCCGATTACTGATCCTGGACCAATTTTTACACCACTTCCAATGAATACATTGTTACCGATAGTTACATTTTCGTTTATAACTGAAAAAGGTCCTAAATGTAAATTTTCTTTTTTAGATGTTGTGCGATGGATGATAGAATTTTCTGAAACTTCATAACTGGGAACAGGTCTTTGATCAAAGATATCTAAAACTTTAATCATAGCCAAATAAGGATTGTCTACAACAATACCAGCCTTAGTACCTAAATCGTCTTGAGATGTAACAATAAATGCTGAAGCCTTGGAATCAATAATTGCTTTTTTATATTTTGGTAGGAAAGCAAAAGAAATAGATTCTTTTGAAGCAAGCTTTATATCGTCAACAGATGATATGGGTATTGATTGATTACCAATCAATTTGCCCTCAATTTTATCAGCAACCTCTTTAAGAGTAATCAAAGTGTTACCTTATTTACTCTGATGCTTGATCAGTCTTTCTAAGCTCGTATAGTACGTCGTCTGTTAAATCAATAGTTGGTTTTGTATACAAAGATGCCTGGGAACCATCAACGATTAAATCAAACCCTTTTGAAATTGCTACTGCATTGACAGCTGCCTTAAACTTTTCAACTAACTCAAATTCTAACTGGGCTTGTTTTCTAGTCAATTCTCCATTAGGTCCAACTTTTGACATTTGATAACTTTGTAATGAGTTATTCATATCAACAATATCTTGCTCTTTAGCTTTTTTAAGCTCTTCAGACATCATCAGACTTTGCTGTTCATATTCTTTGACCATACTATCTAATTCTGTGGCCATTGATTGATATTCTTTTTGAATAACTTCTAAATCTAATTGTAGTTGTTGTTCAACATCTTTGAATTCTTCAAAATCAAGTCTGATTTTTTCAGAAAATACTACACCTATTTTTTGCTGTGAAAAAGCTATTCCAGTTAATAATAATATTGTTAATATTTTTTTGTACACTTTATTCTCCTTATTTAAAAAGTTTGCCCAAATGTGATTGTATACTCCCAACCCTGTGGGTTGCCATCACCAACTATATCATCAAATCCATATCCCATATCAAATCCTAATTTACCAATACCTGGCATAAAAAACCTAACACCAACTCCTGCTGATTTTTTCATCGAAATTGAATTGAATCTATCAATGTAAAACGGCTCTGTCAATGCAGATGTATTCCATACATTCCCCATTTCACCAAAAGCCATAACATATATTACCGGATTTTCTGATAGAGGAAATCTTAATTCAGTTATAAATCTTCCCATTGAATTTCCACCCACGGCCTGTCCAGTGACAGTTTGAGGTCCAATGGCGTTGTCTGGATAACCACGAAGCGCGTTTCCATAAGGTATACCATTTCCACCCATAATAAACCTTTCGTCAAAAGGAACAAAACTTTGGGTATCATCTCCGACATCAATTGTCTTAATAACTCCCAGCTTTGCAGAGTTATAAAGAATGAATTTAGAAAAAGTTGGAGTAAACCACTCTAGTGTCAACATATGCTTTTGGAAGTTTTCATTACCTCCAAGAAATCCGCCGGAATAAGTATTCTCTAAAATAAACGTTGATCCATTTGTTGGAAACTCTGCTCTATTTCGACTATCTCTTGATAACACTTGGGATAAACTTATTCCTCTAGTGGTTTGGAGGCCTCCTATATAATTATCTATATCAGCTTGGGAACCATCATAGTCTTTTTGCATAAATTTAGCTGACCACATTACTCTAAAAAAGTCGTCTGGCCATTCAAGCCTTCGTCCAAAACTTGCAACGGCCCCTCCTACTGTAAAGTCTAGTGGGAAATAATAATTTGTTGATGATCCTCTGAAAGAATAAAAAATGGAAGCACCTACCAAATAAGGACTATCATTTATCATGGGATCTTGAAAACTAATATTAAGTGATTTGTATTTTGATGGTTCTTGTGTTGTATAAACCGAAAAATTAGTCCCAGTACTTGCTCCAATATTTAATTTTTGGCCCTTACCTCTAAAATTATCAAATTCTACACCTGCTCCTCCAGTAATTCCATACTCACCAGTAAAGCCTAGGTTGGCATTGATTCTTTGTGTTGATTTTTTTTCTTCTACAACAAAATCAAGATTAACTTTATCATCTGATATTGGAGTAACATCAGGAATAACATTGTCAAAGTAATTTAAAATCCATATATCTCTTTGACTTCGCATAAGCTTTGATCTACTAAATACGTCTCCAGGATACAACTTCAGCTCTCTTCGAATTACATTTTCTCTAGTTTTTTCATTTCCTGATACAAAAATATTTTCAACAAAAACCTTATTCCCCTCATTGAAAACAAATTTCACATCAAGAGAGTCCGTACCAAATGGAACAACCTCAGGACTAACATTACTAAAGATATACCCTTTGTCTTGATAAATACTCATCATCGTTTCAAATACAGACTTATCAAACTGCTCCTTAGAAAACATGTCTCCCTCTTGTAAACCAAGAAGTCTTTTTAAGTCATTCTCTTCAGCAATCTGATTTCCTTCAAAAGTAAATTTTCTGAAATAATATTTTGGTCCCTCTTCAACATTAATTTGCAATGTAAGAGCAGAGTTTTCTTCATCAATCAACAGTGTATCACTGAGTACTCTAAAATCCCTGTGACCTTCATTTTGGTAAAAAGCTAATAATGTTTCTTTATCTTCATTAAAAGTTTTTGGATCGAAACTTTTTACCCAAAATGTCCACCATTTTCTTTGTTTAGTATTCGTTAATTCTTTTCTTAATTTTCTATCTGAAAAACTATTATTTCCTTCAAAAACAACGTTCTTAAGTCGATATTTTTTATTTTCCTTAATCGTAAATAAAACATCTCTTGCAAAATCTACACGAACAATTGTATCCTGGGGAACGACGACTGTTGGAGTAACCTCTACATTGAAATACCCATCTTCTTTATACATTTCAGTAATTTTTCTTGAAGCTTTTTCTAGCGAATTAGGCTTAATTCTTTGACCGGATTTTAATTCAATTTTTTCTTTGAATCTTGCTTCTCTTACTGTCATTCCATCAAATAATACTTGATTTAATATAGGGCTTTCAGATACTTTAATTGTGATTTCTACTCCATACTGAGACTCATTGTTCAGAACAATATTAACATCATCAAATAATCCTAAATCCCAAAGTCTTGTAATAGCAGTTGAAATATCAGATCGTTGAATTTCTGTTCCATCTCTAAGTCCTGCAGAATATTTAATCATCTTGTCAGATGTTGTGGTATTTCCTTCAACGTTTACCCTATAAAGGGTTACATTCTGTGCAAATAAATTTGCAAAGAAGCAGGAAAGAAATATTAATACCTTTATTTTTTTCATTTTTTAAACTTTTCCAAACTTTCTATTTCTACACTTAAAGTCTTCTAATGCTTTGTCTAGCTCACTAGTTTCAAATTCGGGCCACAACTTTTTAGAAGTATAAATCTCTGCATAAGCTGATTGCCATAATAAAAAATTGCTTAACCTATTTTCTCCACCAGTTCTAATAATTAAGTCTGCATCTGGTAATTCAGGGCAATATAAGTGATTTTTTAGAATATCTTCATTAATTATTTCAATATTACTCTCTAAAATTGAGTTCATTGCATCAATTATTTCTTGGCGTCCCCCATAGCTTAGTGCTAAAGTTAAAAATAAGCCTGAATTATTCTTTGTTTTATTAATTGTTAATTCTAAAAACTCCTTAGTTTTTTTTGGTATTTCCTCTAACCTTCCAACGACATTAAACCTAATATTGTTCCTCATCATGTTCTTAATTTCTTTTTGTAGCATAAATGACAACAGTTCCATTAATGAATCTATTTCCTCTTTAGGCCTTAGCCAGTTTTCGCTAGAGAAAGTATATAGCGTTAAAAATGGTATTTTTTTTTGAACACAATCGTTAATTATTTTTTTAGCGGTTTGAGCTCCCTCTTTATGTCCAAAAGCCCTTGATTTATTTTTATTAACAGCCCATCTTCCATTGCCATCCATTATAATCGCTAAATGATTTAAGGATAAATCATTCATATTGTTTAACCAGACTTTTGGCTACTCTAATGAATATTTCTGAAATTGTATGCTTTGAATCGTATTGGACTAATGGCTCTCCCTTATCAATAGAAAGCATTAAATCTTCCGAATAGGGTATCTCTGCCAATAAAGGAACATTTAGTCTTGCACTTTCCTCCAGCCCCCCTCCTTTTTTAAATAGATGAAAATTAAAGGAGAAATGTTCATTCTCAACTTTAACTGTTTTACCATTAATTAATATTTCTTGATTGTTCATTCCCGGTATTTCCCCTTGAATGTTCATAAAAGACATATTTTCAATAACGCCAAGTAATTTTGTTTTTACTTTTTTAAACATATCTGCGCCTTTTCTAACATCTGTCAATGCAATATCATTTGGTGTTGTTACAATGATAGCTCCATCTAAAGGAATTTTTTGCGATAGGGTAAGTTGAACATCGCCAGTACCTGGCGGAAGATCTAAAATCAAATAATCTAATTCTCCCCATGTAACATCCTTAAAAAATTGTTCTGTCATTTTTGCAACCAACGGACCTCTCCAAACAACGGGTGCTTGGTTGCCGCTAATAAAACCAAAACTCATTAATTTTAAATTATTTTTTTCAATTGGTACAATTTTTTGCCCATCCACAACTTGAGGATTTTCATTTACTCCCATTGTAATAGGAAGAGAAGGTCCATATATGTCCAAATCTAATAATCCAGTTTTATAGCCTAGCTGAGCTAGTGCCGAAGCAATATTTAAAGCAACGGTTGATTTTCCAACCCCTCCTTTTCCACTAGCAACGGCGATAATGTTTTTAATCTTACCTTCTACGTTCGCATCTTTGTTGCTAGTATCTACTGTTTTTCTTGCAGGCTGATCTAACACTTTTATTTTGACATCAAATTTATCTATTTGTATAGATTCGGAAATTTGCTTAACCAGTTGATTTTTTTTCTCTTCGTTTTGAGAAGAAATGGAGAGAATAATTGTAATATTATTTTTATCAATCACTACATCTTTAACCATTCCAAAAGAGACGATATCTCTATTAAAGCCAGGATAATTGATAGTCTTGAGTTTTTCTAATATTTGATTTTTATCCATTTATAAATAAAGTTATGAGTGTAAAAATAGAAAATGAAAGTGTAAAATGTTAGGAAATTATAAACTTATCTTTCTTGACCAAAGAAACTATAATTTTTATCGATTGAGGTTTCATATTCATCGGGAACCTCATCTTCATCATAGATTGCATCTACTGGACACTCAGGCTCACACGCACCACAATCAATACATTCTTCAGGATTTATATATAATTGCTTATTGGTAGCATCATAACCGCTTGCTTTTGCCTCTTCCCCTGATCCTTCTGGATCATCTGGTCCATGAATACAATCAACCGGACAAACTTCTACACATGCTGTATCGCATGTTCCAACGCATGGATCTGCTATAATGTATGTCATAATTATCTTTATTTTACGTAGTTTCAATCCGATGTTCAAAGGAAAAAATTTAAATATATTTTTATTAACGGTGCCGTTGATGAATTCCATTGCAAGAGCAATTTATGATGTTGCCTTTATATGGCTTGTTTTAGATTTAACGAATTCTGAAAAAATAACTGGTATTGTTGCTATGACTTCTTATTTACCAGCAATTTTATGTGGATTGTTTATTGGAGCTATTGTTGATTTATTCCCCAAGACTAAAATGATATCATTTGCAACTATTATGCAGGGTTTAATTTTAGCACTTATACCTCTACTATTTTATTTAAACATTACTTCTATCTGGATTATTGTACTCATTGCTTTTTTTCACAATGCTTTTGGGTTGCCAATGGTGCCTGCTTTTAACGCCTATCTACCTACACAAATCAGCAAAGAAGGGTTGCTTAAAGCAAACTCGATTGTTAACATTTCTTGGCAAACAGCTGTATTAATAGGCCCAATCATTGCTGCTCAACTTTTAACAATTTATAATGTCGAAAACTTATTTGTTTTTTGTCTATTCTTTTACTTTATAGCTGCCGCCATAACTACGATGGCTCCAAAAGATATTGTTGAAAAAGAAGAGATTAATATGCAGAAGATCATTTCTAAAACTAAGGAAGGTATTGGCTACCTTAGAGAACACACTACCTTTGCATTCATTATTCTTTTAACCTTGCTTAGCAATTTATTCGTTATGGGTCCAGCAATAGTTGGTATACCAATATTAGTTAAACTTTATTTAGGCGGTACTGCATCTGATTTTGCGATAGTTGAAGCATTTGTAGGTTTAGGAATGCTTATTGGAACTGCAATAGTATATAAAATTGGCAATAAATTACCTCACGGCCTACTATTTCTTTTGGGCTTATTTATAGACGGAGCAAGTTTTTGTTTTTATTACTTTATTGAAACATTGAACCAATTGAATTTTTTATCCTTTATGCATGGTATTGGAATTCCCTTTTTAATTATTTCTAGAGTTTCAATTATGCAAAAAAATATACCAGAAAAGTTACTCGGTCGTATCTTTGCAATTATTTCTGTTTCAATTCTAAGTATGACTGCTATCTCTAGTGGAATGATTGGGCTACTAACAGAAGTGATAAGTATTCACGAAATATTTTTATTATTTGGTTTAATGGCTGGATTATGTGGAATAGCAGGCTTAATTCACCCTAAAATTAGATATTTAAACTAAAAGATTGGCCACTTTTGACCTTGTAAGATCTCTAAGTTCTTCAACGCTTAAGTCTTTATAGTCTTTTGGAGTAATTGGCTCTCCAAATACTGTTGTTAGTTTGCCTGGATTAATTATCCAACTGTTTCTTACATTTGCACGATACGCTCCAACTAGGCCAACGGGAACAATGGAAGCAACGTTTGTAGCCTTTGCAAAATGGAATACCCCTTTTTTGAATTCGCCCAATTCCCCAGTAAGAGTCCTTTGTCCTTCCGGAGATAATATCATAGAATCACCATCTTCAACCAATATTTTTTCTGCTGCTTTTAAAGTTTTTATGGCTTTATCTGTATTTTCATGTGTTACCGCATACGCACCGTATCTTTTAGCAAAATACCCAAAAAGAGGCCACTTAAAAACTCCCTCCCAACCAATAGCATTTACATAATAAGGAATGGATCCTCCCAGCATGAAAACATCAAACATCGATTCGTGATTAAACATAAAAATATAGGGGCCATTTTCTTTCTTAGGCGCCTGACCTTTTACGCTAAACCACTGAAAAGAAACTAACATCAACAATCTACTTGAGATAGGGATTAGAGGATAATATGCGTTTCTCATATGCGTAAAGTATGAGCAAACAATACCTGTTATCAAAAACAAAACAAATAAAGGTAAAAATAAAATAAACACAATTGCAGATATTAATGTTTTTATCATATCGCGCTATTTTAATCTAACTTTCTAAGAATATCTAACATTTTATGGTTTGCTTTTGGCAGAGCATATTTATCAATATCATCAATCTGTATCCATTTATAGTCCTGCTTAATAGACAGATTGCTTATAGATTTTGGATAAGAAATAAACAATGCAATATTTACTCCAAAATGAGAGTATTGATGTTTTATAGATCCCAAGTAAGTTGGCGTTTTAATATTTAGATTAGTTTCCTCTTTTAGCTCTCTTATAATAGCTATTTCTGCTGATTCATTTTTTTCAATCTTTCCTCCTGGAAACTCCCATAAGCCTGATAAAAATTTTGTATTTTCTCTTTTAGAAATTAACACTCTGTTATCAAACTTTATTACAGAAACTGCTATATCATATGTTGGTAGTTTTTTAGAAATCTTGGGAGTTGGGTATTTTGTTGGTGAAGAAGATTTGAAAGCCTTACAAGAGCTTTTTATAGGACATTGTTTGCAAAAAGTGGTATATGCCTTACATAAGGAACTTCCGAGATCCATTAAAGCTTCATTGTAATCTCCAGGCCTATCTTTGCTTTGATTTTTTTCTAAAAAATTAATAACTCTTTGTTGATTTCTTTTGCTTTTGGCTTTCAATCCTAATTGTCTATAGCCTATTCTTTCTAAATTGGTATCTATGCCAACAGCCTGATTGTTATAAGCAATTGCAAGAATTGTTTTTGCAGTATAGTCACCGATTCCAGGCAAACTAACTAACTCTTCATATGTTTTTGGGAAAGATGTCGTTATTTTTTGAACAGCGCTATAAATATTTTTGCACCTACTATAGTATCCTAACCCCTCCCATATCTTAATTATATCATCATATTTAGCATTTTTTAATGATTCAAGGTTAGGATATTTTTCCATCCATTTATTAAAGTATGGGATTACAGTTTTAACTTGAGTTTGTTGCAACATTATTTCAGAAATCCAAACTCTATAAGGGTTTCTCCCATGTCTCCATGGTAGATTTCTTTTATTTTGGTCGAACCATTCTAGTAGCTTTTGATTAATCATAAGCTACAATTTACTAACTTAACTACAAGTTGTATCTATTAATGCTGCACATGCTTTGTAAGGATCTACATTTGAGGCAGGTCTTCTATCTTCGAGATAACCTCTGCCTTCATTTGCTACATCCATTGGGATTCGTATAGAAGCTCCTCTATCACTAACTCCATACTTAAATTCATTAATGCTACATGTTTCGTGGTCACCAGTTAACCTTTCATCATTATTAGCTCCATAGGCAGCGATATGCTTTTCAACCTCTTTGCCGAGCTTTTCACAGGCTTCATTGATAACTGATATGCCGCCTTCTGCTCTCATGCTTTCAGTGCTATAATTAATATGTGCACCAGATCCATTCCAGTCACCCTTAATTGGCTTTGGATGCAATTCTACTGTAAGGCCATAATCTTCACCTATTCTTTCAAGTAGCCATCTTGCCACCCAAAGTTGATCACAAACTTCTAATGCTGGTAGCGGTCCAACCTGATACTCCCACTGTCCCAACATCACCTCTGCATTGATACCAGAAATTTCAAAACCTGCTTCTAAACATAGGTCTAAATGATCTTCAACCATACCTCTAGCTGCTACATTTTCAGAACCAACACTACAATAATAAGGTCCTTGTGGTCTTTCAGGGAAACCTTCTTCAGGCCAACCAGCCGGCTGCTTACCATCCATTAACGTGTACTCTTGTTCTATTCCAAACCACGGTTTATGGTCTTTAAATTTATCAGCTAATTCAACTAGAGCTGCCCTGCTATTAGACTTATGTGGTGAACCGTCGGGATTACACACTTCGCACATAACTAAAATATTATCTCCTCCTCGCAGTGGATCTGGACACATCCAAACCGGTTTCAGCTTACAATCACTGTCTCCACCTTCAGCCTGAAGTGTACTTGAACCATCAAATCCCCAGGAAGGTAGTTCAGATACAGATAAAATCTTATTATTCAAAACTTTTGTTTTTGACCTAAGGCTTGCAGTGGGCTCATAGCCATCAATCCAGATATATTCAGCTTTAATTTTCATTGAAAATTTCCTTATGTAATTTAATTTGAATTAAAAAATCAACTAAATATATTAATAAAATAAATTAATAAAAATTAATTATTTACTATTAATTGACAATCTACTTAATATATTAAGGTCAATTGATGTTTCTTCCTTGTATGTAGAAAGAACTAGATTAGATTGAGTTCTTGAAACTCCTGGCCAATTCTGGATCTTATAGAGTAAATCCTCAAGAGCTTGCGAGTTTTCAACTCTCACTTTTAAAATGTGTGAACCGCCACCAGTAATAGAATGACACTCCATAACTGCTTCGCATTTGTTTGCCTCATCAACAAAGCTATTATAATGATCAGAATGCTCACTAACTATAAAGACAAAAGCTGTAAGATCTAAACCAGCATTTTTATGGTTCAAAATTCCTACAAATTTATTAATTAAGCTTTTATCGGTAAGTTTTTTAATTCGTTCGGTGACAGCAGGAATTGATAGGTTTACTGCTTTTGCAATTTCGCTCGCAGAAGCCCTGCCATCAGCTTGTAGAATCTTTAATATTGATATATCTGTTTTATCTGTCATAATTAAAATTATTAATAAAAAGTTAAAATTAATTAATAAATTAATGTATTATTAATAAATATAGTTAATGAATTAACGTTTAACAAAACAATAGGCATGTCCATTAATAAAAAAGAATTAGAAGATTTAATACTACGAATTGAAGGTCTTGAAAAGAGACTAGACAAATTAGATCCAATTAGTAAAAGGAAACTTCCAAGTAAAAAAGAACAAGTTGAAGAAATTCAAAACAATCTAGAAGAATGGTCAAAGAAATTTCCCAGCCTAGATGTTGAGTTTGAATTGCTCAAAATGCTGGATTGGTTAAAAGCAAATCAAAAACGTAAAAAAGATTATAAGGCATTTTTTAGAAACTGGTTGCGCAAATCATCTAATTCTGTTGAAAAAAAAGTTGAGGAAGTATATCGCTATATTTATGGATGTAATAATAGAGATGATTGCAGTACACAAGAATCTGAGTACAAAGATATGTACATTTTTTGCAAAAAGTGTAGCGCGCAAAAAACTATAATTAAATCTATTAAAAGTTAAACTTCTTTTTCAACCATCAAACTTAAACTACCTGCAATATCAGCTGTAAAAATAATACCAATCTTATGCTCACCAAGAGTTTTAATTGGAGAACTTAAATCAATATACTTCTTATCAATTTCAATATTGTTTTCCTGTAGAAGTTTGACTATGTCAACTTTAGTAACTGATCCAAAAAGCTTCTCTCCTTCTTCAGACTTCATCTGAATACTAAGGTTAAGCTTTTCAATATCTTTTATGATTGATAGAAGTTTATCTTTTTGCATTTCAAGCTTTCTATCTTCCAGCTTTTTGGCTTCTTCAATACTCTTTATTTGTTTCTTTGTAAATAAAATTGCTAGGTTTTGAGGCATCAAATAATTTCTGGCATATCCAGCCTTAACCTCAACAACATCACCTTGCTGGCCTAAGTTTAAAACATCTTCTTTTAAAATAACTTTCATTTTAATCCCTGTCCACTGCGGCAAAAGGAAGTAGTGCAATATTTCTTGCTCTTTTGATAGCCAAGACAAGCTTTCTATGCATTTTACTACTAGTGCCAGTTACTCTTCTAGGGGTAATCTTACCCTGATCATTAATAAACTTATTTAAAAGCTTAACATCTTTATAATCAACTTCTTGAATGTTATTTCTTTTAAAATAGCATGACTTTTTTCTACTTGATAACATTAATTCTCCTCCTGTACAGTATCTTCTTTTGTACTTTCATCATTATTTATTTCTAGCGAAGGTTTATCGTCAAGTTTAATAATCATATACTTCATAACTTCCTTATTTAAATTCAAAAATACCTTGAATTCATTTACAAAGTTAGTGTCTTGAAATTCAGTATTAAGCAGTATATAGTTTCCATATTTATGCTTTTTTACATTGTACGCTAGTTGTTTTTTACCCCAAAAATCATGATTTATAATTGCATGTTTTTTCTTTTCTACAAAGTCCGAAACTTCGCTCATAACTCCTGCAATTTGATCTTTGCTATAATTAGGGTTTAATATATATAGTACTTCATAGTAATTCATAAACTTCTCCATTATAAAAGTGGTGCAATAACAAGTGATACCACTGATATTAGTTTTATTAAAATATTTAATGATGGGCCTGCAGTATCTTTAAATGGATCGCCTACTGTGTCGCCAACAACCGCAGCCTTATGAGCAGCACTGCCTTTTCCACCGTGATGTCCTGATTCAATATATTTCTTAGCATTGTCCCATGAACCACCTGCGTTGGACATAAAGATAGCTAACAATACACCAGTCACGGTAACACCAGCTAATATTCCACCCAACATTTCTTTTTGACCTAGTACTAATCCAAAGAAAATTGGTGTGAATACTGCTAACGCTCCAGGCAGAACCATTTTATTAATTGCTGCTGTGGTAGCAATATCTACGCACTTCGCATAATCTGCTTTTGCCTTACCATCTAACAATCCTTTGATTTCTCTAAATTGCCTTCTTACTTCTTCAATCATTTCGAACGCAGCGTCCCCGACAGCTTGCATTGCTAATGCTGAAAATACAAATGGAAGTGAAGAACCAATTAATAACCCTGCCATAACAGTAGGGTTGTTAATGTCTAAGGTTAGTCCACCGACAGTTTCTCTAAATGCGGCAAACAATGCTAATGATGTTAATGCAGCAGATCCAATAGCAAACCCTTTTCCTATCGCAGCTGTGGTATTTCCTACAGCATCCAACTTATCAGTTCTTTCTCTTACTTCCTTAGGAAGCTCTGCCATTTCAGCAATACCCCCAGCATTGTCTGCTATGGGCCCATATGCATCAACTGCTAATTGAATTCCTATTGTTGATAACATACCTAAAGCTGCTAATGCAATACCATACAAATGTGCAAAGTGATACGCCCCTAAAATTGAAAGCGCAATAACCAATACAGGGAGTGCAGTAGAATACATTCCATTAGCTAACCCTGATATGATATTTGTTGCAGAGCCGGTTTCACTTGCTGCAGCGACATCTTGTGAAGGTTTCTGATGATCTGAAGTATAATATTCTGTTAATACTCCAATCAAAATACCAGATACTAAACCAACAACAGTGGCTAAAAATAAATCAAGGGCTACAACGCTTTGATATCCATCTGTTAATGATACTGGATCGCTAATTAAATAATTTATTAAAAAATAACTAACAACTGTCATAACAGCGCCTGAGCCAAATACTCCAATATTAAGTGCTGTTTGAGGGTTGCCGCCTTCTTTTGTTTTGACAAAGAAGGTCCCAAAAATTGAAACTATAATGCCAGCGGCAGCTAAAAATAAAGGTAAAAAGACTAAGCTTTTTTCTCCAGCTGAAGCAGCTAAAACCATCGCACCAATCATTGAACCAACATATGATTCAAATAGGTCGGCACCCATTCCTGCCACATCGCCTACATTATCTCCTACGTTATCAGCTATTGTTGCTGGATTTCTAGGGTCATCTTCTGGTATGCCAGCTTCCACCTTCCCTACCAGGTCAGCTCCTACGTCTGCGGCTTTTGTATATATTCCTCCGCCAACACGAGCAAATAGAGCTATAGATGAGGCGCCCATTGCAAAGCCAGAAACCTTAGTCATAACTAAAGAGAAATCTGGTGCGGTACCTAACCCACCATATAAGAAAAATAATAATGAAAGGCCTAAAATACCTAGTCCAACAACATTCATGCCCATTACAACTCCACCATTAAACGCCACGCTTAACGCTTTGCTTAAGCTGGTTCTGGCAGCTTCGGTAGTTCTGTGATTAGCAAGGGTTGCAACTCTCATACCTAGCGCTCCAGCTAGACCGCTACAAACTGCACCCACTATAAAAGAAAAAGCAACCTCTGTTGTATTTGATGACATGTTTACCCAATACAAAAGTGCGGATACGGTCAAAACAAATACAGTTAATACTTTATATTCTCTCACAAGAAAAGCTGTTGCTCCCTCACGGATTGCTAAACCTATTTCTTGCATTTTTTCATTTCCTGGATTTTGTTTTGAAATCCAGCTACTTCTCATTAATCCGAATACGACTGCCAAAACTCCTGACAGTGGTATTAAATAGTATAGATTTTCCACTATGCTACTCCTATAGTTTGATTATTAAAATTATTCATTGTGAATTCTTCTCCATTTTCTAATAATGAAGTCATTGCTTCACTTGAAAAAGACAATACGTCTTCAACAAGCGCATTATAACGACTATGGAAAGGCTTTAAAACATACTTTTCTGAAGGTCTTTTATAATCTGAAGCTGCAATACCAACCTTTAATCTCTTTATATTGTTTGTTGATAAATATTTAATAATAGACTTCATTCCATTATGACATCCGTCGCCTCCGTCAGTTTTAAATCTTATTTCACCTAAAGGAAGATCAACATCATCAAAAACAATGACTAGATCTTCTTTTTTTGCTTTATAAAAATTTAAAACTTCATTGATGATAGTTCCGCTATTGTTCATACCAGTAGTTGGTTTAATTAGCATAAAACTTGAACCTTTTTTGGCAACAAAATAATTACCTTTCCCGGGCTTAAACTCTAAACCATGCTGTTTAGCAAAACCATCTAATACCCAATAGCCAACATTGTGTTTAGTATTGTGGTACTTTAGTTCATGATTGCCCAAGCCAACAAAAATCATCATTACCCTTCTTCTCCTGATTTATCAGATGATTCTTCGGTATTTTCTTTTGATGTGTTTTCATCTGAATCTGCGCTTGAACCTTCTGAGTCTGCGTCTTCAGTATCGCTATCTATGTCATCCATAGAATCAGCGCTTTCTTCCGCTTCTTGCTTAGGCTCTTGAACTGAAACCACTGCAATATCTTCAGCTGTTATCATCTCAACATCGCTTGGTAAAGTAATATCTTTAACAAACAAGTTTGTGTTCATTTCCATTTCTGTAACATCAATCTCAAGAAACTCTGGAATTTCTGCTGGTCTACATTTTACTGTAACCGAATTTAACATTTGTGTTAAAAGTCCACCAAGTTTCACTCCTTGGGACTCTCCTACGCTTCTGATAGACACCTCTAAAGAAATCTTCTCGTCTTCTTTTACTTTTTGGAAATCTATATGCATAATTTCATCAGTTACTGGATGATATTGTATCTCTTTTACTAAAACAAACTGGTTTTTGTCTTCAACATTAACCTCAAAGATCATTTGACCCGTTCTTAGCGCCTTATTTAAACTTATCTTATCTACAGATAGAGGGGTGGCCTCGACTCCAGAATGATAAACTACAGCTGGCACTTTATTTTGCAATCTAATTCTTCTGGATGCTGATGTGCCGTGCTCTTTTCTTATATCTACATTTAATTTTTCAAATTTGCTCATATTACTTTCCTAAATAGTTGACTTACTGATTCACCATTATGAATCCTGTTAATTGTTTCTGCAAAAATTTTTGCAGAAGAAATAATTTTTAGTTTACTTAAATTTTTTATTTCTGCCGTATTTGTTGTATCAGTTAAAAAAATTGAATCTATAGTATCATCAGATAATCTTTCAATTGCTTCTCCCGACAAAATACCGTGCGTTGCAGCAACCGTAACGCTCAACGCGCCTTTTTCTTTTGCCACTTTAGCTGCATTTAAAATAGTGCCTGCAGTATCAATCATATCATCAACAATTAAAACATGTTGTCTATCGAGCTCACCTACTACAGATACAATCTCAGATTGATTATGTCCATTTCTTCTTTTATCAACCAAGGCAAAACTCATTCCGAGCATTTTGGCATAAGACTGCCCAAGCTTACTGGAACCCATATCTGGAATCAACACTGTAAAATTCTTTTCACTAGACAGCTTCTTACAATATTTTTCAAGCTCTGGCATGAGAACCAAACTACCATAAATATTGTCTATAGGTTTAGAAGAAAATCCCTGAATCTGTGTTGAGTGAAGGTCCATTGTTACAATTCTATCTGCTCCAGCTTTAATAAAAATATCCATCATTACTTTAGCAGAAATAGGTACTCTTGGTTCATCTTTTCTATCCTGTCTTGAATAACCAAAATATGGCATGATCACATTAATTCTTTGCGCGCTAGCTCTTTTAGCAGCATCAATGAGAAGTGCTAATTCTAATACATTTTCTGCGGGTGCGTTGGTAGATTGAACAAGATAAATGTCATTCCCCCTTAAGTTTTCTTCGAACTTTACCCAAATCTCCCCATCACTAAAACGCTCTATACTAAGCTGGCCAAGAGATACACCACACTCTTGTGCAATTTTTTTTGCAAGTACAGGATTACTTGATCCCGCGAATATTTTTTTTACATATTTACCCATATTTTTGTTGGGGAGCAGGGACTCGAACCCCGACTGCCTGGACCAAAACCAGGTGTCCTGCCAATTAGACGACTCCCCAAAATTATGTCATTGGATTTACATAGTAAGTAGAGTAGTGGGGACTGAAGAAAGCTTGTGCCTTTAGCACATCTGCTTTTGAAGGAAATATTCCAAACACAGTCGAACCCGTACCCGACAAACTGGCGTATATAGCACCTAAATCCATGATTTTCAATTTTATGTCGCCAATTTCTGGATGTGTTTTAAAAACATACATCTCAAAATCATTTTTAAATAACTTAGAACTAAAATTATTATTTTTTAGTTCTTTCAATAATTGCGACAAGTTAATGTCCATACCTTCATTTAACAAATGGTTTTTTAAATCCAAAAAAGCTTCTTTTGTCTTTATTTTAATTTTGGGCTTCACCAGCAATAAGTGTTCTGGAATAAATACGTCTGGAAGTCTTTTTAAAGCCTCCCCTCTTTTTGTTCCAAGCTGAATTCCCCCATTGATGAAAAAAGATGAATCTGAACTCACCTTGCTTGCTAATTCTAGCATCTCTTCGTTGGTTAAAGACAAATTAAATAGCGTATTTATTCCTTTAATTATTGCAGATCCATTGCTTGATCCTCCTCCCAAGCCTGCATTGATTGGTATATTTTTTGAGATTAAAATTTCAACATTTGGAATTGTGGGAAACCTTTGTTTAATAAGGTTGTATGCAATGGTACCAAAATTTTCTTTTTCTTTTATTGAAGAAAGACTGGTTTTACAAGAAAAATATTTTGACTCTTTTATTTTTATATTGTCAAATAAGTTTATTTCTTGAAAGACTGTCGTAAGATTATGAAATCCATCTTTGCGTTTATTATGAACATGGAGTCCTAAGTTTATTTTGGCGTATGATTTTAGATCCATTTTTTTATAACAATAATTACTTCTGCTCCCCACCCATTAGACATATCTACATATTTTAATCCATTGCTCGTTGTACCTTTAATTGATATCGAATCAGTGGGAATACCTAGTGCTGAGCTTAAAGATTCAGTAATTTTATTTTTGTGTGGTGAAATTTTTGGTTCATTTAAAACAATAGATGCGTCAATATTTATAATTGAAATATTTTTAGGCATCATAGCAACGACTCTTTTTAATAGCTCTATGCTTGATATATTGTAAAATTCATCTGTGTTGGGGAAATGTTGGCCAATATCACCAACATTTAAAGCTCCACAAAGTGCATCTATCACTGCATGCGTTAAAACATCTCCATCAGAATGTGCTTCAGATTTAAATTTACAATCTATTTTATGTCCCCCTACAACAATACCATCCCCTTCAACAAGGGTATGAAAATCTATACCTATTCCTGACATTGTCTGTCCTTCTACTGCTTTTGATATAAATTCTATGTCTTTTTTGGTTGTCAATTTTGTGTTTACTTTTTCACTTTCAAATATTTGGACTTTATGTCCTGCGTTCTCAACAATAGCAGCTTCATCTGTGAACTCATTCATGCTGTTAAGATTATAATTATAGCTATCATTTAAAATTTTATAATCGAAAACTTGAGGAGTTTCTGCTGTCCACAGATAAGTTCTATCTACTGTAAATTCTGAGCAATTATTTTTAACAGATCGCACTGTGTCATTTATCTTTTTTCCAAGAACTACTGCTTTATATTTTTTAGAAAAAGCATTTAAACTTATTAGCACATCACTTTGAATAAGGGGCCTTGCTGCATCATGAATGAACACCTTAGAATTTTTATTTTTAATTTCATTGAAGGCGTTGTATACAGATGTGGATCTTGTATTCCCACCTTCAACAATTGTTACATTTTTATATTCATCGCTTTCTATTTCTTTTTTTATCGTATTAATTAATTCTTTATGGAGAACTAAAAAAATTTGTGAGAATATTTTGGATGATATGAAAGCATCGAGTGAGTATTTATAAACAGCTTTACCATGAATGAGTTGTATCTGTTTAAACGAACCAAATCTTTCTCCAGCCCCTGCACCAACTATGATTGCAATATTTTCCATCAAATTACATGATTAACATAGAATCACCATAACTTAAAAATCTATACTTTTTCTTTTTGGCTTCGTTATATGAGTCTTTAATGAATTTATACCCACCAAATGCAGAGGTTAGCATTAGCAGGGTGCTTTCAGGTTGATGAAAATTGGTAATCAAACCATCTACAATTTTAAACTCGTGCGGAGGATGAATAAATTTGTTTGTCCATCCCTTTTTTGGAGATATTTGAAATCCTGAAACATTAACTGTTTCTAATGCTCTCACGGTTGAAGTCCCTACTGCAAATATTCTACGCCTTTTTCTTTTTGCTTCATTAATTGCTAAAGCTGTGCCCGGAGAAACCTCAAAATATTCTGAATCCATATGATGTCGGTTTAAATCTTCAACCTGTACAGGCTTAAATGTTCCCAGGCCTATATGTAGAGTGATAAAGTGTATATTTACACCCTTTTTTTCTAGTTTTTTTATAATCTCTGTCGTGAAATGTAGTCCAGCAATAGGGGCTGCAACTGCTCCTCTTTTTTCTGCATATACTGTTTGATACCTTTCTTTGTCTGATTTTGTAGCAGGTCTTTCTATGTATGGAGGCAAGGGTGGATGCCCCAGCTTGTCCAAAATATTGTCAAAGTCTCCATTTTCAAATTCAAACCTAACAACTCTTCCGCCAGAAACAGTGTTGTCAATTACATCGCAAAACAGGCCATCTGACAAAATAAGTTTATTTCCTATTCTAACTTTTCGTGCGGGTTTTACAAGCACCTCCCAAAGCCTATCTCCTAATTCTCTTAACAAAAATATTTCTACCTTTGCATCAGTTCTATCTTTTGTTGCAAATAGCTTTGCAGGAAACACTTTAGTGTTATTCAATATTAAAAGATCGTTTTTTTGAAAATAATCTGTGATATCAGAAAATTTTTTATGTTTAATAGATTGATCTTTTCTGTTTAAAACCATCATTTTAGATGCATCTCTCTTTTGCTTTGGTTTTTGTGCAATATATTTTTTAGGAAGCTGGTATCTAAAGTCGCTTAGTTTATATTTTTTCTTTTTTTCTATCATAATTATTCCTTGTTTTTTGGCTTATTCATACTAAACATTTCATAAGCTTTTTCTGTTGCCACTCTTCCCCTAGAAGTTCTTTCAATAAAACCCTCTTTAATTAAATATGGCTCATAAACATCTTCAATTGTTTGTATATCTTCATTGATTGATATTGCTAGGGATTTTCCGCCTGTAGGACCGCCATTATAATTAACAATTAAATTTTTTAAAATTTTTCGGTCCATGCTTTCAAGACCATTTTTGTCAATACCAATACTATTAAGGGAGCTTTTAGCATCACTTAATGTTACTTCTTTGAGATTTTTGACTTGAGCAAAATCTCTAACCCTTCTTAAAACTCTGTTTGCAATCCTTGGTGTGCCTCTAGAGCGCCCAGCAATTTCTATTAAAGCCTCGTCGTTAACATTTATTTTTAATATCGATGCTGTTCTTTTCAAAATTTCAAAAATTTCTTCTTTTTTGTAAAAGTCTAATCTGAATATTGCACCAAATCTATCTCGCATTGGTGTTGATATATTCCCCAGCCTTGTGGTTGCTCCAACCAAAGTGAATGGTTCCAGATCAATCCTTACCGTTCTTGCATTAGGTCCTGAATCTATCAATATATCTATTTTATAATCTTCCATTGCTGAGTAAAGGTACTCCTCCACAGTTGTGTTAACTCTGTGTATTTCATCTATAAAAAATACATCTCTGTCTTGAAGATTTGTCAACATACCTGACAAATCTCCAGGAATTGAAATAACTGGTCCTGAAGTTGATAAAAATCCCTTATCTAGTTCTGTTGCTATAATATTGGATAAAGTTGTTTTTCCCAACCCTGGTGGACCGTATAATAATATATGGTCTAGTGCATCTTCTCTCTGCTTAGCAGCGGTAATATATGTTTTTAACGATTCTACTATTTCTGTTTGACCTATAAAGTCGTCAAACAAGTTTGGTCTAATTTGTTTATCGAAATTTTTTTCTTCGTTGGAAGAAATGACTATTTTTTGCTCATCACTCACCTTACTAAGATAAAGAGGGAATGACCGTTATCCAAAAAATTATTTTAGAACTTTTTTAAGAAACTTTCCTGTAAGCGATTGCGGTTCTTTACAAACTTCTTCTACCGTGCCTTGTGCTATTACTGTTCCGCCACCTTCTCCTCCTTCAGGCCCCAAATCTATTATCCAGTCAGCACATTTTATAACATCCAGGTTGTGTTCAATGACTATAACCGTATTTCCTTGGTCTACTAGCTTTTGCAGTACTGATAATAACATTTGAATATCATCAACATGAAGTCCTGTTGTTGGCTCATCTAAAAAATAAACAGTATTTTTAGTACTTGTTTTAGATAGCTCTGTAGACAACTTTATCCTTTGTGCTTCACCGCCTGATAGGGTTGTTGCTTGTTGGCCGAGTTTAATATAGCCTAAACCCACATCATGCAAGGTATCCAAGCGTTTTTTAATTGGTGGAATGTTTTGAAAAAATAGTCTTGCTTCATCTACTGACATACTTAAAATATTATCAATATTTTTATTTTTGTATTCTATCTGTAGGGTTTCTTTATTATATCTTTTTCCATTACAATCATCACAGTTAACGTAAACGTCTGGAAGGAAATTCATTTCAATTTTAATAATACCCGCGCCTTGACATGTTTCACATCTACCGCCTTTAACATTAAAAGAAAACCTTCCAATCTTATATCCTCTTAGTTTTGCTTCTCTGGTTTGCGCAAAAAGATCTCTAATGTGCGTAAAAATTCCTGTGTAGGTTGCAGGATTTGATCTTGGCGTTTTTCCGATAGGTTTTTGATCAACATTGATAACTCTTTCAATTTTATCTGTTCTTAAAAGATTTTTAAACGGAAGCATTTCCTTAACACCATAATTCACCATATTTGATAGAGCAGGATATAGCGTTTGGTTTATCAAAGAGCTTTTACCGCTCCCCGATACTCCGGTTATCGCTACCAACCTCTCATAAGGAAAGCTAACATCTATGTTTTTTAGGTTGTTTCCGCTTGCGCCCAAAATAGTAAAATGATCAAAAGTTGTTGTTCTATAATTTGGAAGCGATATGCTTTTTAGGCCTGAAAGGTATTTACCTGTAAGACTTTTTTCGTGCTTCATAATTTCTTTTAATTTTCCAGAGAAAACCACCTCACCTCCTAAAGCTCCAGCCTTAGGACCCATATCAATAATTTGGTCCGCAGATTCTATTGTATTTAGGTCGTGTTCAACAACTATGACAGTATTGCCAATATCTTTTAATGACTTTAATGTATCTAGCAGCCTATCATTGTCTCTAGGATGCAGACCAATGGACGGTTCATCTAAAACATAAAGAACTCCGGTTAATTGAGAGCCTACTTGTGATGCCAGCCTAATTCTTTGCGCCTCTCCTCCAGATAATGTTCTTGAGGCCCGATCTAAGGTTAAATAGTTCAATCCTACATTAATTAAAAAGCTTAATCTTTTTTTAATTTCCTTGAGTATTCCACCAGCAATGTCTTGTTGATTTTTACTGAGCTCTACTTCTTCAAAAAATTTCAGCGTCTCTGATATGTTATTAGAACAAAGATTTCCAATGTTTGTTGATCCTATTTTTACATTAAGGGAAGAGTCTTTTAATCTTTTACCATTACAGCTATCACATGTTCGCGTGCTCATAAAGCCTTCAATCCATCTTCTGATACCATAAGACTGTGTTTGTTTATATCTTCTTTGCAGTTCAGGAATTATTCCTTCCCATTTGCCGGTGTATGTTCCCTTCCATTTTTTATTTTTAATATCAATATCTATTTTTTTCCCACTCAAACCATATAACAAAATTGTTCTTATCTCTTTTGAAAGCTTGTTCCATGGTTTAGAAAACGACAAATCAAAGTCTCTTGCCAAAGCCCTAAGCTTACTTCCGTGGAAACCTTTAGGCTGACTACCTATTGGCTTTATTGCTTCCTGAATTAATGATTTTTTTATATTTGGAACAACCAGATTGGGGTCAATTTCTGTAATGAAACCTAGTCCATCACACTGTTGGCAGGCACCGTATGGCGAATTGAATGAAAACATTCTTGGGGTTAAGTCTGTCATCATAACATAAGGATGGTATGCACATGCAAAATGTTCGCTAAATGAATAGTCTTCATTTTTATTAATATTAATAATGCATATTCCGTTTCCCATCTTAAGAGCTAGCTCTACCGACTCTAACAATCTAGACTGAACTGATTTTTCTAAAATAACTCTATCAACTAAAACATCAATATTGTGGTTTTTATTTTTTTCTAGCGCGGGTGTTTTTCTCAATGAAACAATTTTTTTATCAATTCTGGCTCTCAAAAATCCTTTCTTTTTTATGTCTTCAAATATTGTTTTATGCTCTCCTTTTCTTCCCTGAATAATAGGAGATAAAATATATGCTTTTTCATTTTTGTGGAGTTTTAAAATCTGTTCTACTATTTGTTCTGGTGACTGTCTAGAAATCTCCCTTGAACATTCCCAACAATGCGGTTGTCCAATGCTTGCATAGAGAAGCCTAAGATAATCGTGTATTTCAGTTATCGTTCCAACAGTCGACCTTGGGTTTCTTGATCCCGTTTTTTGTTCAATAGAAATTGCAGGTGACAATCCCTCTATTGTGTCTACGTCGGGTTTTTCCATTAAGTCTAAAAACTGTCTAGCATAAGCAGATAGGGACTCCACATATCGTCTTTGTCCTTCTGCATATATCGTATCAAACGCCAAAGAAGATTTTCCTGAACCAGATGGTCCTGTAATAACTACAAGCTTATTTTTATCTATATCAACATTAACATCTCGTAAGTTGTGTTGTCTAGCTCCTCGTATTTGTAGTTTATTTTTCATAATTTTTTAAAAATTTAGACCTTTAACTTACTTAACTATGGAAATGATTCAAAAAAGGATTTATGTTTTATTAAATAAAAGATGAAAAACCTTAAAAACAAACTATTGATATCAATGCCAAATATGGTTGATCCGTATTTTTCTAAAAGCGTATTATTTATATGCGAAGATAGCATTAATGGCACAACCGGCATTATTATTAACAAACCAGTCAGTGAAATGAAAATTGTCAATTCTGGGATTAAAAATAAAATATTTGAGGACATACTTAATGAATCAAAAAAAATATTTTTTGGCGGCCCTCTTAACTTAAATGAGGCTTGTGTTATTGAAAACACGTTCGATTCTAGTGTCGATTTTTCTAAAAAAATTCAACTTTCTACAGACCTAGATCTCATCCAAGAAATATTATTTAATGATAAATCGTCTCATGGCGCAAGACTTATATTTGGTCATGCAGGGTGGGAAAAAAATCAGCTTGAAAAAGAAATTAAACGAGGAGACTGGATTCTCCAGGACTATGATAGTTCCATTTTTAATATTCCTTCAAAAAATTTGTGGCAGGAAATGATTCATATTTTTGGGTTAGATGAATTTAATTTTATTGGTAATGGTGGGATGTCTTGATTAAAAATATTAAAAAAATTCAAAAAGACATTAAAAACAAAAAAGCAACTAAGGCTACAAACGGAATACAGCTACTAGCAAATGGCTTGTCTCTTTCAAAAAAAGGTCTTGGTCTTTTATTTGCTGAAATTTTTTCTAAAAAATAATCTTACAAAGATCGGTGTTCTCCGCCATCACAAAATATTGTTGAACAATTCACAAAATCAGCTTTATCACTCATCAACAAAGAAACTAAACCCGCTACATCTTCTGGCGTTGTTACTCTTTTCATAGGATTTCTTTCTTTGGTTGTTTCAACCCATTTTTCCCAGTCTTCAGATATTTTTGTGAGGGCGCGCGTTGGTGTTATTCCTGCTTGAATTGTATTTGCTGTAATTCCTTGTTTGCCTAACTCCCAACCAATCTGACGCACAACAGCCTCTAGTGAAGCTTTAGCTACTCCCACAGGGCCATAGCCTTCCATAGCCTTATAGCTTCCTTCGCTAGTAAGGCCTACAATTCTTGATCCATTAGTTAAAAATTTTTTTTCTAAAAGAGCCTGCGTCCAATAAATTAAACAATGTGCCATAACATGTTGCGTCATATCCATTTGGCGCTGTCTAACAGGTGTGGGTTCAAAAAAATTAGTTGTACTTCCAAAAGCGATTGAATGCATTAGGAGTTTTACTTGTCCACTGCCAACAAGATCTGATATTTCGGGCATTCTTTTAAACATCACCTCTTTATCTGCGGCATTCTCGTTCCAAAATTTTACTTTTGCTCCGTTCATTAAAGCTATTTCTTTTTCAAGCTCTTGTGCTTCTTTTTTAATCGCACCTCTATCCAAATGAAAACCAATTATTCCCATGCCTTCGCTTGCAAGCTGCTTGGAGATTGCTGCCCCGTGCCCTGTTGAACATCCTAAAACTATTGCCCATTTATTTTTCATAAGATTTCAATTTAATAAATACTAATTCAATTAAGTATTATATTCTCAGCATGAATTTAAACTGTGGATTTGTAGGCTTACCAAACGTAGGGAAATCAACCCTATTTAATGCTTTGAGCAAAAATAATATTGCGGCCGAGAATTATCCTTTCTGTACCATTGAGCCCAATACTGGGGTTGTTGAGGTGCCTGATCACAGGCTAAACGAATTGACTAATATCTATAAACCAGAAAAGACCATTCATAATACCGTTGAATTTATTGATATTGCTGGCTTGGTAAAAAACGCTCATCAAGGAGAGGGTTTAGGCAACCAATTTCTTTCTCAGATTCGGTCTGTAAAGGTTATCATTCAGGTTGTTCGATTTTTTAATGATAACAACATTACACATGTTGAAAATAGGGTTGATCCACTAGATGATATGGAAATTATCAATACTGAGCTTGTTCTTGCTGATATCAAAACTGTTGAAAGAAGTTTAGAAAAAAATGAAAAACTTGTTAGGGCAAATAAGCCAGAGGGGGTGCTGGCAAAAGAAGTTTTATCTAACCTTCTTGAACATCTAAATAATGGTTATGCTTCTAGGTCTTTTAAGAGAGTGTCTAAAGAAAATGCGTGCATAAAAAATTTATTTTTACTTACAGATAAGCCTATGATATATGTAGCTAACATTGATGATGATGGAGGGAGCAGTGACTTGCTGGACAGGGCTAGTTTGATCGCTAAAAAAAACAACTCTTCCTTTATTAAAATTAATGGAAAACTCGAATCTGAAATGGCCGAATTTGATGAAGATGAAAAAGAGATGATTTTAAAAGATTATAATATTGACGAAAGCGGATTAAGTGTCTTAATAAAAGAAGCTTACAAGACACTTGGGCTTGAAACATTTTTTACTTGCGGAGAAAAAGAAGTAAGGGCTTGGACCATGAAGAGCGGGTCTCAGGCCGTTGAAGCCGCCGGTGAAATTCATACAGATTTTTCGACTAAATTTATAAAAGCTGAAATTTTTTCCTATAAAGATGCAATCAACAACAAGGAAAAAATAAACGAATTAAAAACAATGGGCTTGGTGAAAATGGTTGGAAGAGACTATATTATGCAAGAAGGAGATATTGCATACTTTATCAAAGGACAATGATAGAAAAAAAACCCAAAATTGGCGTTATTGGTGCAGGGCACCTTGGCAAACACCATATTAAACATCTTTCACAACATAAAAGCGTTGAATTTGTTGGAGCATTTGATACTAACAAAAATGTTTTAAAAGAGGTCTGTGCAGAGTTTTCCGTCAAGATGATCGATTCAATGGAAGATTTTATAGGTAAATGTACGGCTGTACACATTGTTACTCCTACCAATACCCATTTTGCGATTGCAAAGTTTTTTTTAGAAAACAACGTTGATGTTTTAATAGAAAAACCAATTACCAATACTGTAAAAGAAGCAGAAGATTTAATTAAAATAGCTGAAAAAAATAGGTGTATAATCCAAGTTGGACACATTGAAAGGTTCAACCCCACAATTAACAAACTCAAACAACTAATATAGCAGATCCACATTATATAGAAATAGAGCGCTTGGCGCCGTTTCAAGCAAGGGGAACGGAGGTCCCTGTTGTTTTAGACTTAATGGTCCATGATATAGATATGATTTTAGAAATGGTAAATAGTCCAATAGAAAATATTCAAGCTAGTGGGGCAAAAATGATGAGCAGCACAATAGATTTAGCTCACGCTTATATTAAATTCAAAAATGGTGTTGTAGCTAATTTAAAATCTAGCAGAATTGCCCAAGGCTATGTAAGAAAAATTAGAACTTATGAAAAAAATTTATACAGCATTGCTGATTTAATGATACCCCAAATTGAAGTTTATGGATTAAAAAATAATGGTCAATTTTCTAAAAATTCCATTTCTAAAATCGTTGAAACTTCTGAAGGGGGAAAAACGGTTTTTTATGAAAAATTTGTTCCAGAAAAAAAAGATGCTCTTCTTGAGGAAATTAATAATTTTATAGAGTCTGTTTTAAATAGAACCAGCCCTAATGTAGATGGTAAGGCTGGGAAAAAGGCTCTAGATATTGCACTGCAAATAGAAAATAAAATTTTTTTAAATGACTAAAGAAAAAATATTTATTATTGCCGGGGAAGACTCTGGAGACTTGCACGGCGCTAATTTAATATCCACAATTAAAAAAATAAATCCTTCTGCTCATTTTTATGGCATAGGCGGCAACAGGATGCAAAAAGAAGGGTTGCATATCACTGAACACATACGCAACCTTAATATTATTGGTTTTTTTGAAGTTATAAGGCACTACAGACGCATTAAAAAAATTTTTGATGACACCCTATTAGAAATAAAAAAAATTAAACCTGATAAAGTTATTCTTATAGATTATCCAGGATTTAATCTTAGAATGGCAAAAAAACTTTCTGCTCAGGACTTTGATATTACTTACTTTATTCTTCCTCAGGTTTGGGCTTGGAAAGAATCTAGAAAAAAAATACTTCGAAACTGTTGTGATCGTCTCATAAGCATTATACCGTTTGAAAAAATTTGGTTTAAAAATAGGGGTATCGACGTGCATTATGCGGGACATCCCATATCAAGCATAAGTAATAAAAAGTATGATAAAGAGAAATTTCGACATAAGCATAGCATCCCCGACGAAAATAAGATAATTGCCCTCCTTCCAGGCAGTAGAAAAGGAGAAATCCAAAGACATTGGAAGATTTTTTCCGACACTATCGATAAAATTAGTTCTGTTAAAAAAAATATTACGTTTATTTTAATTGAAGGGCAAAATGTGAACATTGATTCGCCCTCAAACATAATTAAGATTAAAGCAAATCAGTATGAAGCAATATACTCTGCTGATGCCGCAATTGTCTGTTCCGGAACAGCTACGCTAGAAACTGCAATGCTAAAATGTCCAATGATTGTTTGTTATAAGTTGTCAGCCCCAACGTGGTTTTTGGCAAAATTAATGTCAAAAGTTAAATATTTATCCTTGGTAAACCTTATTTCCGGTAAAAAGATTGTGCCTGAATTTCTTCAAAAAGATATGTCATCTAAAAACCTTTCAAGAGAAATTCTTTCTCTGATAGATGACCCAAAGAAAAAGCGTGCCCAACAGGACCATTATGTAAAATTAATCAAAAAACTTAATGTTGAGGACAGCGCCTATCTTTCGGCTGCAAAATATATTTATGATTAAATCTTTTTTAAAAAAACAAATTCTTTTTTTATTAATAGTTTTCCTTTATCGATTTAATAGAAAACTGGTGGTTGGAAAAGAAAACTTGGATTCTCTTGATTCTTTTATAGTTGTTACTTGGCACGGTAAGGTTTTGGGCTTAATGGAATATCTTAAAAAAAAGAAATATTATGCCTTGGTTAGCCAAAGTCGTGACGGAGATTTAATTGTTGATGTTGCTAAAAAATTTGGGTACAGGTTTTTTAGGGGGTCTAGTAGTCGAGGTGGTCGTTCAGCTCTAGATAGTATGAACAATTTTTTTGCAGATCGAAAATCGGCAAAAATTGTTATAACTCCTGATGGTCCAACTGGACCAGAACACAAAGCAAAGCCTGGTGCTTTTTTATTGTCTCAACAGTCTGGTCGTCCAATTGTTCCTATAGTCGTGGACGTAAAAAATAGCTGGAAGTTTAAAAACTGGCACACTTTTTACCTGAGCAAACCTTTCTCAAAAATGAAAATCGCTATCGGCAAACCATTATATTTTGGTAAGGGTGACACTGTTGAATCGGGTACTAAAAAAATTGAAGCAAAATTAAAAGAAATCGACAAAATAGCTAGTAATCATGAATAAGATACATATCATATTAAACAACAAGCTGTTGACTGCTATTGCTTCTGCTTTTCTTTTTTTGTTTCCACTTCACGTAGTTTTTATTTTTTTCAAAAACCTTTTTTATGATTTGGGTCTAATTAAAGCTACCAAGATAAACTCTAGGGTTGTCAGCATTGGTAATGTTTTACTTGGTGGTACCGGCAAAACTCCTACAACAATAGCCATTGCTAATTTTTTACAAAAAAATGGCTTTACTGTTGGGATTGTTACTCGCGGACATGGTAGAAAAAACGAATCTAATAGCTTTTTGCTTAAAGATCATCATTGGAGTGAGTGTGGCGATGAAGTGATAATACTTAAAAATAATTTACAACCCAACATTCCAATCTATGTTTCTAGAAACAAAGTTTTTGCTGCCCAACAACTATCTAATCTTGGTTGTAATGTTATTTTATTAGATGACGGATTTCAACATCGAAAAATCTATAGAGATATTGATATTGTTTTAATTGGACCTGAAAATTATGTAAAAAAGAATCAGCTTATTTATCCTTATGGCTTATTAAGAGAGCCTTTTTCCTCTTTGAAAAGAGCTGACATTACAATTTCAACTAAAAGAAATTTAATTCCCTATGAAAATTCCATACAAACTGATCATAGATTGGATCTTGAAGTTAAAAAAGAGGTTTTGTCATCTGGTCAGGCTAGATCAATCCACGACTTCTCAAACAAATCTGGCATTCTTGCGCTGTGCTCCATCGGCGACCCCAAGAGTTTTGAAAAAACATTAAAAAATATAAAAATTTTAGCGGACAGAAGTATGTTTTTCCCGGATCATTGGCCCTTTTCAAAAAAAGATATTGATAAAATTAATCAAACATTAACACGCGACAATTTAAATACCATTGTTTGTACAGAGAAAGACTATGTAAAACTTTATGAGTTTAGAAACCTGCTTAAAGCAGATATAAATGCGATTGTTTTAAAACATGATTTAAATCAAGATATCAAAGCAGACATTTTAGGTCGATTGGTCTAAAATTTACACCATTGACATTGGATTTTTAATAAGCTAAGTTTTTGAACATTTAACACATTAGGAGGATTTAAATGGTAGAATTATTTTTAGAAGGTGGGCCTTTCATGTGGCCTATTTTAATTTTATTACTTGCGGGGCTTGGCCTTGTTGGTGAAAGAGCTTACTCGCTTAATCAGTCTAAGGTTGACTCTGATGGATTTATGGACGCTTTAAGAGGCGCTTTAAAATCTGGCGGTGCCAAAAAAGCTTCTGGTGTTTGTGATGGACATGATGGTCCTGTTGCAAACATTTGTCAAGCAGGTTTAGCTAAAGTTGGTAAAGGACCTGATCAAATTGAAAAAGCGATTGAAAATGCTGGGTCTTTAGAAATGGCATTTTTAGAAAAAAATATGGGCTGGTTAACAGCTATTATAGCCATTGCTCCGATGATGGGCTTTACTGGAACAGTTGCTGGTATGATTTTCGCATTTGATGCTATTGCTGCGGCAAATGATATTTCTCCGGCTGTTGTTGCGGTTGGTATTTCACAAGCGCTTCTAACTACGGCTTTTGGATTAATTGTTGCTATGATCATTCAAATTGCTCAAAATCTTTTTTCTTCTATGATTGACGGAATGGTTTTAGACATGGAAGAAAGATCAATTGAAATCACTGATTTATTAAGAGATTCTAAGTAACACATGGCTCTTAGAGAAAGAAAAGCCCGTGTTGGTGCTATCCCTGAAGGAGGAATGGCAGATATAGCATTCCTTTTGCTGGTATTCTTTTTGGTAACCACCACTATTGACATGGATAAAGGTTTGGGTATTATTCTTCCAGCCGAGGGTCAAGAGTTAGAGATTAACAAAAAAAATATTCTAAATTGCTTAATCAGCGCATCTGGCAATGTTTTGCTTGGCGGCGAACCAGTAGCCATGAAAGATTTAAGCAGAAGAGTTAAAGAAGAAATTCGCGCAAACGATAAGCTAATTATTTCAGTAAAGGCTCACGAAAAATCTGAGTATGATGTTTATGTTGAGGTTTTAGATCAACTCAAACTTGCTAATGCTACAAGAATATCAATTGCGGAGACAGAATAATGAAGTTTAGAAGAAAATCGGCAGTAGAATCAAAAATATCAACATCCTCCATGCCTGATATTATTTTTATGCTTCTTATATTTTTTATGGTTACGACCGTGCTTAGAGAATTTTCTGGTCTTCCCGTTTCTCTTCCTAGAGCAGAAAGAATTGAAAAGCTAGAGTCTAAAAGACATACTTCAGATATTTGGGTATCAAAAGACGGGTTAATCTCTATTGAAGACAAGCTATATAATAATAATGATGTTCGTCATATAATGTATGAAAAAAGAGCGTCAAATCCTCAGCTAACGGTTTCTTTAAAAGCAGACCAGGCGGCGAGAATGGAAACAATTTCAGACATTCATAATGAACTTAGAAAAGCAGACGCTTTAAAGCTTAACTATTCTACAAAAGTAAAGGCTCCTAATTAAAAATGGATGAACTAAAAAAACTACTCGAACGCTTTAGCCCCTTCTCTTTTATTGTAGACTTCTTTTTAAAAAGAGCAAGGCTTGTTGAAAATACATTGAAAGAAAAATATTCAACGGTATTAAGGGTTGGTTTTTTATTTGCTTCTTTTGTTTTGTTGGTTGGTTTTTATTCGCTGCAACGATTCGAAAATGATATTGAAATAGAAACTGAGAGTCAAATAATTATTGAAAATATTGAGATTCCTGAAACTCAACAATTTGAAACTCCTCCTCCCCCTGCAAGACCTTCAGTTCCTGTAGAATCAGAGGACGATGACCTAGCTGATGACTTAACTATTGAAGAAACAGATTTAGACAATTTTGATGCTTGGGATGCGCCACCGCCTCCCCCTTCTGGTCCACAAGTAAAATTTATTCCATACGACGATCCGCCAAGGCCCCTGTTTCCAATTCGTCCGGTATATCCAGACATTGCACAAGAAGCAGGTATTGAAGGTCAAGTGCTAGTTCAATGCTTTATTGATAAAACAGGTAAAGTAAAAGAAACGATTGTCCTTAAGGGAATTCCAAACACAGGCCTTGATGAGGCCGCTGTTGATGCTCTAAGAAAAACTAGGTTTAGACCAGCAAAACAACGCGAAACTAAGGTTGGTGTTTGGATTACTATACCTATCAACTTCAAACTTCAAAACTAGTTCTGTCTTCACTATATGTTCTTTGAAATTACCATAGTTGGTTTTATCAGCCTACTCATCCTTTTAATTGCTAGGTCGCTCAACAAAAACAATGCCAAATTTATATTGGCTGGGTATAACACAATGTCAGAAGAAGAAAGATTAAAATATGATATTGGTCTTGTTGTTAGTCTAGCTAAAAAATTTTTATATTCCTTAGCAGTCATCCCCTTTGTGTGTTTTGTTTTTTTTTATCTTTTTTTTGACGTGATAAAAGCAGCTGTTGTTTACTCTGCTGTTATTCTTTTAATGATAATAAAATTTATAGTGTCTTCGAAAACACTTAAATCTTTGACTTTATAAACTCTCTATTAAGCCTTGCTATATTTGTCTGCCCAATTTCTTTAGGACACTCAGCTGAGCATGCTCCAGTATTAGTGCAGGCACCAAAACCTTCTTCATCCATTGTTGCTACCATATTAACCACTCTTTCTTTTCCTTCTTTTTCTCCCTGCGGTAACAAGGCAAGGTGAGAAACTTTTGCTGCTGTGAACAGCATGGCTGATGAATTTTTACATGCTGCTACACAAGCTCCGCAACCAATACAGGCTGAAGATAAAAATGCTTCATCTGCGTCTTCTTTTGTGACAGGAATACTGTTTGCTTCGAGCACGTCTCCGGTGTCAACTGCAACATATCCTCCAGATGAGATGATGCGATCAAACGCTTTTCTGTCTACTGATAAATCTTTAATAACAGGAAATGCCTCTGCCCTGAAGGGTTCTAGCAAAATATTATCTTCGTTGTTAAAAGCTCTCATGTGAAGCTGGCAAACCGTTGTTGCTTTTTGTGGACCATGCGGCCTTCCATTTATCATAAAACCGCAAGAGCCGCATATACCCTCCCTGCAGTCGTGATCGAAGGCAACTGGATCTTTTTTTTCTTTAACTAGCTTAATGTTTAGTATGTCAAGCATCTCCAGGAAGGAGATGTTTGGGTCTATATTTTCTAATCTATAAGAACGCAATCCTCCGTCTTGATGGTCTGATTTTTGTCTCCATATTTTAAGATTAATATTCATTATTTATAGCTTCTTGTTTTTAACTTTACGTTTTTATATTGTAATTCTTCCTTAAAAAGCTTTGGGCTTTCCTCTTCAGAGTATTTCCATGCAGCTACATATTTAAAGTCTGTGTCGTTTCTTTTGGCTTCATTTTCCTCTGTTTGGTATTCTTCTCTAAAATGCGCCCCACAAGACTCATTCCTGTCTAGCGCATCATATGCCATTAGCTCTGCAAGCTCTATAAAGTCTTTAATTCTTAGGGCTTTTTCTAGCTCCTGGTTAACATCTTTGTCATCTCCGGGAATAGATATTTGACTCCAAAACTTTTGTTTTACTTTTGGAATTTCTTCGAGCGCGCTTTTGAGGCCTTTTCTGTTTCTTGCCATTCCTATTTTGTCCCACACAATCTTGCCAAGCTCTCTATGAACCTCATCAACAGCCAAGCTTCCATCTACTTTCATCAACTTAGAAATCTCTTCCTCTGTTTTCTTTTTCGCTTCTATAAATTCTGGAAAACTAGTTATATCTTTTTCTAGCGGTTTTTCTTTAGCCAAATAATCCATTGTTGTGTGCGGAACAACAAAATATCCATCTGCTAACCCCTGCATCAGGGCGCTTGCTCCAAGCCTATTTGCTCCATGGTCAGAAAAATTACTTTCTCCTATTGAAAAAAGGCCATTAATTGTTGTCATAAGATTATAATCTACCCACAAACCTCCCATTGTATAATGAACTGCTGGATATATCTTCATCGGTGTTTTGTATGGATTTTCATCTGTTATGTTTTGATACATATCAAAAAGATTTCCATATTTTTCTCTAATAAATTCTTCACCCTTTTTTTCAATGGCTCTTTGAAAGTCTAAATATACTGCGTATCCTGTGGGTCCAACCCCTCTTCCTTCATCGCAGACCTCTTTTGCTCTCCTGCTTGCAACGTCTCGTGGAACAAGGTTCCCAAAAGCTGGGTAAATTCTCTCTAAATAATAGTCTCTTTCTTCTTCTGGTATATCTGCAGCTTTTCTTTGGTCGTTCTTCTTTTTTGGTACCCAAACCCTTCCATCATTCCTTAAGCTTTCGCTCATTAGTGTTAATTTTGACTGAAAATCGTTTTTTACTGGAATGCAAGTTGGGTGAATTTGTGTAAAGCTTGGGTTTGCAAATAGGGCTCCTTTCCTGTGTGCCCTCCAATTTGCGGTAACGTTGCTTGCCATTGCATTGGTTGACAAATAATAGACGTTGGAATATCCACCTGTTGCTAAAATCACAACATCTGCGCTGTGTGTCGAAATTTTTCCACTAATTAAATCTCTTGTTACAATGCCTTTTGCCTTTCCGTTTACAAGAACTACATCTAACATGTCGTGTCTTGAATAAAATTTCACTTTTTTCTTTTCCATTTGTCTGCTTAGGGCAGAATAGGCCCCCAACAAGAGTTGTTGTCCTGTTTGCCCTCTTGCATAAAATGTTCTAGAAACTTGAACCCCACCAAAAGATCTGTTGTCAAGCAAGCCTCCATACTCTCTAGCAAATGGTACGCCCTGTGCTACGCATTGATCAATAATGTTCTTGCTTATTTCTGCTAACCTATAAACATTGTCCTCTCTTGATCTAAAGTCTCCGCCTTTGATTGTATCATAAAACAGTCTCATTACACTATCGCCGTCACTCTTATAGTTTTTCGCAGCATTAATTCCTCCCTGAGCTGCAATACTGTGTGCCCTTCTTGGAGATTCGTGAAATGAAAATGCGTGTACATTAAAACCTTTTTCAGCCAAGGTTGCTGAGGCTGAGGCCCCTGCTAGACCAGTCCCTATTACTATAACTTTGTATTTGTTAGCTTCTTCTGGTGAAAGCTTTTTTAGTGAACTTTTGTAGTCTTCCCACTTTGTATACAGATCTCCATCTGGGGCTTTAGAAAATAAATTGAAGTCTGTCATATTACTCTCACAAGAAACCCAAACCATACTGGAATTGATATAAATCCTAAAGGTATCCAAAACCAAAAAATAGCAGCAATATTGTTGTATGTTTTTTCATACTTAGTACCAACAATGCCCAGTGTTTGACCCGCCGATGCTATGCCGTGTTTTAAGTGGTAGCCCAGTAGCGCGATAGCTATGATATAGAAAATTGAAACCAAAGGACTCCCAAATCCTACAGAGCTTTCTGTTACAACATAATAATAGCTCATTCCTCTCATGTCAAAATTAAATTTATACCAGAAAGTTGACCAATGTGTTGCTAAAAAGATAAAAACAATACTTCCAGTAAAGGCCGCATACTTGGCGGCTCCTGAGGTATTTTCTTTGCTATAAGAACTAATAATTTTTTTTGCTTTTCTGTTTTTAAGCCACAAAAGGATTCCGCTATATGCATGACTAAAAACAAAAAGTACTAGAAAAAACTCCGCTATTCTTATTAAAAATCCAAGCTTGTGTAGCTTTTCCACATACCCATTAAACGCCGCCTCGCCAACAAAAAGGAAGAGGTTTCCAAATAAATGGAAGGCCATAAAAAGAGACAATGATAGGCCCGTGATGGCCATTAAAATTTTTCTCCCCACTGAAGACGTTAATAGTTTTATTATAGACATAATTTGGTGATGTTTATTTTAAAACGCATTTATATAAATATAAAGATAAATTGCTTTTTAAAAGCTATTTCAATCGTGCTTGTGCTTCAAAAATTAAAAAGAGAACTCGCTTAACTTGGGAACCTGTTTTTTCACCTCTGCTAGGCTGCCTTTATATGTTTTTTTATTAAACACGACCACCCACTCTCCAGAAGGATTTCCATCTGTAAAGCTTCCTTTAATAGTAGGGTTTTGTCTTGGTGCAACGTAGTTCCATTGTCCATTTTTTTGGTTATTGCTGTACGTGCCTTTTCCAAAAAACCTTGATCCAAAATCAATGTCTGGCCCCTCGGTCCACTCACCCTCTTTTATATCCGAAACGAACGTTCCTTCTCCAATTCTTCTGCCATTTTTTGCATATAAAGACCAAAGACCTTCTTTTTTACCAAACTGGTATGCTCCGCTCTGAGACCTTTCTAGTGATCCTTCTTGTGCTGTATAATACTCTTGCCATTCTCCTGTTTTGGTGCCTTCTTTATATTTACCCTTTCCTCTAATTTCTGCATAAGGAGATAGGTTGTGAAATTCTCCATCTAGGATGCCATTTTCATAGTTTTCTTGCCACCCCTTATCTTCGCCCTCTTTATACCAAACCCACTTACCTATCTTTTTGCCTTGATCGTACTCTCCTTCGCTAACTAAAACCTCTTGTGCGTCCCAGCTTTTCCACAATCCTTGTCGTTGCCAGTTTTTATAGTCTCCTGCCCTTACAACTACTAGGGTGTTAGGATCCCACTCTCTCCATCTTCCCTCTCCATCTTCAAAAACTATTTCTCCTGTTTTTCTGAGTCTATTTTCGGCATCTCTACTCCATTGGGTCCAAGTTCCAATCGGTTTTCCATTTTCATATTTTATATACTCTAGTCGCTTGTTGTTGTCCATTGGTCCTGGAAAAACATAAGTAATTTGCTCTCCTTCGGGCGCACCTTTAATATAGTTGGCTTTCCTTCTAGTTCCATTTTTATAGTCGATTTCAATCCACGGACCATCTTTTATTCCCTTTTTATATGTTCCTAATTTCTCACCATATTTATCTAGAACATCCCCAGAAAAAAGCTTTTCCGTTCCGGCCACATAGGCCAAGTCGTTGTCTCCAATTTTAATTTCATCTTCATAAATTTCTCCAGAACATGAAATAAATAATGCCGTAATAAATAATATAAATGTTTTTTTCATTGTCTCTCCTTAAGTTTATTTGGGCCGTAAAGGTTTTTTATAAATTCAATTAAATGTATTCATAATGAACAATAAACAAAAAATATATTTTTTTTCTCAGCTTCAAACGGATGGAGACCAACATATGGTGGATATTCTTGGTGGCAAGGGAGCTAATATTGCAGAAATGTGCAAACTGGGGCTTCCTGTGCCTCCGGGTTTTACGCTGGCCACATCTCTTTGTTCAGATTATTTGAAAAAGGGCACCCTTACTCTTACCTTAAAAAAAAACATTAAAAAAAATATTACAAAAACCGAAAAGATGCTTGGCAAGTCTTTCGGCGGTAAAGACCCTCTGTTATTTTCTGTAAGGTCCGGCGCCCCTGTTTCTATGCCGGGCATGATGGAAACAATTTTAAACATCGGTCTAACTTCACAAACAATACCCCACATGATTCAAAGGTCAGGAAATAGTCGTTTTGTTTATGACAGCTACAGAAGACTAATTATGATGTACTCTGATGTGGTAATGGAAAAAGCCCTCGGCCTAAATAAAACAAACCATTCAATAAGAGAACAAATGGAGAGCTTGTTAAAAAAAACTAAAAAAACTAGGGGCTATAAAAACGATTCGTACATGACCTCTGAAGACTGGAAACTTTTGTCCGATAAATATTTATCTCTATTTAAAAAAACGTTTGGTGTTCCTTTTCCGGACAACCACTATGATCAGCTTTATGGTGCAGTTGAGGCTGTTTTTGCAAGCTGGAACGGAAAGAGGGCTAAAGAGTATAGAGCTTTTGAAAAAATTCCTTCCAAGATGGGAACTGCGGTCAATATACAGGCCATGGTGTTTGGAAACCTGGGACCAAACTGCGGAACAGGTGTTGCTTTCACAAGAAACCCTTCAACGGGCGAGAATGTTTTTTTTGGGGAGTGGCTTCCAAATGCACAGGGAGAGGATGTTGTTGCTGGCATTAGAACGCCCCACCCTATAATTGATGACAAAAAATCTAAAAACTCTTTATTTGTTGCGATGCCAGATGCATTTAAAGAGCTGAACAGTGTTAGAAAAAAACTCGAAAAACACTACGATGACATGCAAGACATAGAATTTACAATTCAGGACAAAAAATTGTGGATGTTACAAACAAGAAAGGGGAAAAGAACTGGTATTGCTGCTATTAAAATTGCCACTGACATGGTTGAAGAAAAATTAATCTCGAGAAAAGAAGCTGTTCGCCGCGTAAAACCTTTACAAATTTATGAGAGTCTTTTAAAAAATATAAAACCAGGAGAACTAGAAAAGAATCTTTCTGTGGGGTTTGGTCTCCCTGCTGGCCCAGGCGCTTCTTTTGGTGCAGTGGTTTTTTCTGCTGAAAAAGCAGAAGAGCTTGGCAAAAAAGGGAAAAAAATTATTTTAGTAAGGGAAGAAACATCTCCGGAAGATATACATGGCATGCACTATTCTGAGGGTATTCTTACAAGCAGAGGAGGACTGACAAGCCACGCAGCGCTTGTTGCCAGAGGTTGGGGTAAAAGCTGTATTGTTGGCTGTCAGACGCTTGTAATTGATAAGAGCTTACGCTTTGCTATGCTTGGGAAAGAGAAGATTAAAGAGGGCGACTTTTTAACCCTTAACGGCTCTACTGGTGAAATTTTTCTTGGGCGTTTAGCGTTATTTCAAAATCCAATTGGCTCATCCGGCCCATTAACTGATTTGTTGTCTTGGGCGGACAAATTTAGAAAACTAAAAATTAGAACTAACGCTGATACCCCTGAGGACTGTGAAAAAGCCCTGGAATTTGGTGCAGAGGGCGTGGGTCTTTGTAGGACAGAACATATGTTCTTTGATGAAAAACGTGTGCACGATTTTAGAAAAATGATTTTGTCTGGATCAGAAAATGAAAGGCTTAATCACCTTAAGAGGCTTCTTCCTTATCAAACAAAAGATTTTTATGCTATTCTTAAAAAGATGGATGGGCTGCCTGTCACCGTAAGGCTTCTTGATCCGCCGCTTCATGAGTTTATAAATATAAACCAAAAAGAGTTGGAGGTGCTTGCTACAGACCTGGATTTGTCTTTGCAAGAAGTCGAAGAGAGAGTTGATATTTTGAAAGAATCAAACCCGATGTTAGGCCATAGAGGCTGCAGGCTTGGGGTCTCTTATCCTGAAATTACTGCAATGCAAGCAAAAGCAATATTGGGTGCTGCTTTCAAGCTTAAAAAAGAGGGGTATAATCCGCAAGTTGAATTAATGATACCTCTCGTATCTCACTTAAATGAATTTATCAGTCAAAAAAATATTATCATGAATATTTATGAAGACATGAAGGCTAAAAAAAACCAAACCTTATCCTTTAAAGTTGGAACGATGATTGAAGTTCCGCGCGCTTGTCTCGTTGCAGAAAACATTGCTAAAAATGCTGATTTTTTTAGCTTTGGAACGAATGACCTAACCCAAACCACTTTTGGATTCAGTAGAGATGATACCGGGTCCTTTTTTCCGCATTATTTTGAAAAAAACATAATAGAGGTAGACCCGTTCGAACAAATAGACCGTGAGGGAGTTGGGAGGCTTATGTCTCTTGCTGTTAAAGATGCAAGGGCTTCTAAAAATAGAATTTCTATTGGTATATGTGGCGAACATGGTGGAGATCCTAACAGTATCGCATTTTGCAAAATATTGGGTCTTGACTATGTCAGCTGTTCTCCTTATCGTGTTCCTATTGCACGCCTAGCGGCGGCGCAGGTTGAATTATGAACAAAAAGTTTAATATAATTATTTTTGGTGCTACCGGTTTTACTGGCGAACTTTGTGCAAAATATTTGTCTGAAAACTATCCCGACATATCTTTTGCTATTGCAGGTAGAAACAAAGAAAAACTTGAAAAAATTAAAAGCAAAAACAACCTGTCGTGTCCTATTGTTGTTGCAGATTCTTTTGATAGAACTGCATTAAACGATATGTGCGAAAAAGCAGGCGTTGTTTTAACAACAGCTGGCCCTTATCACAAATATGGATCACACCTGCTTAGTGCATGTATTGATAACGGCTGTCACTATGTAGACATTACAGGTGAAAGTTTTTGGGTAAAGGAGCAAATTGAAAAACATCATGCTTCGGCAGAAGCAAAAGGTGTTCGCATAATCAATGCTTGTGGGTTTGACTCTGTTCCATCAGACCTCGGTGTATTTTTTGCTGTGAACAGCGTTAAAGGTGAAGTTCAAAGCGTTCAAGGTTTTCACTCTTGGAAAGGAGAAGCTTCTGGGGGTACAATAGAAACTATGTTTTCATCAGCAGATGCAAAGCCTGTAAAGGGGGGCCTGGGGAAGTTTTCGCTTAATCCTAAAAACTCTGTATCGGATAAACAAAAGAAAAACACAAACGATAAAATAAAAATACAAAAAATTGAGCAGCTGGGGGGCTGGACAGGTCCCTTTGTTATGGCGCTTCCCAATACTCGAGTAGTAAGAAGGTCTGCCGCCCTATCAATAAAAAGTGAAAAATATTATGGAGAAAACTTTGTATATCATGAGGGTGCTTTTTATTCTCGTCCTGGGCCCGCTTGGAAGGTTTCTATAATGACAGTATTACTGGGAGCTTTTATTTTTTCGCCCCTAAGAAAGTTTATAAGACCTTTTTTCAGAAAACCCGGGCAAGGACCATCACAAAAGGCAATGGATGAAGGATTTTTTAAGAGTAAGTTTTTGGTAAAGACTGTTGAGGGCTATAGTGCATTTCAAATGGCGGCAAGCGGGGATCCCGGATATAAAATGACATCTAGAATGGCCGTCGAATGCGCCTTATGCCTGGCTGTAGAAGACCCCGAAACTCTTCCTGGAGGAGCAGGTTTTGGTGGCTTGCTAACCCCCTCTATTGGTTTGGGAAATGTTCTTATTAAAAGATTAAAAGATATTGGTGTTTCTTTTAAAGAAATCAAAACACTCAACTAAAGCCAAAAAATTGTTATTCCCGGATTTCTATTGTTAAAATCTCTGTCCTTTTTGTTTAAAAGATTTGATCTCATGTCTACAGAACTCTTGTTAAACGTGTCATAGTTTTCTCCATAGATAACAGCAGTAAATCTTCCCTCTTGTTCTTTTGCCCAAGACCTAACCTTTTCGGCAACCCTTCCTGACCCTAGTCCGTGAACAACCTTGACCGCAATTACGCCTGGTTCATTTTTTGCGGTACTGATTGCTGTTTCTAATAAAATTAATGCCTCTTCCGAGGATTGTCCCGCGTGTGCTATATCAACCTTTTTTATCATAGCCTAAATTAGTCAAAAATTTATTACTCCTAACATCGTTTTGTAAAAATTCATATATTTTGTTTCAATGCAAAACATAGACCATATTTTTAATTCTCAACAAAGTGTGTGTGCGTCTTTAGCCGCTACCACATATAAAGAAAGGCAAAGAAAAATTAGGCTTTTGCTAGAAAATTTTTTAGATATGGAAAGCGAGGTGCTTGCTGCTCTTTCAAAAGATTTAGGAAAAAGCAAGACGGAAGTATATTTAGCAGAAATCCTTGGGGTTAAAACTGAAGCTCTTTTTGCAATTAAAAACATTAAGGGCTGGATGAAAAAAAGAAGGGTTCCTACCCCCGCCGCCATTGCCTTTACCAAGAGCTGGGTCAAGCCTGAACCAAAAGGATCTGTTTTAATCATATCTCCGTGGAACTATCCTATTATGTTGTGCCTCAATCCTCTCATTGCTGCAATTGCTGCGGGTAATACGTCTATCATAAAACCATCCGAGCTTACTCCTGAGTCTGGAAAGGTTGTGCAGCGGTTAATTAAAAAAACCTTCAAAGAAGAGGAGGTTGCTGTAGTTTTAGGAGAAAAAGATGTTGCTGAAAAGCTACTATCGCTTCCCTTTAATCATATTCTATTTACTGGAAGTCCAGAGATTGGAAAGATTGTTATGTCTGCTGCTGCAAAACATTTAGCTGGTGTAACTCTTGAGCTTGGAGGAAAATCGCCCACAATTGTTGATAGTTCTGCAAACATTAAAGATGCGGCGTGGAAAATTGCTTTTTTTAAATTTGCAAACGCCGGTCAAACCTGCACAGCTCCGGATTATATTTTATGTGAGGAGTCTGTTCACGACTCGCTTATTAAAGAATTAAAAAATAACCTTGTTAATTTTTTTGGTGGAGACCTTGAGGGCGGATCTAAAGACTACTGTTCTATAGCAAACGATGTTCATTTTGAGCGTCTTGTTGACGCTTTGCACAGCTCCACAAAAAGTGGCTCAACGGTTTCTTTGGGTGGAAATATGAATAAAAAAACTCGCTATTTTTCTCCAACAATTTTAACGGGGGTTCAAGAAGACAACCCTATAATGATGAATGAAATTTTTGGTCCTCTTTTGCCCGTTATAAAGGTTTCTAGCATTGACTCTGCAATTAACTATATCAACAAAAAACCTAAGCCCTTAGCTCTATACCTGTTTAGCAAGAACAAAAAAAACAAGGACCTTGTTTTAAACTCAACTTCGAGCGGAGGCTTGGTGATAAACGACTGTGTTTTACATCACACAAACCCCAACCTTCCTTTCGGTGGAATTAACAATAGTGGCGTTGGAAGCTATCATGGAAAGTTTGGCTTTGATGCTTTTTCTCATCAGAAGGCTATTTTGGAAAGCAGCGGCTTTTCCCCTTTTAAACTCTTGTTACCGCCGTATACTAAATCAAAAGAGCGTATTGCTACTTTAATAAAAAAATTCTTTTAGAAATTTCGTTTCTTAAGTCGATTATAACATTGGCGTACTTATCTGATCTATTATACGTACGAATTCCACTCCACGCTTTTGACTTGTGTGAAAAATTAAAATCATTTTTTGGGTATCCGTTTTCAACAAGATAGTGCGCAATGCTGCCCAAAACGTCTTCCCAGTCGTAAGGATTTTTTTTGCCATCTTTGTTATAGTCAATAGAAAGTTTGTTAAAGCTTGATGGAATAAACTGTCCAAACCCAAATGCACCAGCATAAGAACCTTCTAAATCGTACGGACTGATATTGTTTGCGCTACAAAACGTAAGTAGTTCTGCTATTTGCTTTGTTGCCCAATTTGATCTGTTGGGCATTTTAACAGCTTGGGTGTAAAGAGAGTTCATTACTGAAAACTCTGATGTTTTCATTCCGTAGTTTGTTTCTACTCCAACTATTGCAACCAAAATCAGTGGGTCTATTTCAAACTCTTTAATAATTTTAGACAAGAGCTCTTTGTGTGTATTATAAAAACTTATTCCTCCAACTATGCGCTCTTCATTTATAAATATTTTTTTGTATTGTTCATAGGTTTTGGTTTTTTCTGGTTTTTTTTTAAATCTCTCAAGTATAGCTTCGTCCTCCTTAAGCCGTGGGTCATTAAAAACACTAACTATATATTCTGTTGATGGGTTCTTTAGGGACTCTGTCTGTGCAATAACATTTTTTAACACCCTTTCTTTGTCTGTAGCCAACAAAAAAGAAAAACAAAATATAATGCTTAGTTTATTGATATGGTTTATTTTCATTTGCATGTATCCTTTTTTAAAAAATAAATATGTTATGCTTTTTATTGCCCTCCTTGCTGTAAGCTCTTCGGCTTGGGTAGTTCGTTTGTTACCTGACCTGTCATCAACAACAATAGCATTTTGGAGAATGTTTTTGGCAAGCATAATGGCCTTCACAGTATCTTACAAAACTATTCTTACTTTTGTTCCTAATAAAAAAATTTTAGTTGCTGGCTTGTTTTTAGGCTTTCACTTTGCTCTTTTTTTTAGAAGCGTGCAGCTTACCTCTATTGCTGAGGCTGCCTTATTGGGCACAATATCCCCAGTATTTACGGAAATTTATTCTCTGCTTTTTCAAAAAAAATCTTTTTCTCTTCGCGTTTTTTTTGGTTTGTTTTTGGCTCTATTTGGTGCATTTATTCTTATAAACCAAAGCAGTTTTAGCTCAACGAGCACTACAGGAAATTTACTAGCTGTTCTTTGTTCTATTGCTATGGCTGCTGTTCTTTTAATTGGAAAAGATGTCAGAAAAAAAGTTGGTCTTTTTGAATATTCTCGGTGGATTTTTCTTTACGCTTCTGTTTGTTTGTTTATTATTTCTTATTTTGAAAATGTATCTGTTCTAGAGTTTCAAAATAAAGATTTTGGTTGGTTTGTTTTTCTAGCCGCAATCCCAACCATGGTTGGTCATAATATTTTTTATTTTTTGGTCAAGTCTCTGAGCGCCACTACGGTTGCTGCTGTCCCGCTTGGCGAACCTGTAATTTCCTCTATCGGTGCTTTTTTCTTTTTTGGGGAACCAGTCGATGCTTTTGTTTTTTTTGGCGGCTTTATTACTTTACTTGGTGTGTATTTCGTAATTAAATACGGTGACTAACTTTTGTGTTGATCTGAGAGTCTTTCTTTTTTTTGTATTGATTCTCTTTTTTGTTGATCTAGTTCCATCTTTCTCATTCTAATTGCTTTCGGGGTAACCTCTACCAACTCGTCTTCTGATATAAACTCTAGAGACTGATCAAGCGAAAGGCTTCTTGGTGGCCTTACGGTTACTGTATTATCAGATCCCGAACTTCTCATGTTGGACAGCTTTTTTTCTCTGGTAATATTAAGCGCAAGGTCGTTTGTTTTGTTTCTTTCTCCAACAACCATGCCATCGTATACCTCTGTTCCTATTTCGACAAAAAACTCTCCTCTGTCTGCCATGTTTACACAGGCATATGTAGTAACTTTTCCAGGCCTATCTGCTACTAGGGCGCCTGTACTTCTTTGTGGTATTCTTCCAAACCACGGCTGATACCCTTCAAATATCTTGTTCATTATCCCTGCACCTTTTGTATCTGTTACAAATTGACTTCTAAAGCCAATTAGTCCTCGAGAAGGTATTAAAAACTCTAAAGAAACTCTGCCAAACCCGTGGTTTTGGAGGTTTGTCATTCTTCCCTTTCTTTCTGAAAGCTTTTCTGTTACTACGCCAACCCTTTCTTCTGGTATGTCTAAAAAAACCTTTTCCATGGGCTCTAAAACAACCCCGTTTTTCTCTTTTGTTATAACTTTTGGTTTTGAAACCATAAACTCGTACCCTTCTCTTCTCATGGTTTCAATCAAAACGGCCATTTGCAACTCTCCCCTTCCTCTGACCTCATATGCGTCTGCCCTGTCTGTTTTTAAAACCTCAAGAGATACGTTGCTTAAAACTTCCTGCTCCAACCTATCGTTTATATGTCTTGTTGTTAGGTATTTTCCTTCTTTTCCTGCAAACGGTCCACTATTTACATAAAAAAGCATGGACACTGTTGGCTCGTCGATCTGTATTCTTGGTAGGGGGCTGGGGTTTTCGCTTGAAGAAATTGTGTCGCCTATTGAAATATTATCAATGCCGGCGGTTGCTATAATGTCACCCGCTTCTAGTTTTTCTACTTTTATTTTTTTTAAACCCTTAAAGGTGTAAAGCGCAGAAAATCTCAAATTTTTTGTTATTTTTTTTTCTCCGCAAAGCGAGTAGGTTTTGTTCATTTCTAGCTCGCCGTTGTTTAGTCTTCCTATTGCTATTTGACCAACATATGGGTCATAGTCTAAGTTGGTAATTAAAAATTGTGGGGTTGTTGTGTTGTCTGCTATTGGCCCTGGAATGTTTTGTATAATTTCTTTAAAAAGGGGGGTTAGATCGCTCGAGGCTCCACTTTTTTCGCTGTTTGCTATACCCTCTTTGGCATTAGTGTAAAGTATTGGAAACTCAATTTGCTCTTCGTTGGCTCCAAGGTCTATAAATAGGTCATAAACCTCATCTACCACCTCTTCAATTCTTGCATCTGGCCTGTCAACTTTGTTAATAACCAAAATTATAGGCAAATTTTTATCTAGTGCTTTTTTTAATACAAACCTTGTCTGTGGAAGCGGTCCTTCGCTTGCATCCACCAACAAGAGCGCTCCGTCTACTAAGTTTAAACTTCTTTCTACCTCCCCTCCAAAGTCTGCGTGTCCGGGGGTGTCCATAATGTTAATTTTTATGTCGTCATAATAAATAGCGGTATTTTTAGCAGTAATTGTAATACCCCTTTCTTTTTCTATATCCATTGAGTCCATTACCCTGTCTTCAACTTCTTGGTGCGCCTTAAATGTTCCGCTTTGTTGCAACATTCCATCAACAAGGGTAGTTTTTCCGTGATCTACGTGGGCAATAATAGCAATATTTCTAAATTTTTCTTTTCTCATTTTGTGTTTGGTGTGCTGCGAATATAAACCTAAAAATATCCGTTTATCATAAATATTGTTAAAATATTTAAACGGCCATTGGAGCTTTGATACTGTCCATTGGTTTATAGTTAATCAGCTTAAAGTGCTCTGGGCTGCTTTTTGTCACATCGTCAATGCTACTAAATTTTGGCATTTCTAGGGTTGGACCCTCTTTTGGTTTCCTTGTAATTTGCTCTTTTACTTGATTAAAATGGTTGTTGTATATGTGACAATCTCCTCCTGTCCAAATAAAATCTCCCGGCTTAAGATTTAATATGCTTGACATAATGTGCGTCAATAGGGCATAAGAGGCTATATTAAACGGAACCCCTAAAAACATATCCGCGCTTCTTTGGTACAGCTGGCAACTAAGTTCGTTGTTTTGTATATGAAATTGAAACATTGTGTGGCACGGCGGAAGAGCCATGCTCTCAACCTCTTCAACATTCCATGCACTAACAATATGTCTTCTGCTGTCAGGATTTGTTTTTATTTCATTAATAACCTGTGATATTTGGTCTACGCCTTGCTTGTCTTTTCCCCACGATCTCCATTGTTTTCCGTAAACTGGACCAAGCTGCTTTTCAAGGTCGTTGTTTTTGTACCCCAAAGAGCGACCCTGCATGTCTGCGTTTGCTGTCCATATTGTTTTTTTGTCTACTAGTTCTTTTTTTTGTTTTCCAAAGTGTATTTCTGCCAACCTTCTTTCGTCCGTGCTTCCCTCTAAAAACCACAAAAGCTCGCTGACCACGCTTTTCCACGCCAACCTTTTTGTGGTTACCGCGGGGAAGGTGTTTCTCAAATCAAAGCGCATTTGATAACCAAAAACTCCTCTAGTTCCTATTCCCGTTCTATCGCCCCTATCTTTTCCTTGTTTGAGAATGTGTTCTAGGGCGCCTATATATTGTTTCACTGTTTACCTTTTTTCCCAAATCTGAAATTCAACCGTGCTGTGTTTTTCAGACCATCGTTTTTTAAATAGCTGTTCTATTTTTTTTAAAGACAAAAACCCGTCACACTCATATGATCCAGGTATTCGACTCAAATAAAACTCTTCTATGATATTTAGTGTTTGGTCGATTATGTTTGGGCCACCAATAATCCAAACTATTTTATCTTTATTTTGGTTTGAAATTTCTAGTATTGCTTCGCACAGATTTCCACTAATGTGGGTGTCAGCTAGTGGAAAAATTTTTTTTCTGTTTGTAGCTAATACGTTTGTCCTGTTCGGTAGCGGCCAGGGCATTAGGGGGTCATCCCATGTTTTTGAGCCCATCACAACAATGTTGTTTGAGGTGTTTTTTTTAAACCATTTTAAGTCTTTTAGGTTTTTTGGCCAGGGGATTGTTCCGTTTTTGCTAACTCCACCGCTTTCATCGCAGGCCAAAATAGCTTTAATCATAAAATCTTTTAGTCCTCTTTTAGGGGGTTTCCGTCTTGATCTATTGACCCTGCGGCCACCCTATATAGACCATCAAGCGTTATATATTTTTTAATTGCTTCGTTTACCTGGTCTAGTGTTATTTTTTTAACCTGTTCTGGATAGCTATCTAAATATTCGAGGCTGTTGTGTGTTACAACAGCAGATAATATTCCGCTGGCCAATCCTCCTGTAGTGTCAAACCCCACCTGAAAACCGCCGGTTAGCGTTGATTTTGTTACATCAAGTTCTTTTTGAGTAATTCCTTTCTCCAACCACAGTTTAACCTCTCTAAGTGTTGAGCTTTCTCCCTTTGAAAGAAGTTGTGGCGCAAAGGTTCCTCCCACCATCCAATAACCATCGTTTCCGTTTCCAAAACCCGAAAGAGAAGAGTTTATTCCATATGTTAAGCCCTCTTTTACCCTAACTGTCTGCATCAGCCTGGCAGAGAAGTTCCCGCCAAGGGTGTGTGTGCCAAGATATAGGGGAAGGTAATCTGGATGATATCTGTCAATTTCAAGGGCTGTTCCTACCAAGAAATCTGTGCTTGTTTTATCTTGCATGGTTAAGTAAACCTTGCCCGCCTTTTTGCTCGCTACCCTCTCTTCTTGTTTGGTATTAAGCGGAGATTTTTTCCACCCACCAAAACTTTCTTTAACCATTTTTTCCAACTCTTGGTGTTTAATGTCTCCTACAACAACAATAACCATTGATCCTGTTCCATAGTTTTTTCTGTGGTATTCTTCAAGGTTTTGAGCTGTGATCTTTTTAATGTCTTCAATTGCTTGGTCTGGGTTTGTTGGTGAGTTTTGATGGTCTTTTCCATAAAAGGCCTCCAACATGTTGTTCATTGCGTTTCCTCTGGTGCTCTCTTTGCTTCTTTTATACCCTGCTATAGCTCTTTTTTTAACCTTTTCGAGCTCTTGCTCTGAAAAAAGTGGATTTTTAATTTGGTCTGCCATTATTTCAAACACCATTTCCGTGTCTTCCTCTAAGAACTTGCCACTAAAACCAACCCTAGCCTGCCCATTAAAGAAGTTTAGTCTCGCCCCCACCGACTCAAGTTTTTCGCTTATTTCAAACTTTGACATGTTTTTTGTGCCTTGGTCTAGCATTGATGCAACCATATCAGAAACTCTTCTGTTTTCGTTTGAATAAACATCTCCACCCAAAAAACTTCCTTGCATTGTAACAACACCGCTCCCTCTTTCAAGAGAAAAAAGTCTTACGCCGCTTATTGGCTCTGACTGAACAATCTTTGAAGAAAGGCTCTCTTCCTCTGCTCCTGTAATATATTTTTTCTTTATTTTTTCAAGCTCTTTTGCGCTTGTTATTGCACGCTCACCCTGTGCTCCTTTGTTTTTGGGAATAAAATATCCAACGGTGCTAAGGTCTTCTTTAAAATATTCTACCACAACTCTTTGCACATCTTCTTTGGTAACGTTTTTAATTTTCTCGCTATATGTTGTATAAAGCGTCCAGTCTCCGCTTGCTATTGCCTCGTTTAGCCCGCTTGCTATTGCATAGCTTCCATCTTGCGAAAATTTCATTGCTGCCACCAGTTGTGCTTGAGCTTTTTTTACTTCCGCTTCTGTGACACCGTCTGTTTTAATTTTTTCATACTCTTGTATAATAAGGCTTTCAACTGTTTTATGTTTTACGTCCGGAGATAGGTTCGCGTACACAGTAAAAAGTCCGGGATCTTTGAACAGTGAGTCCCAAATATATATACTGGTTGTTAAACCCTTGTCGGTAATATTTTTATAAAATCTGCTGTTTTTCCCAGATGAAAGAATTGAAGAAAGAACCATAAATGCTGCAGCGTCTTTATTGGTTGCTGATGGAGTTTTGTGGGCAACCCCCACTATCCCCTGTTGTCCCGCCCTTTTAAGCGTAACCGTTCTTATTCCTTCCTGTTCTGGCTCTGCAGTATAAACTTCTGGAATAGGTTTTGTGCTTTTTCTTATTTTACCAAAGTGTTTTTTTATCATTGCCAGCGCATCTTTCTCTTCAAAGTCGCCAATTGCTATTGCTGTTGCATTGTTTGGCCAATAAAAAGTGTCATAAAACTCTTTTAGCCTTTCTATTGATACGTTTTCTATGTCTTCCTTCCACCCTATTGTTGAGTGGTGGTATGGGTGTGCGTGATATGCTGTGGCCCAAATATGTTCATCCAACACCCCAGATGGGCTGTTTTGTCCTCTCTCAAACTCGTTTCTAACAACAGTCATCTCCGACTGCCTGTCTTCTTCTTTAATCCAGGCGTTTCTCATTCTATCTGCCTCTATTTCAATAAGCGATTCAAGGTGTTCACTTGGCAGCACAGCAAAATAGTTTGTTCTGTCTAGCCATGTGGTTGCATTCATTCTAGCTCCAAGAGATTGAAGGGTTTGAAAAACAGAGTTTCCTTTTGTTGTGTTAAACTTTCTTGAGCCCTTAAACATCAGGTGCTCCAAGAGGTGCGTTGATCCCGTGTACCCAATTGCTTCATTTCTCGATCCAACCTCATATGTAACCATAAAGGTTGCAACTGGTGCACTTTTGTCTTTTTTTAATAAAACCCTTAGGTTGTTGGATGTCATTTTGTATTCTTTTATGCCCCCAGACTCTTTTACATATTCAAATCCGTAGTGTTTTTCTTGTGACATAATTGCTCCCATAAATAAAATTGTTAAAAATATTTTTTTCATTATTACTCCTTTTTAGATGTCTGCTACCCCCAAGGAATAAATCTTGGGGTGTGCGACATATAATCTAAATATTCTTGTCCAAAAATGCTAATAAGGTATTCTTCCTCTGCCACCACCAACCTTGACCACAAAAGGTATTGAACGGGAATAGATATTAATAAAATATATGAGCCAAACCAAAGCGAGGTTAATATGTTTAGGTGAAAAATTATTGTGGTATATATCGGATGTCTTATAAAAAAATATATTCCTTTGGTTGAGAGAAGTATTCCCCTGTTTTTTGGAGGAAGGCTAAGCAGGGCCCAAAACAATATTAAAGCCAATTCTAAAAAAATAATAAAAAAAATAGCTAAAAACCACCCTCTGCCCAGATGGTATGTCTGTAAAACAAAAACCTTTTCAACTCTAAGCAACAGAAACATAAGGGTGGTTGTTGCCAGGGCGCCCACAAACCCAACGCCCCACAGTCTTTTGTGGTGCTTAGGCTTAAGCCAGTTTTTAAAATCAAACAACCTTAGGCCTTTTCCCAAAGATTGCCGTTCCAACTCTTATCATGGTTGTTCCCTCTTGAATTGCCAACTCAAGGTCTCCGCTCATTCCCATTGACAAGGTTTTCATTTTCATGTTGTGGTTTTTTGCCAGGTCATCAAATAAGTTTTTGGTTTGTTTAAAAGCTTTTAAAATTTCACTTTTATTCGTTGTGTTTGGCCCCATTGTCATAAGACCTTCTATTTCAATGTTTGCGTTTTCGGCGCATTTTAGTATTTTTTCTTTTTCTTCTAATAAAAACCCCGACTTTGTTTTTTCTCCACTGCTATTAATTTGAATTAAAACTCGTTGTTTTTTGTTTATTTGCTTTGCTGCATCTGATATTTTTTTTGCTAAGCGCAACGAATCGACCGAATCAATCACATCAAAAATATTGGTTGCTTTTTTTGCCTTATTTGACTGGAGGCTCCCTATAAGCCTTTTTTCTACTTTGTTTATATTTCTAATTTTTGGAAATTTTTTTTCTGCTTCCTGTACTCTATTTTCGCCTATTGATGTGGCTCCAGCGTCTATTGCCTCTTCTATTTCTTTTTCTGATCTGGTTTTGGTCACCACAACCAAATTGATTTTTTTGTTTTTAGAAAGCTTAGATTGCAGCTTCTTCAGATTTTGGGTTATTGATTTCATTTTCACCCTCTACTTCAACTATTTCATTTTCGTTGTTTTCTTCGGTTATTATTCTTGTAATAGACGAAACCAGCGTTCCCTCTCCAAGTTTAATAAGTTTAACCCCTTGGGTTGCTCTTCCTATAGACCTTATTTGTGCAACCGGCAGTCTAATTAACACCCCCTGGTTGGTAATTATCATCAAATCGTCATTATCAACAACCTCTTTAATTGTAACCATCTTTCCAACCTTGTCTGTTGTCTTCATGGTTAGTACACGCCTTTTCCGCCTCTTTTTTGAGCGCGATATTGTGCTATTTCTGTTCTTTTTCCAAAACCTTTTTCTGTTGCCACCAGAACCGTTGTTCCCTCTCTTTTGATTAACAACATTCCTACCAGCCTATCATCTTCGGAGCTTAGTGTTATTCCCTTTACTCCCATAGTTTTTCTTCCGCTTGGCCTGATTTGTTCTTCTGAAAACCTTATAGCTTTACCGTTCCTTGTTCCGAGCAAAATATCATTATCTCCCGTAGAAACCCTTGCCTCTATAAGCCTATCTCCATCTCTAATTTCTACAGCATAAATTCCTTTTTTTCTTGGGTTTGAATATGCAGATAGTTTAGTTTTTTTGACAATTCCCTTTTCTGTTGCCATTACCACAAAATGATCATCGTTAAATTCTTTTACACTAATAAATGCGCTTACCTTTTCGTCTGGTTCACAGCCTATAAGGTTAACAATAGCTCTTCCCTTGGCAGCCCTGCCGCCCTCTGGTATATCATAAACCTTAACCCAATAACATTTTCCTTTATCTGTAAAAAACAAAATATAACTATGTGTGTTTGCTACAAACAAATGTTCAACAAAATCTTCTTCTCTTGAGCTTGCCCCCTGCACTCCTCTTCCGCCCCTTCTTTGACTTCTATATGTGCTAAGGCTTGTTCTTTTTATATAGCCGTTGTGCGTTATAGTTAAAACCATTTCTTCTTCAGCTATCATATCTTCAATACTGAGGGAGGTAAAATCTTCTATAATTTCAGTTCTTCTTTTTTCTCCGTACTTATCTTTAATTTCGAGAAGCTCTTCTTTAATTATTTCCATTCTTTTAGCCTTGCTTTCTAAAATTCCTTTGAGCTCGGCTATATGCTGTATAATATCTTTGTACTCACTAATAATTTTGTCTGTTTCTAGTCCCGTTAACCTTTGAAGCCTCATATCTAAAATTGCTTGAGATTGTTTTTCTGAAAGCCCAAAGCCACTCATTAGGGACTCTTTTGCGGATGTGGGGTCTTTGCTCTTTTTAATTGTTTCAACGATTTTATCAATATTGTTTAATGCTATTTTTAAACCTTCTAAGATGTGTGCTCTGTCTTCTGCCTTTGAAAGATCAAATTCTGTTCTTTTTACAACAACGTCTAGCCTAAACGATATAAAAACCTCTAAAATTTCTTTTAAGTTCATAACCTTTGGCGTACCGTCAACAAGAGCTAACAATATTATTCCAAAAGTATCTTGAAGTTGTGTTTGTTTATATAGTTGATTTAAAACAACCTCGGGGACAGCGTCTCTTTTTGTTTCAATAACCACTCTCATTCCATCTTTATCAGACTCATCTCTTAGCTCTGCTATTCCTTCTATTTTTTTATCTCTGGCTAAATATGCTATTTTTTCTATTAAGTTGGCTTTGTTTACCTGATATGGAAGCTCTGTAATAATTAAAGAATCTCTTCCTTTTGATGAAGGTTCTACGTGTGCCCTTCCCTGCATAATAACTTTTCCTCTTCCAGTTTCATAGGCGTCTTTTATACCCTGAATTCCAAGAGCTTTTCCTGATGTCGGAAAATCTGGCCCCTTAATGTGTTTCATAAGGTCTTTAACTTCTGCCTCTGGATTGGACATTAGTTCTACTAGGCCATTAATAAGTTCTGATAGATTGTGTGGTGGAATTTTTGTTGCCATTCCAACAGCAATTCCCTCTGACCCATTAACAAGAAGGTTTGGGTATACCGCTGGAAGAACGGCCGGCTCTTTTAATGTTTCATCAAAGTTTTTTGTCCATGGAATAGTTTCTTTTTCTATGTCTCTGAGAAGTTCTCCACCAAGTTTAGACATTCTTGATTCGGTATATCTCATTGCTGCTGCCCTATCGCCGTCAACTGATCCAAAGTTTCCTTGACCTTGAACCAACTCATGTCTCATGGAAAAATCTTGTGCCATTCTAACCATAGCATCATATATAGAACTGTCTCCGTGTGGGTGATATTTACCTAAAACCTCTCCAACAACTCTAGCAGATTTTTTATAGGGCCTGTTCCACATCGCTGACATTTCGCTCATACTAAAAAGAATTCTTCTGTGTACCGGCTTTAGTCCATCTCTAGCGTCTGGAAGCGCTCTCGACATAATAACCGACATTGAATAGTTTAAATAGCTTTCTTCGAGCTCTTTTACTAGTTGTTTATCTAATATGTTGTCTCTACCTAGGTCCATTTTATATATCTATGTTTGTTGCAAATTTAGCTCTTTCAGTAATAAAAGCTCTTCTGTGTTCTACTTCCGTTCCCATTAATTCTCTAAACCTTACATTGGTTTCTTCTTCCATAATATGATCAACTGTTACCTGCATCAGTGTTCTAGTTTCCGCATTCATCGTAGTATCCCAAAGCTGTTCAGCATTCATTTCTCCTAAACCTTTATATCTTTGAATGTCAATTTTTGCCTTATTTTCAGACTCCATTCTTTGTAAAACGTTATCTCTTTCTTCGTCTGTATAAGCATATCTTTCTTTTTTACCTTGTTTCATTTTATATAGCGGTGGCATTGCCATATATAAAAAACCTCCCTGTACTAAACTCTTCATTTTTCTCCAAAAAAACGTCAATAAAAGGGTTCTAATATGACTACCATCTACGTCTGCGTCTGTCATTATAACTATTTTGTGATATCTTAGTTTTTCGGGGTTAAAGCTGCTTGGGTCGTCTTCATCTTCACCAAAACCACAGCCTAGGGCTGTTATAATTGATTGAATTTCATTGTTTGCTAAAAGCTTGTCTTCTCGAGCTTTTTCAGAATTAATAACCTTTCCTCGTAGAGGTAAAATAGCTTGTGTTCTTCTGTCTCTTCCCTGTTTTGCTGTTCCTCCAGCAGAATCTCCCTCAACTAAAAACAATTCACATTGAAGGGGGTCTTTGTTGGAGCAGTCTGCTAATTTTCCGGGCAATGTTGTTGATCCAAGACCAGACTTTTTTCTAACAAGTTCTCTGGCTTTTTTTGCGGCAATTCTTGCTCTAGCTGCTTCAGCTGCTTTTTCTATAATTTTTTTTCCAACCTTTGGATTTTGTTCTAAAAACGCCTGAATTCCATCATAAACCACATTATCAACAAGGCCCTTAACATCCCCGTTTCCGAGTTTGGTTTTTGTTTGTCCTTCAAACTGAGGTTCTTGAACTTTTACCGAAAGAACAATAGTTAATCCCTCTCTAAAGTCGTCTCCAGAAAGAGAAAATTTTTCGTTTTTTTTCGTTTTAATTAAATCATTTTTGTTTGCATAGCTGTTTAATGCTCTCGTTAGGGCAGATCTAAAGCCTGAAAGGTGAGTACCTCCTTCAATAGTGTTAATATTATTTACAAATGAAAATATATTACTATTATAGTTAGTGCTATATCTAAGTGCTAAATCAACAGGAACCTCTATATCTTCTCTGGACACAGAAATGACCTCATCATGAATTAAATCTTCACCTCCATCTAAATATTTTACAAAATCTGAAAGACCTCCAGGAAAACAATATTCGGTTTCTGTTTCTTCTGGTTCATTAATCATTTTAATTGATAAATTTTTGTTTAAATATGCTAATTCTTTTAGTCTTCCTTTAATTATTTCCTCTTCAAAACCATTGTGTGAAAAAACAGAGTGGTCGGGTTTGAAGGATATTATTGTTCCTGTTTTATTACTACTACCAACTTTTTCTACGTCGGTTGTTGGTTTTCCTATAGAATATTCTTGTTTATAGTGACTTCCATCTCGATGTACTTCAGCTATTAAAGATTCTGACAAAGCATTTACCACAGAAACACCCACCCCGTGTAAACCTCCAGAAACCTTATATGTGTTTTTATCAAATTTTCCACCAGCATGAAGAACTGTCATAACAACTTCTAGTGCCGGCCTTCCTTCTGTTTTATGAATTTCTACTGGTATTCCTCTACCATTATCTTCAATAGATATAAAACCATCATTTTTTATAGTTACAATTATTGATGTGCAAAAACCAGCTAAGGCTTCGTCTATACTATTATCAACTACTTCACTAACAAGATGGTGATAACCTCTTCTTCCAACATCCCCAATATACATGGCTGGTCTTTTTCTAACTGCCTCTAATCCTTTTAAAACAGATATTTTGTCAGCGCCATAATTGTTTTTAGTCATTTATCCTCACAGGCATTAATAATATTATAGTTTTTTGATCGTTTATTTTAGGCAAGAAAAGAGTAGCAGACAAAGAGTCTTTAAAAGTAAAAATTATTTCTTCATTTAAATATTTTGAAACTGCTTCCTTTAAATAAATGGCATTAAATCCTATAGACATATCTTCACCAGAATATTCTGCTGTCTTTAAAGGGGCGTGCACTGTTTTACTTTCTGGTTGATTAACACTCTTAAAATAAACTTTACCCTCTGATAAATTTAATGATATTTGATTTGTATTTTTATTTGTAGCTATAGAAGCGGCTTTTATATTATTTAACATTTCACTTTTACTTGCTTTTAATAAAAGAGGATTTTCTTCCGGAATAACAGCATTATAGTTAGGATATTTTTCATCAATAATTTTTGAATAAAAAACATCTTTATTATTATTTGTAAAAATATAGTTTCCACTAATAATTAAATTAGTTTCTGATTGACCTTCTAAAAAAGATCCTAAAATAGATAAAAACTTTTTAGGTATAATAAAAGAACCTAAAATACTTGTATTATTTTGTTTAGAAATTTTAACAAGTCTGTGTCCGTCTGTAGCAACAAAATCAATAGTGCCTTCTAAAAAATTAAAACATGCCCCATTTAATGCAGGTTTTGTAGGTTCATTATTAACAGCATATAATAATGAAGATATAATATCTTTTAAACTTTGTGTATCAATACAATATAAATTTTCATGTGTATTTTCTGGAATATCGGGATATTCTTGAAAAGGAACTGTGGATATATCAAATGAAATTCCTTTTTCTGATTTAATATTAATATGTGGACCAGAAACTTCAACGTCTACTCTTCCATCATCAATAACATTAATAATATCATTCATTTCGGAGGTTGGAAATAACCCCTCTCCATTGTTATTTACAGATGCATTAATTTGTGTTTTAATACCGACTTCTAAATCGGTTGAATGTAAAGTAACTCCTGCGGCCGAAGAAGAAATGTAAGTATAATTCACTAGGGGATTTTGAGATTTTAATTGTGTTGTTTTAGTTAATTTTGAAAATGCCTTTTGTAATTCTTTTTTTGTGGTTGAAATGTTCATAATTAACCTTCAATATTAAAATAATAATGGTTTCAGTACAAGCTTTAAGTACCCTATATATTTATTAAATATTTATATATAAAAAACTATTAATAATATTATAAGAGTTTATATGTGGAAAACTAATATAAATTTAAATTTTGTCGAGATAAAAATATTAAAATTTTATAAAAAAAATAGGTTAATAATTGGTTAATAAAATGTTAATAAAATAGAGAAAATAAAAAATATAATTTATCCACCTATTTGTGGATAAGTAAGTGGATTTCTTTTTATATAAAATTTACTTTTAACTTCAGATATCCAACTGTTATACCAATCAGCCTTTTTTTTATTTAAGGCCATATCTTTTAAGTCTAACCAGTTGTTTTCTAGGGTTGGAGGTCCGCCCATTTTAATTTCCTGTACCCATATTAAATGATAACCAAAACTAGTAAGGATAGGATTACTTACTGTTTTTACATTAATATCTTTAATAGATTTTTTTTAATTCTGGAACTTGATAATATTCTAAATCAATCATTCCTAACAATCCGCCTCCAGGTCCACTAGTTTTGTCGTCTGAAAAATCTTGTGCAGCACTAAATTGTCAAAGAATATTCATTATTTATTAATTATATTTGATTTTTCATTAATTAGATTTGCTTTTTCGTAAGTATTTTTTTTATCAGCCTCTGTAGTTTCATTTCTAATTAAAATATGCCTAGCTAAAACCTTTTCTCCAGATCTTTCTAAAACCTCTATTAAGTGATAACCATATTGGGTTTTTATAGGATCTGTTATTTTATTTTTTTCTACAGTGAATACAACTTTTTCAAATTCATCAACAAAAACCCCTCTTGAAACATATCCTAAATTTCCACCCTCATTTTTAGATCCTGGGTCAGTTGAATATTTTTTTGCAGCTTCACCAAAATCTAAACCATTAAGAATTTCTTTTTTAATGTTTAATGTTTTTTCAAAAGCCTTATTTTGAGATTCTTCAGACGGTTTTATTTCTAATAAAATATGATGAGTTTTATAAAGAGTTGGAAATGAAGGTATACTGTCTTTATATGACATATAAAAATCTATAATATCACCTCTAGAAACACTTATTGATGAGGTAAGAGAAGAAGTATATTTTTCCGCCAACAACTTTCCCCTCATATCGTCCCTATATGATCTTTTAAAATCAGATAGTTTTTTACCCAAAGCCTTTTCCGCCTGTTCTTTTCCGCCTGTTTGAGAAATAATGTTTTCGATTTGTTGATTAAGAGCCTTATCTATATCTTTATCTAAAATTTCAACAGAGTCCTGTTCTGCCATTTCAATAATTAATAATTGTTCAACCATGCTTTCTCTAGAGTCTTCTAATAGTTTTTTATAAATGACAGGATTAGTATTTGGATTTAAATTTTGTTGTGCTGCAACAGCGTTTGCAGCTAAAACTACATCACTCATTAAAACTATTTTATTTTCAACTACAGAGGCAACCCTATCAAGCAGAACTTCTTCTTGAGAAAAAACAAAACCGGTAAACATTAATATGTATATAAAATTTTTCATTTTTGTTTCACGTGAAACGGACGCCTTAAATATACTAATAAAATAGAAATATCTGATGGTCTAATACCATTAATTCTTTGAGCCTGTCCTACTGTTTGAGGTTTTATATTAATAAATTTCTCCCTGCTCTCATTAGAAATGCTTTTTATCTCATTATAATTAAAATTGTTTGGTATAATCATTTCTTCATAAACTTTTATTTTATCTATTTCTTCCTGTTGTCTATTAATATAGCCGCTATATTTAATAAGTGTCTCGGCTTCAAATAATATTTCATCTTCCATAAAATTATTTAAAAGTTTAGAGCGTGTATTTTTAATTTTAAAGTCTTTAATTGTTAGGGGAGGACGTTTTAAAATATTTGAAATTTTTTGTGACTCTTTTATCTCATTTTCACCTAAAAAAGCAAGCCTTTCATTTATTTCAACTGGTTTTATACTTGTTTCATTTAATTTTTTAACCAATTGTTCCGTTTTTTCAATTTTATGTAAAAGAGTTTCAATAGTTTCATCATTTAACAAATTGTATTCTTTTGCATATTTTAATAGTCTTTGGTCTGCATTGGAAGATCTTAGTTGTAATCTATATTCTGCACGAGAAGTAAACATTCTATAGGGCTCGTTGGTATCTTTTAATATTAAATCGTCTATTAACACACCTATATATGCATCCTCTCTTTTTAAAACTAAAGGCTTTTCATTTAAAACAAAACAGGATGCATTTATTCCTGCTATTATTCCTTGTGAAGAAGCTTCTTCATACCCGGATGTACCATTTATTTGTCCGGCTAAAAAAAGACCATCAATAGCCTTACTTTCTAGGGTATTTTTAAGTTGAGAGGGGTGAAAAAAATCGTATTCTATTGCATATCCGGGCCGTATAAACTCAACTCTTTCTAAGCCACTAACAGTTTGTAAACATTTTAATTGTACATCTTCAGAGAGGCTTGTAGAAAAACCATTAACATATATTTGTTCAGACCTGGTCCATTCCGGTTCTAACTGTAAAAGGTGTGAAGGGTTTTGTTTAAACTTATATACCTTATCCTCAATAGAAGGACAATATCTTGGTCCTTTTGCCATGCTTTTACCAGAATACATCGCAGAAGAATGTAAGTTTTCTAAAATCATTTCATGGGTTTCTTTCTTTGTCCTAAAAGAAAAACACGGCTCGTCTTTAGGTTTAAAGTTTTTTGTTCTATAGGATAGGGGTTTTGGGTTTTTGTCTCCAAAATCTTCTTCTCCTGCCCCCCAATTAACAGAAGATTTTTTAATTCTTGGAGGCGTCCCTGTTTTTAATCTTCCCGACGTTAAACCTATAGAGTTTAAAAACTCAGTGATTCCCTTAGATCTTTCTTCACCATATCTGCCGGCGTGTATTTGTTTTTTTCCTATATGTATTAAGCCGTTTAAAAAAGTTCCACAGGTTAACACTACTGCATTACAGGAAATTTCATCTCCCCCTTTTAGCTTAACACCACAGACCCTATTTTTTTTAATATTAAGACCAACAACCTCTCCTTCAAAAACGTCTAATCCGACCGCTTTAGCGTGTTGTTGTGCAATTTTTTCATAAAGCTTTTTATCAATCTGAGACCTTGGAGACCAAACAGAACGACCCTTTGACATGTTTAGCGTTTTGCTTTGTAGTGTTGACATGTCTGCAAAAAACCCCATAATGCCGCCCAAAACATCAACCTCTTTTACCATTTGCCCCTTAGCTAAACCGCCAATGGCTGGATTACAGGAGGTTCTTCCAACAGATTTTTTGTCCATGGAAACCAGCAAGGTTTTAACTCCTCTTTTATGTGATATTAGGGCAGCTTCTAGTCCAGCGTGACCCCCACCAACGACAACAACAGCATAGTTTGTTTTGCGTTTCACGTGAAACTATTTCCCAACACAAAAAGAAGAGAAGACACTTTCTAAAATATCATCCCTGGATGTTTTATTTGTTATTTTATCTAACTCCATAATACAACAGTTTAAATCTTCAACAACAAGCTCAAGAGAATCGCCGTTTTTAAGTAGGACCGACGCCATTTTTAGGTGTTCTGATGCTGCCAACACAGACCTTGATTGTCTTTTTGATGTTAATAAAACTTCACCTAAAGAAAAATCTCCAACAAGCCTTTTATAAATTAGGTCTTTTAGTTTACTAATATTTTTGTTTTCCTTGGCAGAAATATGAATATCATAATTGTCGGTCGTTGTGTTTATGTCAGATTTATTAAAAACATAAAGGTGTTTAGATAGGGGTTTTTGTGGTTTTTGGTTAAACATTATAACAAGGTCAGCGCTCGAAATCTCTTCCTTTGATTTTAATATACCCTGTTTTTCTGCTTCGCTTTGACCACCCCTAATTCCAGCAGTGTCCTTTAGTATAATCGGAAGCTGTTTAATTAAAAAGTTTTTTTCAACAACATCTCTTGTTGTACCTTCTTCTTTTGTAACAATAGAATGTTTTTTATTAATTAGCGCGTTAAAGAGGGTAGATTTGCCCGCATTGGGCGGACCCGCCAAGACAATAGACGCACCCTCTTGAAAAAACTGAGACTCTTTAAAGCTTTCTGTCAGCGACTCCAGCACAACAATCTGAGCTTTGACCTCCTCAAGGGTGGTGTTTATAATGTTAGGCTGTAGATCCTCTTCCGAAATATCTAGGTTAAACTCAAGGTTGGCAACACAGCTTATAATTGATTTTTTAATTTTAATAACTGAACCAGAAAGAGCCCCTTTTAGATTTTTAATTCCAGACCGAACGCCGGCCAAAGACTTTGCGTGTATAATTGAAGACACAGACTCTGCTTCAGATAAATCCATTTTACCATTTAAAAATGCTTTTTTTGTGAACTCTCCGGGCTCAGCAATTTCTGCGCCGGCCTCAATACAAAGGTCAATAATTTTAGATACAATTATTGGGTTTCCGTGGCAAGAAATTTCAACAAGATCCTCTCCTGTATAAGAATTAGGAGATAAGTATTGAGTAATAACAGCTTGATCAAAAACGCGGCGCTTTTTATCTACAAGCTCAACAAGGGAGGGAGAAAGGTGTGTTTTTTTTAAAGACCCGCCACCAACAAAAGTCTTTACAATCCCAAGAGCACTTTTTCCAGAAAGCCTTACAACTGCAATACCGCTTCTTCCTGGAGGAGTTGAACAAGCTACAATAGCCATTTATTTTTTTAAGGTTGAAGTTTTTTCGTTGTTTATAATTCTTTGTTGCAGAATTTGCATAACGTTAAAACATAAATAGTAAAGGTTTAAACCTGAAGGAAACGAATAAAACAAAAAGAACATCATACCGGGAAACATATATTTCATCATTTGCTGTGTTGCTTCTTGGGCAGGGTCTCCGCCAGCGGGTTGACTGGCCGAGCTAAGCTTCATCGTATAAAACATTGATGCTGCCATTAAAAAAGGTAAAACGTTTAAAGGTATCCCAGCTACAAACAAAAGCGTGTCAGCAGAAGAAAGGTCACTTATCCACAAAAAGAAAGACTCCCCACGAAACTCTATTGTGTTTCTAAAAACCATAAAAACAGACATAAGGACGGGCATTTGAATTAAAAGAGGTAAACAGCCAGCTAGGGGGTTTATTTTGTTTTCTTGAAAGAGGGAGGCAATTTTTTGTTGTTGTAGCGTTGGATTGTTTTTGTATTTTAGCTTTATTTTATTTAGTTCTGGCGAAATTTCCTGCATCTTTTTAGAAGATCTTAACTGTTTTGCCATTAAGGGATATGTTATAAGCTTAATTAAAACAGCAAAAAGAACAACCACCACACCATAGTTTGGTATAAAACTATATAACAACATCATTGTGCTATAAACCAACCACGAAACAGAAGAAAGCCACTGCCAACCAAGAATTTTATCTTCAAGGCCGACATTAAGATCCGAAACCTTCCCATAGTCTAAGGGGCCAAGAAACAACGTATTTTTGTCAAAGTTTATGTCTTGAGAAACAGAGATATCTACAGCAGCTCTTTCAACAGAGGGATATTTTGTAATTTCTACAACATCTGTTTTTTGAGGCACAAAAAACACACCAAAATATTTTGTTCTATAACCCACAAAGTCTGACTGACCAACAAATTTTTTGGATTCCCTTTCAATGTTGCTTGTGTCAGATGAGCCAAAAAACCCAGCTGAACCAACACGAAAAGACTCAATGTTTCCAGCTTGTCCAACCAGTCCCTCCATAAACATTGCATCTTGTTTTCCCTCCGACTCTGGCAGTCCGCCATACCAGGAAAGGCTATATTTACCATCTAAAGACTCAGTCTTAATGTTGCGCAAATCAACCTCAACGCCAACATTATATGAATTAAAGTTTATGGTTATGTTTTTAGTAACCCTTTTGCCGTTGTAAAGAGTATAATATGACAGGGTTGAAGAAGGGTTGTTTTTGTTTAGCTCTGTTGAGGAGCCAGAAGATAAAATCCAATTATTGTCTAAAACAACAACAGAGCCACTCTGATCAATAAAACTAACAGACAAGTTTTTTGGATTGTTGACGTCAATAAGATTTAAAGAGCTTTCACCTTCTTTAAGGTGGTCTTTAAGCTCATAAGAAACAAAAGAGCCTCCACCGGTATTGCTAATTTTTGTAACAAAGAGACCAGCATCAATTTCAACTATGCTTGTAGCAATCTCACCCAACGTTTCGTTTTTGGCCTCTAGTTGTGAAGCACCTTTTTGTTCAGCATATTTCTCAACAAGATCCTGTTTAGGAACAATAAGCTCTTCTTGGGTTTTTTCTGAGGGAGAAACAAGCTCTAAATAGCTGGGCCACAACAATAAAATTGCACCGATTAAAATAAAACCAGTGAGTGTTTTGCGATCCATTTTAAGAGGATACAGTAAGGCTTTTACGACCTTTTTTCATACGAGAAGACAAAACTTTTTTGCCCCCAACGGTCGACTTTCTTTTCATAAAACCGTGCTTGTTTTTTCTTTTTCTGTTGCTTGGCTGGTATGTTCTTTTCATAATTATATATTTGTCGAAATATAGTCCAATTAAACTATTTGTAAAACAAATAAAACAAAGATTAAAAGACAAAAAAGGCTATGCTTCAAACTAAAAAGAGCGTAAAGTTATAAAATATAGATAAAAAAAAATGTTAATAAGATGTGGATAACTAATGGACTATAAAAATTTTTGGTTAATTGTAGCAGAAGATTTAAAAAAAACACTACCAGACCACGCATATGAGGCCTGGATTGAAACCCTCTCACCTGTTGGGGTAACGAACGATATATTTATTTTAGAGGCACCAAACCAGTTCGCATACGACTGGATTATAAATAACTATCAAGATATAATACTTTCTTCTCTTAAGGAGCAGGACGAAAAACTACAATTAAAAATTTCAATTGCACCACAGTCAGAGCAAAGCATTTCAGCCACAGACCTTGACTCTCAAGAGCCTACAAAGCAAAGCAATCCGGGCAGAAGAAACAATATAAACCCAAATAACATCTTTCAATCTTTTATAGAGGGCCCAAATAATATTTTTGCAAAAAATGCTGCACACAGAGTGGCAACTACCCCAGGAAGCGCAGACTTTAACCCGCTTATTATTTATGGGGGCGTTGGGCTAGGCAAAACACACCTTTTGCACTCTATTGCAAACGAGCTAATAGCGGGAAAAAAACAACTTAATGTTGTTTTGGCATCATCTGAAAAGTTTACAAACGACTTTATCGCAAGCATTCAGGAAAACAGATCTCTTGACTTTTCTAAGGTTTATAGAAAGGCAGACGTTTTGTTAATCGATGACATACAATTTTTTCAAGGAAAAGAGCAAACACAAGAACAGTTTTTCCACACCTTTAATGATTTATATACGGCGGGAAAGCAAATTGTAATGACAGCCGATAGATATCCGGGAGAAATGGTTGGTTTGCAAGACAGGCTTTTATCAAGATTTGAGTCCGGCCTTCACGCAGACATACAGCCACCAGACTTTGAAACAAGGGTTGCAATACTCTCTACTAAGGCCAAGCAAAATAATATGGAAATTGGAGGAGAGCACCTCGAAAAAATTGCTTCACACGTGAGAACCAATATAAGAGACCTAGAAAGTTGTATAACAAAAATATTTGCGCACGCAACCCTTTCTGGAGACAGAATAAATGAGGCCCTGGTTGAGTCAATTATAAGAGAGAGGTTGGGAGATCAAGGGTATGGCCAGGCAAACATGCAAGATGTTGTGAGTGGGGTTTGTAGTATATTTTCCGTTTCGCAAGAAGAAATAGTGGGACAGTCTAGAAGAAAAAATATTGCACAGGCGAGACAGGTTGCAGCATATTTAGCAAGAGAGGTTTTAGACATGCCGTTGAGCGCAATAGGCGTTCACCTGGGAGGAAGAGACCATACAACAATAATGCACGCACACAAAAAGGTTGCGGAACTATTAAAAAAAGACAATAAATTTAAAAGAAGAGTTGATATAATTTATAATGAACTAAACCTTAACTAAAGGAAACAAGATGGCAAAAGGAACAGTAAATAAAGTAACGTTAATAGGAAGGTTGGGACAAGACCCGGAAATAAGATTTACCGGCGAAGGAAATGCGGTGGCATCCTTTAGCGTTGCAACAAACGAATCCTGGAAAAGCAAGGACGGAAACATACAAGAAAGAACCGAATGGACAAAGGTCACTGTTTTTGGAGCAACAGCAGAAAAATATGTACAACCATATGTTAAAAAGGGAACCCTTGTTTATGTTGAGGGCTCTTTAAAAACCGACAAGTGGCAAGACAAAGACGGAAACGATAAATATTCTACTGGTGTGGTGGCAAACAACTATGGCGGAATTCAAATTTTAGGAGGAGGAGAGTCAAGCACGGATTCGTCTCCATCAATGAACCAAGAAAGACCACAAAAAGAAAACCTAGATCAAACAGTTGAAGACGACGATCTTCCTTTTTAGATAAATGAGAAAATCTCATCCAAGAAACAAGCTGTTTCGATATATTTTAAGCTATGTTTCTGTTTTGTTATGTTTTTTATTAACAAGATATTCTGTTGGCGGGACAAACAATCTGCCGAAAGAGGGGCCATACATTCTTGCCCCAAACCATATAGATGACGTTGATCCCGTTCCAATAGCTGCGGCGGTAAGAAAGCCGATTACCTTTTTAATGGCACAAGACCAAGCAAAGCTGCCCTGGTATAAAGCCTGGGGCCCCTGGTCTTATGGAGTGTTGTTGGTAAACAGAGAAAGTGTTCAAATATCTACAATCAAAAAAATTCAACAACAAATAATCAAAAAAGAGATAGTTTGTATTTTCCCTGAAGGAACAATTAAGGGAAGGGGTTTAAAAAAGGGGAAAAGAGGCGTTGCATATTTTGCAATAAAAAACGAAATACCAATAATTCCAACCGCAGTTATGGGAACCAAAGGAATAATTGAAAAAATTAAAAACCTCAAAAGAGAAAAAGTGAAAATTGTTTTTGGAAACCCTATATTTGTTAAAAAGGGGGACGTGGAAGAGGAAATAACGCGGCGCACAATGAACTCTCTAGGGGAGATGTTGACAGCCGACTACCTATAAGGAAGAAAAATGAACACAGAGCTTATAATAGACGCAGTACAAACCGTTATAGCTGCAACCCTTTTTTTTGTGTGGGTTGTGAGGTATAATAACATAGTTAACGAGTTTAAAAACGACTACAACTACCCAGACTGGTTAAGAGACCTTACGGGAATACTAAAACTTTCTTTTGCTGCAATGTTGTTGAGCGCAGACACAGAAATGAACAGTTTAGGTTTGTTGGGAATAACAGTTTTAATGTTTTTTGCAATAATGACACACATTAGGGTTAAGTCTAGACCAAAAAAGGCTTTACCATCAATTGCCCTTTTTTCACTGTGTGTGTTTTTGCTGCTTGTGTAGTTAGTCGTTTACAAAAACAACTTTACCAACAACCCCGCGTTTAGCAATTCTTTCAATTGCGGCAACAGAATCTTCCATGCGAATGGTTTCAGAAACCATAGGATTAAGCTTTTCCTTAGCCAACAACCGCCCTATTTCCAAAAGGTTTTGGGCATTTTTTTCTGGCTCCTCTTTTTGAAACCTTCCAATGAACACTCCTGAGACCGCACAACCCTTTAAAAGCATAAGGTTTGTAGGAAAGGAAGGAATTTTGCCGGCAGCAAAACCAACCACAAGATAGGTTCCCCCCCAACCAACAGATCTTAAGGCGGGTTCGGCAAAACAGTCACCAACGGGATCGTATATTATTGAGTATCCGCCACGAATACTTTTAGATTTTAATTCTTTGGTGAGCGCTCGCTGCCCATCCTTGTCTAGTTTTTTTTCTCCATAAACAACAATGTCATCCACTCCATAACCAGCGCAGACCTCAGCTTTTTCTTTTGTTGATACAGCCGCTACAACGCGTGCACCAAAAGATTTTGCTATGTCAATAGCTGCTAATCCAACACCGCCAGCTGCCCCCAAAACCAAAACCTCATCGTTTTTTCCAATGTTTGCTCTTTGTACCAGCGCGTGATAGCTTGTTCCATATACCATAAAAATACCCGCAGCAACAGAATGTGGAAGTTCTTTTGGTATTGGAAACGCTAGCTCTGCAGGTACAACTATTTTTTCAGCAAAAGCACCAAACCCCATAAAAAAAGCAACGCTTTGACCAACCTTAAAATCCATAACGCCCTCACCCACAGAAGATATAATGCCAGCACCTTCGTGTCCTGGAGAAAAAGGTCTTTCGGGCTGAAACTGATACAACCCCTGAACAATTAAGTTGTCTGGATAGTTTAGGCCGGCAGCTTTTATATCTATAACCACCTCCCCTTTGCCAGCAATGGGATCAGCAACTTCTTCCCAAACAAGGTCAGAAACAGGACCAAATTTTTTACAAACAATAGCTCTCATTATAAACTCCTAGTGTTTAAAAACTCTATAGCCAGTAAAAGCCATAGAGATTTTATTTTTATTGCACGACTCAATAACCTCTTTATCTCTTATAGAGCCGCCAGGTTGCACAATAGCAGACACCCCAAAGCGCGCCATAGATTTAATAGAATCTTTAAATGGAAAAAAAGCATCAGAGGCAACAACACAACCTTTTGGAATGTTGGTTTTTTCAAAGGCAATGTTGGTAGCATCAACCCTGCTTGTTTGTCCACCAGAAATGCTGATAATTTTATTGTTTTTAGCAACAACAATTGCATTAGATTTTGTGTGCTTCACAACCTTCCAGGCTAAAAGCAAAGAAGAGACCTGGGAGTTGGTTGGTTTTTTCTTTGTTGGAAAAGTAAGCTTATTTGTTTTTAAGGAAGACGTGTCGTTTTCTTGGCCCAAGCTCCCCCCAGAAATTGTTTTAACAGAAAAGGGGGAGGGTGTATACCCAGAAAGCTTTAATATGCGCAAGTTTTTTTTGTTGGAAAAAACAGAAAGCGCCCCCTTATCAAAGGAGGGAGCAATAATAATTTCGAAGAAAATCTTATTTATTTTTTTTGCCAAAGAGGTTGTACACCTCTTATTGAGAGCAACAACACCACCGAAAGCAGAAAGGCTGTCAACCGCAAGAGCGCTCTCATATGCAGACTCAACATCTTTACCGACACCCACACCACAAGGAGAGTTGTGTTTAACAATTACACACGCAGGCTCTTTTTTAAATTCACCCAAACATAAAAGAGCAGCGTCACCATCTAGATAGTTGTTATATGAAAGCTCCTTGCCCTGAATTTTTTCTGCTTGTGGGAGGCCGCGCGAACCACCGTCGCTGCTAACAACAAATGCGCTTTGGTGAGGGTTTTCTCCGTATCGAAGTACCGACTTTTTTTCGGATGATTTTTTCGACAGCACATCAAAGATTTTGGCATCATAGTCAGCACAATGACCAAAAGCTTTTTTAGCCAAGCTAAATCTTAACTTTTCAGAAACACCGCCAGAAAGGAGACCCCTCTTTATTAGACTAAAATCTTTTGTATCTACAACAACTGTTACCCACTTGTAATTTTTAGCAGCAGCTCGAATCATAGTGGGTCCACCTATATCAATGTTTTCAATTTTGTCTTCAAGACTAGATTTTGGATCTTTTGATACGCTAGAAAAAGGATAAAGATTACAAACAACCATATCAATCCATAAAATTTTATTTTTCTTTGCCTCTTTTTTATCTGCGTCGCGCCGACCTAAAATTCCACCAGATATTTGAGGGCTTAGTGTTTTAACCCTTCCACCAAATATTTCAGGAAATTTCGTTATAGAAGAAACCTCCTTTACTTTTATCCCGTTTTGTTTAAGGAGGGAGGCGGTGCCACCGCTTGCAATAATTTTTGTACCATTTTTTTCAAGAAAAGAAGCAAACGGAACAAGCCCGGTTTTGTCAGAGACAGAAAAAAGAGCAGTTTTTGGAAAGATTTTTTGTTTCACTCTACCTCTGGAAGTTCTGGACCCTTTTTATTTACAAGCTTGTCTCTGTATGCTAAGGCAACAAGAGCCAAAGCAAGCAATGCAATCGAAGCCGCCAGATATAAAGAGTCCGCCCCCTGCACATCTTCAAAAGAAATGTGCCTAGCAAGTGCAAACATGCCAATATATAGCGGGTATCTGACCGGTATTTTACCAGTAGAAAAGAAAATGTTGACCATTTGCATAATTTCAAGATATATAAATAACATTAAAACATTTTGAACTTGAATTGTGCCAGAGGAAACAACATCGCTTATTTCATACCAACATAAAAACAAAACCATACCAAATATTATAAGGTGTAGAACTTTTTCTACAGCCGAAGTCAAGTTAAAGAAAAGACTATTATTCATTATTCCTCCAGTTTTTAACTACTTGCACAAGCGCCCTGCCTTCGAGCTCCTGCACTTTATTTTTTAGGTCTTCAACCGTGTCCCCAGCATCGACGGGGCAAGATAGCTGTAACAGTATAGGGCCACCGTCAACTTCTTTTGTAACACGGTGTATTGTGCACCCTGTTTTTTTATCGCCCGAAAGCAAAACGCTTTCATGGACTGAAGCGTTCATTCCTCCAGCATGTTTGGGCAATAATGAAGGGTGAACATTAATAATTTTACCTGCCCACCTATCTATAAACAAAGAAGAAAGGATGCGCATAAAACCAATAAGCAAAATCAAGTCAACCTTTTTATTCTCTAAAATTTGAGACATTTCCAAATCAAAAACACCACGTTTTTTGTTTTTATGAGAAATATAGAAAGAATCAATTGAATGATTTTTTGCTTTTGTTAAAATCCCCGAGTTTTTATTGTTTGAGATTATTACTTCAACAGAGGCATCCAATTTTCCACTTTTTATGGCCGAAACGATAGCTTCTAGATCTGTACCGTTTGTAGAGCCTAGAACGCCGAGCTTCATGTAAGAATTTTTTCCATTCTGGCAACCCTACTTAAAAGCAGGTCTTTTGTACCAATGTCTCTTCTATGAAAAAGATCTCCCCCAATAGAACAAACGAGGTTTTCTGCAAGCTTTTCAGCATCAGCAATTTTAATGTTTTTCCCAACAACAGCAGCTGTTCTTGACCCGCAGGCCACAACGCGGCCATCAACAAGCTCTACAGACGCCAGAAAAATATTTGGGTTGTTGTTGTCGCACTCTACCACAAAGCCCTTAAGGGGCTTATCCGGATAACCGCTAGGAACAGCATATTTGCAAACAGTTGACATCTTTTCAAAATCAACCGACTCTTTAGTGAGTGTTCCCCCAACAACGTCAAAACAAACCTTTAAAAAGTCGGACTTCATTAAACTTAAAACGTTCATTGCTTCTGGGTCACCAAAGCGGGCATTGTATTCTATAACCTTAACACCGCTTTTGGTGAGCATAAACCCGCCATACAAAATGCCGACGAAAGGCGTACCGGTTTCCTTAAGCAGTTGTTTTACAACAAGCTCGTTCGTTTGTTGTGCACTTAAAACGTCGGCCTTTTTTAGGAATGGAAGAGAGTGATTGGCAAAAGAGTATGTTCCCATCCCTCCCGTGTTTGGACCAACGTCACCGTCGAATGCTCTTTTGTGGTCTTGAATAACGGGCATGTGGCAACATGTTTTTCCATCTACAAAGCTCATCAAAGAAAACTCTTCACCAATAAGTTTTTCTTCTATCAGAAAAGAACCGCCCGCATCAACCAAAGACTGAGCATATTTTAATCCATCAGAAATAGAGCTCAGGTGATCCCCAGAAATTTTTACACCCTTTCCACCCATTAGGCCATCATATTTTATAACATACTCACCGTTGAGTTCGCCGATATATTCTCTAGCCCCCTCTATCGAGGTAAAAACCCTCCTCTTCGGATTTTTTTGAGGAGAACACTTCTCTATTATGCTGCGAGCAAAGGCCTTGCTTGTTTCTATCATTGCCACCTCTTTTCGTGGCCCAACACAAGCAACTCCGGCACCACCAAGCATGTTTACTAGCCCACCCTCAAGAGGGTTTTCGGGACCAATAATAACCAAATCAATTTTTTTCTTTAAAGCATAGTTGCAAATATCATTTAGCCGATCCAATGAACAGATAAAATAATCACAACAAAGGTTGTTTATTTGAGGATTTTGAACAGAAGAAACACAAAAGATTTTATGTTCAACACTACTCTCAGATATTTTTCTTGCAATGGCAACCTCTCTAGCGCCCGAACCCACGACCAAGATATTTTTCATTGTTTACCGGTGCGGTTGTTTTCAAGTTTTTGCAAATAGTCTTCAGAAATTTTTCCGGCACAATATTCTCCCGTAAATACGGAATCTTCAAACCTCACAATGCTTGTGTTGCCAACGTGAGCGGCCATTCGCAAAGCTTCAATATCTTGATAAATAAGCTCATCTGCCCCAATAAAGCTTCTAATCTCTTCAACGCTTCTTCCGTGAGCTATAAGCTCTTTCGTTGCCGGCATATCTATTCCATATACGTTTTGATACCTTACGGGTGGAGCAGCAGAGGCAAAATAGACATTTTTGGCACCATTTTTTCTTACCATCTCAATAATTTTTTTGGAAGTATTGCCTCGCACAATAGAGTCATCAACGAGCAATACGCTTTTATTTTTAAACTCTATTTCGATGGGGCTTAGCTTGTGTGCAACCGATTTTTTTCTAATGCTTTGCCCTGGCATAATAAAGGTTCTTCCTATGTATCGGTTTTTAATAAACCCCTCCCTGTATTTTACGCCAAGCTTGTGAGCAACCTGCATAGCAGAGGTTCTGCTGGTGTCAGGCACTGGAATCACCGCGTCTATATTAAGATGAGAAAATTCTTTTAAAATTTTTTCCCCCAAGTAGTCTCCCATCCTCAGCCTGGCCTTGTGAACGGATATCGAATCAATAACAGAGTCCGGCCTAGAAAAGTATACAAACTCAAACAAGCAAGGAGAGTGGTTGATGTTTGAAGAACAGATCAAGCTTTCCAAGACACCATTTTCAGATATAATTACAGCTTCACCCGGAGCAACATCTCTTTCAAAAACATAACCCGTCGAGCTCAGAGCAGAGCTTTCCGAAGCAATCATATGAGAACCGCCCCCATTTTTCCCCAAAACCAAAGGACGAATGCCGTTGGAGTCCCTAAAGGCAACGATCCCAATGCCCCCAACAATCATTGTTACTGCAAAACCCCCCTCACAGCGAGAATAAACTTTTTTAAGCGCCGAAAAAACATGCTGATTTGACAGGGTTGAAAATTTTATTTGTGAAAGCTCAAAAGCAAAAAGGTTTAGCAAAACTTCCGAGTCTGAGCCAGTATTAAACTGACAAAAGTGTGTTTCGAGTAAAAACTTTTTCATATCCTCGCTGTTCGTAAGAGTTCCATTGTGAGCTAAGGCAACAGTTACTGGGTTGGCAGAATAAAAAGGTTGGGCTTCAGATACATCTGAACAACCAGCGGTCGGGTATCTAACATGGCCTATGCCAATATTCCCCTCAAGGTTTAAAGAGTCTTCCGTTTTAAAAACCTCAGTTACCAAGCCAAGCTCCTTATGCATTGAAAGCTTTTTACTGTCCCACGTTGCTATGCCTGCAGCATCTTGACCGCGGTGTTGAACCTGAATGAGGGCGTCATAAATTTCACCAGCGACGTTTTCTTTAGAGCGATATATAGCAACAATTCCACACACCTTATAGGTCCTCCAAAATTTTGGCAATTTCACCCAAATACGTAGCAGGAGAGAGTGACAATAAAACACTCTTATCGTCCGGTTTTAAATCAAGAGTCTCAACCATGTCAATATAAGACTTGCGGTTAAGTGGTTTGCCGCGAGTAAGTTTTTTAATTTTATTATAAGCTGAAACATCACCAGATTTTCGCAACACAGTTTGTACCGCCTCACTTAAGATGCTCCAATTTTCTTCAAGCTCTGCGCTAGCCTGCTTGTTGTTTGGGGTCAAACGAGAAATGCCGCCTACAAGATTTTTATAAGAAAGCAAAGAGTGCGCAAAACCAACACCAAAATTTCTAAAAACGGTACTACCGCTCAAATCTCTCTGCATTCTTGATTTGGTAATTCTTGAGGCAAGAAAGACAAAGTTGTTGTTTGCAACATCTAGATTTCCTTCTGCGTTTTCAAAGAAGATTGGATTAATTTTGTGTGGCATTGTGCTTGAACCCACTTCCCCCGGCATATTTTTTTGTAAGAAGATATTTCTACTTATATATAGCCACATATCTATAGAAAGGTCAGAAAAAACATTATTAAGCCTTGTATATGCATGAAAAAGCTCGGCCAACGAGTCGCCGGGCTCAACCTGGGTAGTTATTGGGTTCTGTTCTAGGCCAAGACTTTTAATAAATTTTTTTGAAAAGGAGCGCCAGGAGAATTGCGGAAAAGCCGTTGAATGTGCGGCATAAGTTCCTGTGGCTCCAGACAGCTTAGCTAAAAAAGAAATATTTTGTATGCCCTTAACCTGCCTTAAAGAGCGAAAAATGAAAACAGAAAGCTCTTTACCCAGCGTGGTTGTGGTTGCGGGCTGTCCGTGCGTCAAAGAAAGAAGAGGCAGGGACGCTGTTTTTTTTGAAAGACCCTTAAGCTCTTTTAAAACAGCCCTAATGTTAGGTATCATAATGTTGTTTGTGGCGTCTTTTACCATTAGAGTATATGAAATGTTATTAACATCTTCTGAGGTCAGCCCAAAATGTACCAAAGGACACAGATCGGCCCTTCCTATTGATATAAGTTTTTGAGAAACAAACTCAACAACCGCATTAACATCATGTTTGGTTTTAGATTCAATGCGTTTTATTTGATTAAAAGACTTAGGAGAAAAATCGTCATAAAGGTTGCATAAAAAAACTACATCCTTTTTTCTTAGGACCTTTGTTTTTTTAAAAGATTCGTGGTTTAAAAGAGCAAAGAGGTACTTGATTTCAACCAAAACCCTATAGCGCATCAGCGCCTGCTCTGAAAAATATGCGTCTAGTTCAGAGACTGATTTTTTATACCTCCCGTCAATTGGAGAAATGCTGCTCACATCGAACCGAGGCTTAACATTCTTTGTACGGCAATTGCACAATTTCCAGGATCAAGAACCGTAAGCACCGGCGTGTTGCTAGGCATTTGCAACGTAGAGTGAATGTTTATACTCATATCAACCTTGTCTTTAAAAGGAGGACAACCGATTGTTGGTTTACTGCAGTTTGCGGCAACAAAGCCGGAAAGGGCATTTGATCTACCCGCAATTGTAACAAAAACAACAGAATCTTCTTTTTTTACAGATCGAATAATTTCTAATACACGCTCCGGGTTTTTATGAGCAGAAGCAGCATGAACCTCATGCCCAACTCCTAAATCATCTAAAACGGTGGTAATTTTGTCTGCATGACTCTGATCGGAGGTTGACCCCATAATTATAATTGCTTTCATAATATTTCCTTTATGTTTTCTGTAATTCGTTGGTTGATATTTTTAAGGTTTGGAAAAATAAACTTTTCTCCAGTAATTAATTCATATAATAGTATATATCTTGCAGAAAGCTCAGCTATAAGATCGTCTGGTGCACTAGGAAGGGTTTCGTCATTATAGGGGTCGCAATTTTTTGCAAACCAAAGTCGCAAAAATTCTTTGTCGATATTTTCAGGCTCTTCTCCGCTCGCAATTCTTTCTTTATAAGAATCGCTAATCCAAAATCTGCTAGAATCGGGAGTATGAATTTCATCAACAAACTTAATCACACCGTCTTCTCCGCGACCAATTTCATATTTTGTATCAACCAAAATTAGCCCATTTTCTTTGGCTATTTTTTGACCAAAAGCGAAAAGGTCTAAGCTCATTTTTGCAGCAAAGTCATAGTCTTTTGCTGTCATTAAGCCAAGGTCAACTATTTCTTCCCTAGAGACTGGTCTGTCGTGCAGCTTGTCTTTTGTTGTTGGTGTCAACATTGGAATATCAAGCTTGTCGTTTTTCTTTAAGCCCTCAGGAAGAACATTTCCACAATATTCACGATTTCCTTTATTATAAACCGTCCACAAAGAAGTGTCGGTCGTTCCGGTGATGTAACCTCTAACAACAAACTCTACCTGAAAAACCTCACACTTTTCTACAATAGAAACATTGGGATCGGGCGTAGATATTAAGTGGTTTGGGAAGAGGTGTTCGGTTTTTTTAAACCACCACGCACTAACAGAATTAAGAACAGCCCCCTTGTATGGGATAGCAGCCAAAACACGATCAAAGGCGCTTTGTCTGTCTGTTGAAATCATAGCCACCTTCTTATCAAAAAAATAAGCATCTCTTACCTTGCCAACCTTTTTATTTGGGGCGTCAATCGTGGTATCCTGAATTGTATTATTCAGGTTCTCGTAAATTTCCTGATAATATTTCTTGTCAATATTCATGACACACCTGTGAAACAGGGTTAGAAAAAATATGACTATTTAGAATTATATCCACGTCTTTTTTGGGAGAAACAGAATTAATATTAATTTCCCAGACTACACCCCTCTTTATAGAAAGCAAACCTTTAAAACCAAAGCGGTGCTGAAGCGCCTGTAAAATGCTTTGCCCGTGAACATCATCCAAATTTCTTACAAGAAAAGTAAATTTTTTTTTGCTGTTTTTAATTTTTGTTATATACTCTTTGCTTGGATTAAAAAGCACATCTGTTTCTAATATGTCTTTTAAATCGAGGTCGCCCTCTGATGAAATATCATAATGAACATATTTTTTAATTTTAACATCGTAGCCGAGCTTGTTTATGCACCTTTCTACAGAAATTGCTTCATTGTCAGCAATAATTGTAGAAACCAGAAGTTCAGTCTTTTTATTTTTATCAAAAGCTTTCACCTGAATTTTTTTAGCACTGTAGTTAAGGGCCTGATAGCTAAAAGAATCTTCAGACCGAATGTACTCTTTCATGCTTTTAAATATCCCATCCGCCTCTCCAACAAGAGATCTTTCGGGGTGTGGCATCATAGCCATTACATTGCCCGAAACGTTGCTCAGAGCAGCAGCATTTCCAAAAGAGCCATTTGGGTTTGTTGGAAAGTCTTTAGAAGAAAAACCATCCTTGTCGCAATAATGATAAGTAATAAGATTTTTTTCGCAGGCCAGCGTTTCTAGGCTTTTATCAACAAGAAATCTCCCCTCAGCATGGGCGATAGGTACGCGCAGAACGTCACCACTTTCTTTGGTGAAGGCCGACCTCGCATTTTTGTTTGGTTTAATATAACACCAGGCGTTGTAATAGCCTGTGCCCACAATTTTGTTATCAACAAGGCGCTTGTTGTCCGTTAGAGCAAGAACGGTGTCAAAATTTTTTGTACCCGGAACCAAACCAGATTCAACCAATATTTGAGCACCATTACAAATGCCGAGTACGGGCTTTCCTAACATTGCCTGGGTTTTGATTTTATTAACAACAGGCTCAAGCGAGGCGATTATACCAGAACGAGATCTGTCCTCGAAAGAAAAGCCGCCCAAAATAACATACCCCGAAAAGTTGTTTAAGTGATCGGAGGGGTCGTTCCAAAAGTGGGGTTGTGGATCAAAGCCACACCGTTTTAAAGTGTTAACGGTTTCATTTTCGGTGTTAGATCCTGGAAATTGAATATAGGCAATAGCGTTATTTTTCATTTAAATGAACAGCTCCCGTTCCATCTTTAATCGCTAAGCCAATTTCTGTACAATTGTTTTCTCCTAACAATCCCAAAGCACGATCTTTTTCATCTAAACCCACAATTAACACCAGCCCTATTCCCATATTGAACGTTTGGTATAGGTCCTCATTATCAATATCCAGGGAGTTTTTTAAAAAATCAAAAATTGGAATTTTTTTCCAAGAATTAATGTTTATATCTAAGGACATGTTTTCGGGCAACACGCGCGGAATATTGTCTACTAGCCCACCGCCGGTGATGTGAGCAATGCTTTTTATCTCAAGATCGTTTTGCATAAGGTTTTGTATAAGAGTGCTGTAGTTTGCGTGTGGAGCTAACAGGCATTCACCAACTGTGATGTTGTGGCCTGGCAAAAAATCATCTGTTGACAGTTTCATGGACTCAAAAATTAATTTGCGCGCAAGAGAATACCCGTTAGTGTGAAGACCGTTTGAATAAACGCCAATTGCGACATCCCCAGCTTGCACGTTAGAGCCATCAACAATTTTCTTTTTTTCAACTACCCCCGTTGCAATGCCAACTAAATCATATTCATTTTTATGGTAAGTGCCAGGCATTTCTGCAGTTTCGCCACCAACCAATGCAACACCGTGTTTTTTACACTCCACAGCAACGCTTTTAATTATTTCTGCAAACGCTTCTTTTTCTAAACTGCTACCAGCAACATAATCAAGAAAGGTTAGGGGTTTAGCACCGGTTGCAGCAACATCATTGCAACAAGCATTAACAAGGTCATGGCCAATGTACTTAAAGTTGTTTGCTTTTTGAGCAACGGACATTTTTGTGCCAACACCATCAATGCTTTGCACCAAAACGGGATCGTCAAAATCTTTTAATATGTCTTTTAGCGAATACATAGAACCAAAACCACCAATCGAAGACAAAACATTGCCATTAAAAGTTTCTTGTATTTTATTTTTAGAAAGAGCAATAACGTCGTCAGCTTTTGCAATATCAACGCCGGCGTCTTTGTATGTGATTTTTTTCTTCATTGTTGAAGCCTTTCCCTTAAGGAGTTTTTCCAAACATTTTTTGTTAAAGATATTTCAGTGTTAATGTAGCCATCAAAAACAATTTTTTTTGTATTGTTGGTTTTGCCAATATTGTCAAAAGATACACCCTTTTCTTTTAGTGTTTTTTCAAAATCCATAGAATTTTTCTTTTTAACTTCAACAATAATGGAAAGATTTTCACTAAAAAGCTGCTCTTTTTCAACAAAATTAACAGAACACCCAACAGAGTTTTTAAAACACATTTTTGACACGGAAGCAACTAGACCGCCGAGTCCCACATAACTACAAGACTCTAAAAGGCGTGAGCTGTTTGCTATTAAGAGCGCATTAAGAGCATCACTGTATTCGGCAACGTCTAATTTACCAACCTTTGTATTTTTGATTTTTAAAATTTTGCAAATCAAGCTTCCACCCAACGTTGAGTGTTGAGCACCAACCAGATAAATAATAGAATTTTTATGTTGGAAATTGTTTTTTAACAAAACCCCTTTTTTAGTTTTACCAAAGCAGCCAATCATAGGGCTGGCCGGTATGGGCCTGTCACCGCTTTGATTATAAAAGCTTACATTACCTGCAACTATTGGAAGATTATCAAGGTTGTTAAACCTTAGCAAGTCGCATGCCTCTCTTATAGCAAGACAGCTTTGTGCAAACTGCCACATTTGTTCGGGTTTTTCGGGGTTTCCAAAACAAAGACAGTCTGTAATGGCAATTGGTGTTGCTCCCACAGACACAGTGCGAGCACAAGCCTCAAGCAGGGCGTATTGAGCAACCAAAAAGGGGTCAATCTTACCAAGGGAGGGGTTGTGAGAAAGGGCGGCAGAAAAACAATCTTCTTTTATATCGTTAGGAAATTTTTCCGAATCAAATGGCGCAACAATACCTGCATTTGATTGCCCCCTTTCAAGAACAACTCTTCCTTGAACATTTTTATCATAACACTCATAAACTGGCTCACGAGAAGCAACATTCTCGTGGCCTAAAATCTTTAGCAAAATATCGCCATAGTCTAGATTGTCTGGAATAGGGTTGTGTACAGCAGCAAATTCTTTTTTCTTCATGGGTCTATTATAAACAAAGCCCTCGTTTATTTTTTCAATGGGCCCATCCACAAGTTTTTTGTTTCCAGAAAAAACAGTATAGTTTTTTTCATTGATAATTTTACCGACAACGCTTGCTTTGGCGCCCATAGAAACACTAGGAAAGTCAAACTTTTCATTATAATGCTTTAATATTTTTGGCGTTAGTTCAGGCGAACAGGCCCACATAAAACGCTCTTGTGTTTCCGAACACAAAATAATATGATCATCAAGCCCTGGCATGCTAGTATGAATTTTATCTACCCACACCTCCGCGCCCAAGCCCGCTGCATCTGCCAACTCTATGCTTGCGCAAGCCACGCCGCCCGCACCCAAGTCTTTAAACCCAACTTTGTCTATCAAATTTTTTTCTTCTAGATACTCAAAAAGAGAATAGGTGGCCTTTAAAATATGTCTTTCTAAAAAAGCGTTAGGCTCTTGAACCGCACCCTTGTTTTGTTGTTTTTTTTCTTCTTCAAGTTCTAAAGAGGCAAAGCTGGCGCCACCAAAACCGCTATTATCTGTAGGCTTTCCAATTAGTATTAGATCATACCCTGCTGAGTTTTTAGGGGCTCTTGAGCGAAGAACGTTTTTTTCTTTAACCACTCCTGCAGTAAGAACCGTTACTAAGCAGTTTTCATTATACTCTTCGTCAAAATATAAATCACCACATATGTTTGGTATTCCTAGAGGGTTGCCGTATCCGGCAATACCAGAAACAACCCCATCATGTATCCAACGAGTTTTGTTTCTATTGATATCCCCAAAACGCAAGCTGTCTCCTAGGGCCATCACTTCAGCTCCCATACAACAAACATCTCTCACATTACCACCAATTCCAGTAGCGGCGCCCTCATATGGAACAATTTGACTTGGATGGTTGTGTGATTCGTGACTAACCACGAGCCCATACCTATTTCCTTTGCTGTCTACAGCTAAAGAAACAACCCCGGCATCGTCTTTGGCGCCCAAGATTACATCGCGACCGTCTGTAATAAAATGTTTGATGTGATTCTTGCTACTTTTATATGAACTATGCTCAGACCCTTGAATTGAAAAGAGTATTAGTTCGGTTAAGGACGCAGGTCTTTGTAAAAACTCAAACTGAATTTTTTTTACCTCATCAACGCTCAAGGGAATATTAAGAGATTTAAGCTTGTGTATTATTTCAACGTCACTGCTAGAAGAAAAGTCAATGGTATCCCAACTAGCGTAGCTGCCCATTATATTTTAAAGGTTTGATTTCGATCGGGACCATATGAAACCAGAGAAATTGTAACCCCAGAAACATCTTCAATTTTTTTAATAAAGTTTTTTAGTTGCCTAGGACACTGGTCCAGATTTTCTATGTTTTCTGGTAACGAATTCCACCCCGGGAGGGTTTCATAAACTGGTTCAATATTTCTAAAGTTTTCAATATCAGAAGGAACTCCAGCGAAAGGCTTGTTATTCACTTTATAGTCAACGCAAAGCTTTACACTCTCTAGGCCGTTTAAAACATCTACTTTTGTAAGAATTATTTCAGAAAAATCATTTAGTTGATTTGCATATTTTAGTTGAACTAAATCAATCCACCCAACACGCCTTGCCCTTCCAGTTGTAGTTCCATATTCTTGGCCAACATCCCGAATTTTATCTTCAAGACTACCTTTTATTTCTGTTGGAAAAGGCCCTCTGCCAACATAGGTTAAATATGCTTTTGCAATGCCAACAATTTTTTTAGAATTGTTCAGCCCAATTCCACTGCCCGCCTCCACTTGGCCAGCAATTGTATTGCTGCTTGTGGTGTAGGGATATAGTCCATGGTCAACATCAAGACAAGCGCCCTGAGCACCCTCAAACATTAATTGTTTATTGTTTTTTAAGGCACAAGAAAGTTCTTCTGTTGTGTTGGCAACATAGCCGCGAAGCAGTTTTCCATATCCAAGAAACTCTTCTAGTATGCTTTCAAAAGTATGCTCAAATTTTTCATTAAAAACATTTTCAACTAACAGCTTATTGAATGCAAAAGATTTTTTTAGGCGTCTTTCAAAAAGCTCTTTATTCAAAAGATCAGCTATTCTTAATCCGTGTCTATAAAGCTTGTCTGCATAAACCGGAGCAATTCCCGATCTCGTACTGCCCGCAGCCAAATCGTTTTGAAAGCTCGTTAGGTGGTGATCTATGTCAACATGATAGGGCATTATTAAGTGGGCCCTATCGCTTATTAAAAGGTTGGTTGAAAGACCTTCATTTTTTAACATAGTTAGTTCTTTTATTAAAACGCGAGGATCAACCACTACGCCGCTACCAATCACAAGCTTACATTCTTTGTGTAACACGCCAGACGGGATAAGGTGAAGTTTTACCGTTTTATCGTCTAAAATAATTGTGTGACCAGCATTGTTGCCGCCTTGAAATCGAATAATGTAGTCTGCGCGTGCAGCAAAATAATCGGTAACCTTGCCTTTACCTTCGTCGCCCCATTGAGCTCCTATTACTACAACAATATTGCTCTTATTTTTTTGCACTTTTTGATTATAATGATAAAGTGTAATTTATGCCGTGTCACATTTATACCAAAAGAATAGTTTAAAAATTTTACCACTTCTTGTAATCTATTTCATTTGTGGTTGCGCAGCAGCAGGGGCAGTTCTGGTTCCCTTGGATTCAATTGAGCCGCCGAAAGGGAAGTATGGCATTGGAACCCAGGTGTATTTTTGGACCGACAAAAACAGAGGAGAGGTCTATACAACTGACCCAACCGACTTTAGAGAGCTAATGGTGCAAGTGTGGTATCCTGCAGAAAAAAGAGAAGGGTATCAAAATGCCCCCCACGTTACCTTTCCTAAAAAAGCGATAAAGAGCATCGTGCAAACAGCTGGATTGCCAACAAACTTTGGTCAACATGGAACCAAACTGGTATCAAATAGCATCTCTGGTTTGACTCCAATACAAAACGAAAGGTTTCCACTGGTGTTGTTTTCACATGGAGACGGTGGGCTATTAAATCAAAACACCTCCCAGGTTGAAGAGCTGGTAAGCAATGGGTATGTTGTTATAGCATGTAATCATACCTACAATGCCAGCATTTCTTTTGACAAAGAAGGAAATGCAATTTTGTATAAGCAAAATGTGAGCTGGAACGAACAAGCGCAGTACCACAAAAAATATTATACAAATTTATTAATTAACTATAGATACCAAGACTTAGCATTTTTACTTAACCAGCTAAAAAAAGAAATACTTCCAAACGGAGAAAGAAACCCGTTCCAGCAAATAATTGATTTTAATAACGTTGGCGCAATGGGACACTCAATGGGCGGAGGCACAACATATGTTGGCTTACTGAAAGATGAAAACATAAAAGCAGGAATAGCATTTGACGGCTGGTTTTTTGGACTACTAGATAAGGAGGCAGATACAGATACTAAAAAACCTTTTCTCCATATCGGACAAGAACAATTTTTAGATGACAAAATACCAGGCGACATAAACGACTCAATTGATGGAAAAAGAAATTTCGACATTTATCAAGCAATGCTCAAAAACAATAAAGAGTCTTATGGCGTATATATTAAAAACAGTCTTCACTATTCTTTTACAGATCTAAAGTTAATATATAGACAAGGAGCACCCCTTTCTTTGCCGCTGAACAACTTGGGAGGTGTTGATAAAAAAGTAATTGACAAAGTAATGGACACAATGGTGCTAGACTTTTTTAATTATACTCTCAAAAACAAAAAATTTGATATAACTACGTACAATAAATATGGTGGCAATGTGATTTATCAACAGCACCCATAAGTTATAAAACCCAGTTTTAAAGAAACAATTTTCAAAATCCCCAAAAAATAAATTAACAAAAAACTGTTGACATCTACGGAAACTATCAGCAATTTAATTGAAATTAGCGATGGAAAGGGTACGGCCCCTTCGATTGCTGTGTATATAATGTAGCTTTTTACACATATATATAATAGGGTAAGAATAAAAATGAAAAAGAATAACAAACAAAAATTTGTATATAAAAATACTCATTTGGAGGTAGAATAATGAGAAAACTACGTATGTTAATTGCACTAGTTCTCCTACCAACAATGATGTTTGCACAATCTACAACTGCTAAATTAGCAGGTGTGGTTGCAGATGCTGATGGAAATCCATTGGTTGGAGCAAACGTTGTGGTTGAAGGATCAAACCTTGGTGCAGCTACCGATGAATTAGGTAGATACTATATTCTTGACGTTCCTGTAGGTACTTATGACCTAAGAGCCGAGTATATTGGTTACACTACTGTAATTGAATCAGGAGTTAGAACTTCAGTTGGTTTTACAACATCTGTTGATTTTAACCTGGACGTTGCAGCTGTGGCCGGTCAGGCAGTTACAGTAACTAGAGAAAGACCATTGATTAATCCAAATGCTACAAATACAACTCGAGTTGTTGATAAAGAGTTGATTGATGCATTTGCTGTTAGAGGGGTTTCAAATATTGTAAACCTACAAACAGGTGTTGTAAATGGTTACTTCCGTGGAAGTAGAAGCGGAGACAGTCGTTACTATGTTGACGGTGTTCCTGTAAAAGATGTTTATGGAGGTGGAAATCTCTTAAACGGTAACTCGCAAGCAGCCTTGCAAGAAATCTCAGTTCAAACTGGTGGTTTCTCAGCTGAATACGGCGGTGCAAACGGTGGTATCGTAAACATTACAACTAAAACGGGTGGATCAGCTTGGACATCTAGAGTGGGCTTTGAATCTTCTTTAGGTGCAGACCCGAGCACAGACCCTGATAAACTTTATACTGACGGATATCAAAATGTAAACTTTGATTTTGGTGGTCCAATCAGCGATAACATCAAAGTATACTTATCTGTAGAAAGTACAGAAAAAGGCGGAGATGTATCTTATAGTTATTATCCACAAATGGATGCTATGCCAATGCAAGATGCTCCACCAGCTGACTATTACAGCGATGGAACAGATGGCCTTGCATATGGCATGGATGCTAACGGAAATAAAATTCACCACATTGAAACTGTAATTAGAGATAATCAGACTGACCCAGCATTATTAGCTGCTGGTGTAGCTGCTTACGATACAACCTATGTTGTTTACAGTAACTATAGACGTATGTATGGTCAACAACCACAAGACGATAATGAAAGAATTACCGTTAATGGTAACATGACTATGGATTTTGGTCCATTACGTTTAAAACTTGGTACACAGGCGTATGACTATGAAGGACATAGCTATAGCTGGAGCAGAGTTTACGGTGGAACAGATGGTTCATTTATTAATGAATCAGATTTCCAAATGGGATACTTAAATGCTAGATACACAATTAGTCCATTATCTTACATTAAAGCTTCATTGTCACAACAGACATATGAAACTGTATCGGGTAATGAAAACTATTTAACTGATATCGAAGCATACGGTAGAAGAACCAAAGCGTTTGGTTCTCCAAATTATTATAAAAGAGATGGTACAGGTTTTAATCCGCTATCACCAGATGAGTTCTTTGGTGTAGTAGGTTATGGATCTCAAACCACATCTTATGATACTAGAAAAACAACAACAAACACAATTAGCTTTGACTATACTAACCAAATTGGTTACAACGAGTTTAAGCTAGGTGCTTCTATTGACAATCATGAAATTTCAAGATACGGTCTTAGTGCATCAGGTGTTGCTAGAGCAATTTCACAAGTTGATGCAAACTATGATGGTGTTGCAACAAACGAAGAAATTATTGCTGCAGGTAGTGATCCAGCTGACTGGAAATTTATTAACTACAGAGCGTTGTATGTTACAAATCTAGGATACAACATTTATGGTGACGAGTGGAACGGAACATATAATCAGGACGATCATATGTTAGCTCCAGCTGAGCCAACACAATCACGTTTCTATATTCAAGATAAACTTGAATTTAAAGATGTAGTTGTACAGTTAGGATTATCATTTGAAACTATCGACACACAAGCGATGGCTCCAGACTCAGATAACGATGGATATGGAGATTCAGATGGTTTCAACAACCTATACTTTAACAGACAACGTGTAAACAGAAACGGTGATGGAAACGGTAACTTTGTATGGAAAAAAGTTAAAAAAGAAACCGCTACTCACCCAAGAATAGGTGTTTCATTCCCAGTGTCCGATCGTACAGTATTCCGTGCGAACTACGGTACACACTGGCAATCAGTACCTATGTCTTATTTATATCTTTCAGACTCACAGCTATCTGCTGATATCTTAGCAGGTAATGCTACAGCGTCTGAGAATCCTGCACTTAAACCAGAAAGATCTACTCAGTATGAAATTGGTATTGAGCAGCGTATTGGAGCATTTGCTTCATTAAAGGTTGAAGGGTTCTATAAAGAAAGTAAAGACTACTTAACGCTTGCAAATCGTACAGATGCATTTACCAACACAGGTGGTGCTGACACTCAACAAAACTGGGCACAATACCAAAATGGTGACGTTATGGTATCTCAAGGTTTGACAACAAACTTTGAAATGCGCAGAACAAGAGGACTGTATGCACAGGCGAATTATACGTACTCAGAATCTAGAGGAACTGGTTCATACGGTGGACAGAACTTCTATATTACATGGATTGGTACAGACGATGGTTATCCTAAAGCGATGAACCTACTTGACTATGACCAAACTCATACAGCAAACGTTATCCTTGACTGGAGATCACCTGACGCTACAGGTGCTTTAGCAAACACAGGATTTAATGCAGTAATGAGCATGGGAAGTGGAACTCGTTATACACCGTCTCAAATCTATAGTACAGTTTTTGAGAATCGCTGGGAATTCCCAGAAGGACCAGTAAACTCAGGTACATTACCTGCATTTACAAACTTAGATTTAAGAGTTGATAGAGCTGTTAGCCTTGGCGGATTAACTGCTAACGCATACGTTTCTATCACTAATGCTCTTGATGCTGAGCAAGTAAACGATGTTTACCATGGTACTGGTAACGTAGCCGAAGACGGCTGGGTTGCTACTGAAAGTGGGCAGCAATGGCTAGCCAATAGATTATCAGCAAACCCTGACGTAGATGCGGCAGCTATGTACCAAGACAACCTAGCGTTTCCTGGTAGATGGAACAGACCACGTACAGTAAGGGTTGGTTTAAACATTAGTTTTTAATTAAATAAGAAGGTAAAGAGGTAGATTATGAAAATCTTAAAGAATATTACCGTTTTCACATTGGTGATGTTGCTGTCAGTTTCTACTGTCCTTGAAGCAAGAGATAAAAATGTCTCAAACTTCAGCAGCACATCTAACTATGTGGATTCTGTCGGTACGTTCGATGGGAATAAAATCTATGCAGACGTTGCCAACAATGGTCTCTTTCTGGATTACCACGTTTCTGGTGATTCAGCATTAGAGTGGCCTAAAGGCACGGGTGCACACTCTATCTTCCAATCCGCATTATGGATGGGAGCTACAGTGAACGGATCTATTCGAACTATCGTTGGAGATTATACACAAGATATGGGTCCAGGCCCATGGGGCGGTGACCCGCTTGCAGCAGTTCACAGAATCTATAAAGTTGAGAAAAGCATGTTAGCTTCTCCACTAGATTTTGCTGACTTTCAAGAGTGGCCAGTTGATTTTGGTGCACCTTGGGTTGACGTAGATGGAGATGGGACGTATAGTCCTCTTCCAGCAGGTCCAGACCATCCAGAATTTGTTGGAGACCAAGTACTTTGGTTTGTCAGCAACGATGGTGACCCAGCGTATAAGCTAAATTTTGGTACATCTCCATTAAATGTAGAAATTCAAACAACAATGTTTGGATTTGATAGACCTGACGTTTTTGGTGACATGGTGTTTTTAAAACAGCTTGTTATTAATAAAGGTTCAGATGACTTAGTAGATACATACATGGGACTATGGTCAGACCCTGATTTAGGGTATGCCGGTGACGACCTTGTTGGTTGTGACGTAGACCTAGGTATGGGCTATGTATGGAATGACGGCGATGACAGCACCTATTCTACATTAGATATAGGTACACCAGCTGCTGGATATGACTTCTTCCAAGGACCTATGGTTCCTTGTGAAGACGGTGATTCAGAAGAGGTATGTCCTGCTGAAGGTGCTAAAATGTTTGGCACTCGTCATCCTGGAATGAAAAATCTAAAAATGTCATCTTTCGCATTCTACATTAATGGTGATGCGACATATACAGACCCTTCTGATGAAAATGAAGGATACTTTTACCTACAAGGTTTAAGAAAAGATGGTAGTGCATATCCAAATGATATCGCAGGTGATTTATATGATCAGAAATTCTGTTTCTATGGAGATCCTACTCAAACGCACGGAAAGTAGCTAACCCAGTTGATGGTAACTATGCAGCTTCTGCTGACAGACGTTTCCTAATGAGTGTTGGTCCGTTTACTATGGCAGCAGGCGATTCACAAGAAGTTGTGTTTGGTATTTTCCACGCAGCTGGCGGTGATGCACTTTCTTCTGTAACGTATTTGAAAGAAGTCGATGCTCTTGCGCAAACAGCGTACGATATTGACTTTGCGTTACCAGATTCTCCACCTTCACCTAATGTAACTGCAAGCGCATTTGCAGACCAAATTATTTTAGTTTGGGACGATACAGCTGAAAGTTACGCTGCAACAAGTGAGGTCGACTTAGATGATGCCGGCAACCCTACAACATTTACATTTGAAGGGTATAACGTGTATCAATATGAGACAGCATCTGGTGCAGGTAATATGAAAAGACTAGCGACATACGACGTTGTAAATGGCAGTTACTGAAATTTATGACACAGTATTTAACGCTTCTCTTGGAGAAAACATTAATATTAGAACTCAGTTTGGTTCAGATAGCGGATTAGCACAATTCCATTCAATTACAACAGATGGATTAAATGGTAATTCAAAACTAACTACAAACAGAGCATATTATTATGCAGTAACCGCATATGGTTACAATGCAGACGGGATTCCTAAGACGTTAGAAAGTAGTCCTGTATATTTAACTGTAAGACCTGAAGTTCCAAATACTATGGCAGCAGGAGAAACAACCGCGTCAGCTGGAGATATGGTTTCAGCAGCTCACGACGGTCCTTCTCAGGGTTCTGTAGATATGGTAGTTGTTGATCCTTCAAAACTAACAGGACATGATTACGCTGTTACTTTTGATGATTTAATGCCTGACGGAACTGCGGCTGTAAACTGGACACTAACTGATGTAACTGATAATGTAGTATTAATTGCCAACAACCCAGTTGTTGGTGGTGTTAATACTGCAACCGGTCTAGAAGTTGGTCCTGGTGGAACACCGGTAGTACACGGTTTCCAAGTTCAGGTTAATGGTCCTCAAGAAGACTTGCTATCAGTAAGTGAGTGGGATCACGGCTGGAAAGAAAACGGCGTTGAAAGAGACCCTGCGGTATCTTATGTACCATTGGGCTAGTTTAGGTCGTACAGGATATATTATTGAAAATAGAGCTGGTGAAGCGTACGCATTGCCTTACACTCGTGACTTTGATAGATTTAACTATTGGGAGTCAGATGATGTAGAGCTTGACTTTAGCACACCGTCACTTGGATGGGATTACCTATCAGAGACAGTTGTTAATTATGCTCCGTTCTCAGCATACAGACACAATTTTGCAACAGGCGTTAAAGAACCTCTGTTTGCATCATGGTGGGAGTATGATGGTGATGGAACCTTTAATTTAGGTGGTTTTGCTGGACACTCATCAGGCGGTGTAGGACCAGTATATGGAGCACTTGCATGGGAACCAATTTACGCATTTGTTTCACAGACAGGTACTGCTGCAACATGGTATGACCCTGCTAAAGACACACAATACATCACAGACAACAACTTAACAGCGTCTGGTGGTATTGGATGGGCTTCTGGTGGGTGGTCAAACACTACAACAAGTGGAGCAGCAATTACATATCCATACATGACTGCAACTCTATTTACAGATTATTTAGGTTCAGGAGTATTACCAACCCAAGCAGGTTTGCATCCTGGGGCGGTTTCACAACTGCTAGTTCTGTCGTATGGCAAATGAGTAAACCAAATTCTTCAGCTGATACATTTACCTTCTCATCAGCTGGCTTAGAAATGGTTTCAAACGATTTTGATCCGGACAGAATCTCAGTATGGCCAAATCCATATTATGGGTATAATCCTGAAGAGCGTGATGCGCTAGATAGAAGAGTTATGTTCAGTCACCTTCCAACAGAAGGTCCTGCAACAATTAGAATTTTCGCTCTAGACGGTACGCTTGTAAGAACTATTAAGCACAACGATATGGGTTCACAGCATACATATTGGGACATGAAGAACAACTTCGAGCTTCCAGTTGCTAGTGGAATGTACGTTGCGCATGTAGAGACTAACCACGGGGATAAAATCCTTAAGTTAGCTGTAATTCAACCAGAACAACGTTTAGACGTTTACTAGGATAAGGAGAATATGATAATGAAAAATACATTTAAAATCTTCCTTGGATGCGCAGTGTTAGTTTCAGCTTTAACCGCTGGTACAGTAAGATCACAAGGTACTGCTGGTGCCTCACAGCTTCTAATACCAGTTGGTACTGAAACAGTCGCACTTAGCGGAACAAACGTTGGTACGGTAGCTGGAGTAGATGCATTATATACTAATGTAGCTGGTTTAGCTAGACACAACTCTGGTATACAAGGAACAGTTTCAACCACCACATACATTGCTGATATTGATGTAATGTATGCTGGTATGGTTGTAGCAATGGGAGAAACAGGAACTTTTGGTATGACAATCAAATCGTTAGATTTTGGTGACATTCCAAAAACTACTGCGTTCGCACCTGAGGGTGATGGACAGACTTTCTCTCCTAGTTTCTTCACTGCAACAGCAGGATTTGCGAGAGCATTTTCTGATCGTGTTAATGTAGGGTTTTCAGGAAAAATTATTTCTGAAACTATTGAAGAAACAACAGCTACAGGATTGGCAATCGATGTTGGTGTACAATATCGTTTTCCAAACCAACCATTAACATTTGGTGTAGCAATGAAAAATGTTGGAAGTAGAATGCACTATGATGGTATTAATCTGGACATGGACATGGTTCCTGGAGATTCAGAGTCAGGTTCATCAGCAGAATCATTTAGAATTATTGCTGATAACTTTGCTTTACCAACTAGTTTAGACCTTTCAGCAACTTACTCTGTGTTAAACAACCTAGATGTAAGTGCAACATTTACTAATCACTCATACCAAACTAACTCTTTAGCTTTTGGAGCTAAATACATGTTAGGTTCATCATGGTTCGGTGCGGCAACAACAATGGCTATTGGCGATGACGACCAACCAACAGGTGTATCTGATGCAGATTGGGATGAATGGAGCGGAACCTTCTGGGGCGTTTCAATGGGTGCTGGAGTTTCAGTTCCTGTCGGTGATTACATGATGCATGTTTCATATGCTATGAGAACTGCAAACGAGTACTTTGATGATCATAGTACTATGCAGGTCACATTTGATTTCTAAAACTGTTCTATAAGTTTAGAAAATGAAATAGTTAAAGGGCTCAGAAATGAGCCCTTTTTCGTTACTTGAATAATAAATCTATATTGTTCTTTAAGAGTTCCGCAGGAATGTTCTGCCCTAAAAAATATCTATTGTTAGCGTCATCAAAAAAGATTTCCCAATGAAGGTGGGCGCCTTTATCATTTTGTAATGCGCCACTTGATGTACCAGTGTTTCCTGAATATCCTATTATATCCCCCTCTTTAACCATAGTACCAGGCTTTATTGATTCTGGTATTGAAGATAGATGTGAGTATACAGTAATAGACCTGTATTTTGATGTTATAGCATAACCATGATCAATTATTACCGATTTACCAAGCAAAATAAAGTTATAAATATCATCTGGTGTTTTTCCAAGCCTTGATGATGTTTCTAAAAAAAGATTATAAGTGTCAATATCAACATCTTGTTGCATATTATTACTACGAATTACTATTCCGTCATAAACGGCGTTTATTGGGTAGTTTAAGGGCGCAGAGAAATCAATTCCCACGTGGTAGCCAGATCTATACTCTCTTTTAGCATTAGGCAAAAGATTAAGATAGGTTGGAACTGCATAGTCTTTGGCAGGAAGTAGCAATTTGATACTTAATTCATCTGCTCTTAAAAAATGATCTTCATTTTGATAAAATAAATATCCTGTTTTATCAACCTCTAGACTGTTCGTTGCAAGGCTTGCTGTTGGCGTAGCGCAAGCACTCAGAAACAGAGCGGTTATTGCTAATATTTTTTTATTCTTCATTTTCTATATAGATGACATATGATGCATTCTTATACATTAGACTAATTTTGCTAATATTTTTATCTTTGTCTGTCCAAACTTTAATAATATCACTATCTAAAACTACTACATTAAGACGATTATCGACATTTTCTTTATTTAATTGTTTAATATCTAGTCGATATAGTCGCTGATCATCTACTTCTTCCGAAAAAAGAAACCGAACTTTTACAGGAAGATCATCAGTCAAAAAAATGCTATCTATCCATTGATCTTCTGAGGAAGGAACAATTTTTTTAATTAATAATAGACCTATCAAACTATCTTGTGAGATATTTTGATTTTTATATTCAAGATCTTCATCAAGTATAGATGTGCCAAAACCGGTTGCTGTAATTTCTATATCTTGATCGTCTATTGTAATTGTTATTATATCCTTTAGGGAAAAAAGCTTAAACCTTTCAGTCACACTATACTCTAAAGAAACTCTATGGTTAATTGTTTCAGCCCCAAAAAGTGACGTTAAAAACAAGGCGAATATTTGTAAATGTTTAATCAATTTATTAAAAATGTAGATGCTATATAAAAGTACAGTGCTACTCCAATGATATCAATGGCTGTAGTAACAAATGGGCCCGTAGAAATAGCCGGATCAAAATCTAGTTTCTTTAGAATAATGGGAACGCTAGCGCCAACAGCGGTAGCAAGGGTCATAGAGCAAAAAATACTCAATCCAACAACAAGACCTAGGTCTGGCATGGGAGTTCCAGTAATAAACTCAGACGCTGAACCTACTAACAACCCATACAAGACCTCCCAGTAAAGCACCAACAATGACTTCTTTTACAATTAAAGGAAACGTATTTGATACGTCTACTCTGCCAGTAGCAAGACCACGCACAACAATAGTGGATGATTGAGTTCCCACATTCCCGCCAATTCCAATAATTACTGGAATAAATGCAGCTAAAATAATTAACTGCTCAAGCAAAGAATTAAAGTAGCTAATAATAGAAGCAGCACAAATGCCGCCTATTAAGCTAGCAAGAATCCACGGAGCCCTAGATTTAGCATTCTCTAATGGCGATTTTAATAAAATCTCTCTGTCTTTCCCAACCCCTGCCATTTGAAGAAAATCTTCAGACGCCTCTTCCCTAATGATATCCACAACGTCGTCGATTGTTACAATTCCTAAAAATCTATTTTGTCTATTTACCACCGGAAGTGCTAAGTAGTTGTATTGAGCAACAATTTTAGCCACCTCTTCCTGATCTGTTTTTGTGTTAGCAGCATGAATGTCTTTTATCATTATATCTTTTAATTTTTTATTATTACTTGACGTAACAAGCGTACGCAACGATACAACGCCGACAAGTTTTTCTTTATCGTTTAAAACGTAGAGGTAGAAAATTTTATCATTCTCGGGGAAAGATTGTAGTTTTTTAATACTATCTTTAACTGTAGTGCTCTGATTCAGAGTAAATGTTTCTTTTGTCATAATACTACCAGCACTATCGTCCGGGTAAGACATTATTTCTTCCACTTCTTCTTTATCATCAGCCTCAATTTTTTCAAGAATTTCTTCTTGTTTGTCTTCCTTAAACATGCTAATAATTGTTGCTTGGTCATTTGTATCAAGATATCTAAAAATTTTTGATATGTTTAAGGCGCTTTCGTTTACTAAAAGATTTTCAATTAATGCTTCGTCTAGCTCCTCAAGCAGTCTTGCTTTGTGAAGCGCAGTTGGACATAGAGTAAAAATAGTCTTTTGCTCAAACTGATTAAAACTTCTCATTATTTGTGCAACGTCAGCTTGGTGAGTTTTGCGTAGTATTTTAGTTATATTAGAGTGAGCATTTCTTCTAAGAAGGCGCTGCATGGTTCTTTTAAGTAAAGAAATCTCTGTGGAAAATATAGCTTTTTTCATTGTATTGGATTTTCTATAAATTAACTCTACTTTATAACATATTAAAGAGTAAGTAAATGGCTAAAATCACCAAACAAAGCGAAAATTTTTCAAAATGGTATACAGATGTTATTCTAGATACAGACTTAGCTGACTATGGTCCAGTAAAAGGAACTATGGTTGTAAAGCCTTATGGCTTTGCATTATGGACAAACATTAGAGACACTCTCAACAAGATGATTGAAGACACCGGGCATGAAAACGCTTACTTTCCTTTGTTTATACCAAAAAGTTTTTTAGAAAAGGAAGCAAAGCACGTAGAAGGTTTTGCCAAAGAGTGTGCTGTAGTTACACACTCAAAATTAATTGCAGAAGACGGGAGCTTGCAGGTCGATCCCAATTCAAGACTGGAAGAAGAAATAATTGTTAGACCAACCTCTGAAACTATTATATGGCACATGTTCAAAAAATGGATTACATCGTACAGAGATCTGCCTTTAAAAATAAATCAATGGGCTAACGTAGTGCGCTGGGAAATGAGAACAAGACTATTTTTAAGAACATCGGAATTTTTATGGCAAGAAGGTCATACAGCGCATGCAACAAAAGAAGAAGCAATGCAAGAAACGTTAGACATTGTCGAAGTATATCGAACCTTATTCGAAGAATATTTAGCTATACCAACAATTGTTGGCAGAAAATCAAACTTGGAAAGGTTCGCAGGCGCAGATGAAACATTTTCTATCGAAACAATGATGCGAGACAAAAAAGCGCTACAAGCAGGAACCTCACACTACTTAGGAACAAATTTTGGATCAGCATTTGATGTGAAGTTTCAAAGCAAAGACAATAAAGAGCTACCTGTTTATGCAACCAGCTGGGGAGTAAGCACAAGAATGGTTGGCGCCTTAATAATGGTGCATGGAGACGACAACGGATTAAAGCTTCCCCCCAAGATAGCACCAACACAAGTTGTTATAATCCCAATTAATTCAAAAAAAGAAAATGAAACAAAGTTTTCTGAAAATATACAAAGCATTTCAAAAACCTTAAGAGATATGGGTGTTCGAATAAAAGTTGATGATAGCGAAGGCAGCCCAGGCTACAAGTTTAATAAATGGGAATTAAAGGGTGTGCCAATTCGTCTAGAAGTTGGAATGAAAGAGTTTGAAAGCAAGCAAGTAACTCTATGCAGAAGAGACAATGGAGAAAAAACGCAATTAAATATTGATAGCTTGAAAGATGTACAAGAAATATTAACAAACATTCAAAGCAATATGTTTAACGATGCAAAGCAGTTTATGGAAAAAAACACTTGTACAGCAGATAGTTTCGAAAATTTTTCTAACATCCTTTCTTCTGAAAACAAATTTATTAAAGCATATTGGGATGGCTCTGACGAGACAGAGTTAAAAATTAAAGAAGAAACCAAAGCTACAATTCGCTGTATTATAGACGATGTTGATGACAATACAAAAAAATGTATTTATTCCAACAAGCCGGCAAAGCACCTGGTTGTCTTTGCAAAAGCATACTAAAGATATGATTATAAAAAAATTTCTGAATCTGAGGAAGTTTAGCTATTAAAGTCCTGCGCTATTGTGTATTAGTTTGTTTGTTTTATCTGTTGCTATGGCCAGTCCCAATTAATCCAGTTGCTTGGGATTCTCCCGAACCACCATCAATGACAGGCGTATATGCAAAAAATGATTATTTGAAAAATATAGAGATATTTTGGGAAGATGATGGGCACTATGGCCCGGAAGATATAGCTATTAGTGGCCAAAACATATATGCAGGCTATCACGACGGAGTAATTATGAGCTCTGTTGGCGAATTTTATAATACAGGTGGCCGCCCACTCGGGATGGTTTTTGATGTCGAAAATAATCTAATTGTTGCAGATGCAATTCAAGGACTGATATCTATCAATCAACAAGGGATTGCTACCACCCTTTCAACAAAATCTGATTCGGATGGAATCCCGCTCCGTTTTGCCGACGACCTAGATATTGCAACTGATGGAAAAATTTACTTTTCTGATGCTTCTGATCAATTTGGATACGGAGAAGATAGAATTGAAGTTATGGAACATACACCAAATGGGAGATTGTTAGTTTATGATCCCAAAACTAAACTTACGACTACACTGCTTGATAATTTATATTTTGCAAATGGAGTTGCTATAAGCCCAGACGATTCCTTTATTTTGTTTAATGAAACGTTTATGTATCGAATAAAAAAATATTGGCTTAAAGGAGAAAAAGCAGGAACATCTGAAATTGTTATTGAAAACCTTCCCGGATTTCCAGACAATATTTCTTCAAATGGAAAAGGAGTTTATTGGGTAGCACTTTTTACAGTAAGAAACAACTTCATTGATCAAACATCAGACAAGCCATTTCTTAGAAAACTAGCCTTGAGATTGCCAGAGTTTTTACAGCCGCAACCAGAACCATATGCGTTTGTTTTAGGAATTGATAAAAATGGAAATATTTTACATAACCTTCAATATGATGGAAACGATGCTTATTCACCCATAACAAGTGTTAAACAGTATGGTGATGAGCTCTATTTAGGTAGCCTTACTCATAAAGGTTGGGGTAAAATAGAATCACCAAAATGAAAATTTCTACCACTGCATTTGTTTTAAAAACAAGCATATTTAAAGAATCTAGTTTGATAGTACGCCTTTTCACCCTAGAAAAAGGAAAGGCAACATATATTATTAAGGCAGCAATGCGTCAAAAATCACCCAATAAAGCTATTTATCAACAACTTAATGAAATAAAAATAGATTATTCGCATTACCCAAAAAGACAAATTCACCCGGTTTATAACTCGAAACTATTAAATGATTGGACAAGCATATGTACTGATCTAAAAAAGACGCTTCTGTGTACAGCAATGCTTGAGATTATTGATAAAACATTTGATGAAAATATTCCAGATAAAAAAACCTATAAAGTGCTTAGTATGGCAATGTGTTACTTTGAGCAAAATGATAAAAACCTAAACAATGCATTTTATTTTTTTCTTTTACATTTTTTAAGAAACAGTGGGTATGATATTATAAATGCAAAAGATCACCCTATAGTAAAAAGGTTTCAACAAAAAAATTCAGCCATACTATCAGACTTGAGCAACATATTTGAGTCTGATTTTATCATTAACAACAAGAACAATTTAACTACAAGCTATGATAGGAAGATAATGTCACAATTTATTGGCGAGCTAGTAAGATATCATTTTCCAGACCTTAAATCGTTTTCGGTGGCAAAGGATGTTTTTAATTAAGCCTATTCTTCTGATACCTTAAAAACGCGTTCGCCAGGCTTTACCATTTTAAACTTTTCCCTAGCAATTTTTTCAATGTATTTTTCATCAAATTTTAATCTTTCTTCTTCTTTTTCAAGCATAGCAATCTGACTTCTTAAGCTATTAATTTCATTTTGTATTTCAAGCTTTTCATTTTTTAAAGACCACAAGTTAATAAGTCCCCTATCGCTAAAAAAAATTAGAGAAACGCATCCGGCCACAATAAGGACCATCAACAAATTCGTTAGAGTTAAAAATGATTTCATTTAATAAAATTTAGGGTGTTACAATAAATAGGGTTCTCTAATTCGTCCTCAATTCTTAAAAGACGATTATATTTTGCAGTTCTGTCTGATCTACAAACAGATCCAGTTTTTATCTGACCACCGCCCATAGCTACAGAAAGATCGGAGATAAAAGTATCTTCAGTTTCACCAGATCTATGTGAAATAATAAAATTACAATTATTTTGTTTTGCCATATTGATTGCTTCTATTGTCTCTGAAACAGTTCCTATTTGATTAAGCTTAATAAGTATAGAATTGATTGCTTTTTCATCTATGGCTCTTTGAAGTTTTAATGGATTTGTTACAGTTAAATCATCTCCAACAATTTGTATCTTATCGCCAAGCGCATCATTGAGATTTGTCCACCCATCCCAGTCGTTTTCATCTAAGCCGTCTTCAATTGAAACGATTGGATACTGATTAATTAAATTTTCATAAAACTTTATCATTCCATCAGAAGACAACATGCTGCCATCAACTTTTAAAGAGTAAATACCATTTTTGTAAAAGCTTGAAGCAGCAACGTCAAGAGACAATGAGATTTCTGACCCTATTTTATATCCACTACTTTCAATGGCACTCAGAAGCATATCGATAGCATGATCGTTTGACTTTAAGGAAGGAGCAAAACCACCTTCATCCCCAACAGTAGTACTCAGTCCTTGTTTTTTTAACTCTTTTTTCAACTGATGAAATATTTCTGAGCCCATTTGAATCGCATCTGAGAACGTATTTGCCCCATGAGGGAAAAGCATAATTTCTTGTAAATCAGACCCTTTATCTGCATGCATACCGCCATTTAAAACATTAATCATAGGTACTGGCATTAATTGACTGCCTCTATTTAAATGCTTGTACAGCGGTTTTTTAAAAAACGCAGCGCTGGCAACCGCACTAGCCATAGAAATACCTAAGCTTGCATTGGCTCCATACTTGCTTTTGTTGGAAGTGCCATCACAGTTTAATAAGGTATCATCTATTAATTTTTGATCGCTAGCATCTTTACCAATCAAGGAAGGGGCAAAATGATTAATAACATTATAAACAGCTTTTTGAACGCCCTTGCCATTAAATCTTTTGTTGTCATTATCTCTTAGTTCAAGAGCTTCAAATTCACCAGTAGATGCACCAGAAGGCACTGCAGATAAGCCCGTGCATCCAGATGCGGTTACTTCAACCTCAACAGTTGGGAACCCCCTAGAGTCCAAGATTTCCCTAGCATGTATATTTTCAATAATCGGTCTTTGCGTTTTTTTCATTGAAAAAGTTAATGCATACTTGATTGATATAAAATATTTGATTTAAATATTATTTGATTGTTTAGTAAAAAAAGAATCAAAAATGGCAAAAAAAGCACTCCTTTTATTTTTTTTATAATAATCAAAAAAGGTTGATTCACGTAAAAAAATGGACTATAATGATACAGAAGATGAATTATTGGCTACTTTTTAAAAGATTTAATCATATTGACATGATTAATACCGGGGGCAAGAAAACTATATGTTTGTAGGTTTTTTGCCTTTTTTTTAACTAGTTATTAACTAATCAAGGAGGAATAACATGGCTTCATGGGATTCAATGTTAAATGGTGCTTTAAATGGGTTAACAGGCGTAGTTAAGGCTGCAATTATATTTTTTGTTTTTGCAGGAATCCTTTTCGACACACCAGTAGATGCACTAGGTGGTATAATGGGTTTTGTAGATACTTTTCTTAATGGCGGACTAACAGGACTACTAGTATTAGTTGTCTTTTTGTCTTGGCTGTAGAATATAGATCAGTATTTACTAATAAATAGAGCTCCTCATAAAGAGGAGCTCTAAAAAGCTCGAAGGAGAAAACACAATGAAAAATGTGATAAAACAAATCAATGATTTTTTAGGCATGACTACAGGCCTATTAATCAACTTGATTGTTGCTGGTACTATTATTGGTATCCTGTACGATGATATCTTCGGAGTTATTGCAGGTATTGGTAATGCGGTTAGCGCTATTGGAGACGGTGGCGTTGCTGGATTAGTGGCAGTTATGATTGTTGCAATGTGGATGAAAAAATAATATTTTTTTCCATATCGATTGAAATAAAAAGGGCTCAATTTTTGAGCCCTTTTACATTTTTTTATAATAATTTCAACAAGTGAAATTATTCAAAATAAAACTAAACTTTCTCATCATATATCTATTTACCTCAATTGGTGTTGGGGCAACCAGTGACACAATTAAGCTTTTTAAAAACAATCAATTAGTTAGTGAAATTGATACCATAGAAAACAATACATTTTTTTCAATAAATGATTTTTTAGTATCAACAGATTCAAAACCATTCATAAGCGAAAAAACAGAGAAGATTGTTTTTTATATAAATAACCAAAAAATAAAGTTAACCAACGGAATCACTTTTTTATTGATTGATGAAAACATCTATCAGCTTTCATCGAAGGTTGTTAAGCAAAATAATGAATACTTTGTACCCATTGATTCTTTTTTAAATATTATCAATTCCTCGGTAAAAAGCTTATCCATCATGTTTAACGAGTCAAAAATTTTAATTTCTGTAAAACCCAACGAAAACAACAAGCCAGCAAAAAATATAGTCGCTGAAAAAAATAAATGGAGATTTTCAACAATTATTATTGATCCGGGACACGGCGGAAAAGATCCAGGAGCTGTGGGATATAGAGGTACACTAGAAAAAGACATCGCTTTAGACGTAGCAAAAAGGTTAGAGAAAAAAATAACCAAAAACATGAAAATCAAAACGGTCTTGACAAGAGATGAAGACATTTTTTTAAAATTGGGAGAAAGAACAAAAATTGCTAATGAAAATAATGGTAGCCTGTTTATTAGTATTCATGCAAACGCAGCAACCGACAGAAGAGCCAGCGGCTTTGAAACATTTTTGATTGGACCAAACAAAAATGAGGCTGCTGTAAGAGTTGCAGCAAGAGAAAATGCTGTATTAGAACTTGAGGGTTTTTCAGGAAAACAATTAACCAACGAAGATTTAATAAAAGCCACTATTGCACAAAGCGCGTTTGCTTCAAAAAGTGAACAGTTCGCAGCTTTAGTCCAAGAAGAGATTGGTAAAAGAGTTCAAGGAAAAAATAGGGGTGTTAAACAGGCTGGTTTTTATGTTTTAATGGGAGCGTCTATGCCAAATGTTTTGGTGGAGCTTGGCTTTATATCAAACTTAGCTGAAGAGAAAAAATTAAGAAGCTCACAGTATAGGGAAGTATTAGCGACAGCAATTTTTAGAGCAGTTGAAAAATATGAAAAAACCTTAAACAATGATTAATTCCACTCTTGCCTATTTATATAAACTTCATAATAGAGGTATCAAGCTAGGACTCTCTAATATCAAAAATTTTTTAGCAGAGTGCACAAACCCAGAAAAAGATTTTAAAACAGTGCATATTGCTGGCACAAACGGAAAAGGTTCAACAGCATCCATCACTGCAAAAATTTTACAAAACAGTGGTTTTACTGTTGGTCTTTATACATCCCCACATCTTATTAATTTTAATGAAAGAATTAGGGTGAATGGAATTCCAATAACCGATAATGAAATAATTAGTTTTACCAAAAAATATCAACAATATATTGATAAAAATTCAATCACTTTTTTTGAGGCAACCACAGCAATGGCGTTCGATTATTTTGCAAAAAATAAAGTAGATTATGCTATTATTGAAACCGGGCTTGGCGGTAGGCTTGATTCAACAAATGTTGTGTCTCCAATACAAACAATAATAACAGAAATTGATTTTGACCACACCCGCCTTCTGGGAAATTCCGTTGAAGAAATTACTGCAGAAAAATGTGGCATAATTAAGCCAAATGTTACCAACACAACAATTAACACCAAAAAAAATATAAAAGAGGTGATTTCAAAATTTTCAATGGAAAACAATACAGATACGGACTATGTAGACAAAAAAAATATCGTAATTAAGGAACAAAAAAAGGAAAGCTTGCATTTTAAGTTTAAAGATTTCTCATATCATCTTCCACAAAGCGGTTCTTTTCAAGCACAAAATGCTATTCTAGCAATCGAAACAATTAAAAAAATATTACCAGGATTAAGTATTGATAAAATACAGCACGGTTTAAATAAGTGGGTTTGGCCTGGAAGAATGCAACTAATGAGTGGCAATATTTTTTATGATGTCGCGCATAATAGTTCAGGAGTTAAAATATTATGCAAAGATCTTAAAGATATATATCATAAAAAACCAATAGGTCTTGTAGTAATTAAAAATGATAAAATAAGGGAAGAAATTTTAGATTTATTTAAACACTCTTTTGAGGAGCTAGTGATTTCAACCATTCCATCAAAGGATATCTTGGGGAAAAATGATATCCAAAAAAATAAAGAGCTTAATAATTTCAAATTTTTTGAAAACATCCAAGATGCACTTGACTACTTAAACAATAAAGAATATGACGGTCCAAAAGTAGTATTTGGCAGTCATTATATAGCAAAATATGTCTATAATTTTTTCGATTTTTCCTTTGACAATGGTAGTATATAGTGTAATTTATAATTCAAGGTGACTTCCCCCCTAAAGAATTTTCACAACAACTGAGGAATTATGAAATTAATTGAATTAAAAGAAAAAAAATTAACCGAATTAAAAGAAATTGCCAAATCAATGAGTATTGAAAAAACTTCTTCTATGTCAAAAGATGAACTGCTGAAAGCAATTACATCTACAGATAAAACAAATACTGAAGATACAAAAAAAGATATCGAAAAAGATGCTGCTCCTAAAAACGAGAAGATGGCAGCTGGTGTGTTAGAGATACTCCCGGACGGTTATGGATTTTTAAGAAGTGTTAACGATAATTATTTACCAGGACCAGAAGATATTTACGTTAGTCCATCACAAATTAAAAGATTTAAATTAAAAACCGGACATTTTGTTGAAGGAACAACAAGAGCTCCCAAATCAAAAGAAAGATTTCACGCCCTTCTTCATTTACAAAAAGTAAATGGAGTTAATCCGGAGGAAATTAAAGGCCAAAGAAAATTTGACAAGTATACCCCATTGCATCCAAATGAGAAGTTTAACTTGTCTAATACCAGCGACATGTCAATGAGAATCATGGATATGGTTGCACCTATTGGTAAAGGTCAGCGCGGGTTAATTGTTGCCCAGCCCAAAACAGGTAAAACAATTTTAATTTCTAAAATTGCGAACGCTATTAGAAGAAACCATCCTAACACAGTACTCTTAATCCTTTTAATTGATGAAAGACCTGAAGAGGTTACAGATATGAAAAGGAGTGTTGATGCCGAGGTTATTGCTTCAACGTTTGATGAAGGACCAGAAAGACACGTTCAGGTGTCTGATATGGCTCTAGCGAAAGCGCAAAGGCTAGTAGAATGCGGAAAAGATGTAGTAATTCTATTAGATAGTATAACTCGTTTAGGAAGAGCTCATAATGCAGTTATACCACATAGTGGTAAGATATTATCTGGTGGTGTAGACTCTAATGCACTAAGAAAGCCAAAAAAATTCTTTGGAGCTGCAAGAAACACAGAAGAAGGTGGCAGCCTAACTATTATTGCTACAGCCTTAATTGATACGGGTAGTAAAATGGACGGAGTTATTTTCGAAGAATTTAAAGGTACAGGCAATATGGAGCTGGTATTAGATCGCGAATTAAGCGATAGAAGAATATACCCAGCATTTAATATTGTTAAATCAGGAACGCGAAAAGAAGAATTGCTCATGTCTGACCAACATCTATCAAGAATGTACATTTTAAGAAAAATGCTAGGAGAAATGTCTACAGAGCAAGCTATGCAGTTTATGTCCGATAGAATGAGAAGAACAAAAACAAACCAAGAGTTCTTAGACTTAATGAGTCAATAAATGTTTAAAGAGTTTTCAAGTCTCGTAAAAAAAATAAAACCGTCGTTTACTTTACAAATGACATCGAGAGCTGCTGAACTAAAAGCACAAGGTGAAGACGTAATAAATTTTGGAGTAGGAGAACCTGATTTTAATACACCTCAGCACATTATTGAGGCTGGCAAAGATGCAATGATCCAAGGATATACAAAATATACGCCAGGGTCAGGAATGTTAGATCTCAAGCTAGCCATTCAAAAAAAACTTTATAGTTTAACCAAATTAGACTATTCACCAGAAAATATTATTGTTTCAAATGGAGGAAAACAATCGTTGTCTGTTGTGTGCCAGGCATTATTTGATAAAGGAGATAAGGTGATAATCTTTACTCCTTATTGGGTATCTTTTCCAGAGTTTGTTAGGATTGCTGGAGCAACACCTCTTTTTGTTGATACTATTCCAGAAAAGCAGTTTGAACCAGATTTTAGTGACTTAACCAATAAAATTGATTCATCTATTAAAGGAATTATTATTAACTCACCTAGTAACCCAACTGGAGGAGTATGGTCTGATGAAGCAATTAAAAAACTATTAAAAATATGTAAAAAAAATAATTGGGTGATTATTTCTGATGAAACATATGAAGAACTAGTATATGATAGCGAGTTTAAGGCAATCCAAACATTAGATGATTATGATTGTGAAATTGTAACAATAAGAAGTATGTCAAAAACATATGCTATGACGGGTTGGAGAATTGGTTATACCACAGCTGACAAAAATATTGTAAAAGCAATGTCTAAAATCCAAGGTCAAACAACATCATGTCCAAACGCAATAGGACAAAAGGCATCAATAGCAGCACTGTTAGGCAATCAACAGCCGGTAATAGATATGAAAGAAAAATTTCGAAATCGTAGAGCTGTAATGCATAAAGAATTAAATGCTTTAGAGGGTGTTGATTGTGGTATGCCTGGAGGGGCATTTTACATGTTTCCAGACTTCTCTCGCTATCTAAATAAAAAAACAGCAGATGGAAAAATTTTACAAGACACTTTCGACCTTTCTGATTATATTCTCGCCGATGCTAAAGTTGTGACTGTAGCTGGTGATGGATTTGGAGCAAGCGGGTATTTAAGATTCTCCTTCGCAACAAACACCGAAACAATTATAGCTGGCATTAAAAGAATAAAAGAAAGTTTAAAAAAACTAAAATGAAAAAAGATACACATTCAGAAGATTATAGATTGGTTGTTTTTGAGGATAGTTCTTGTAACTATTCTTTTCTAACGCGATCTACTGTAAAAACAGATAAAACTGTCAAGTGGGAAGATGGAAAAGAATACCCTCTTTTCAAAATAGAGATTTCTGACAAATCTCACCCCTATTATACCGGGCAAAGAACGCTTGTTGATACTGCTGGAAGAATTGAAAAATTCAATCGCAAGTACAAGAAAAAAGATTCTTAAAGCCTCTTTTTTAATAACTAAATTATCGTATGGATATTCTATCAAAGGCTAGAAGCATCATTTCTGATTATAATAATATAATGAGCCAAATGATGGATACTAAAATCATGTTAGATCAAGATAAAATGACCACCCTCTCTCGTGAAAAAAGCACCCTAGACGAGTCGTACGAATTAAGTAAGCAATATATTGACTTACAAGATCAATTAAGCGACTTGGACGATATGAAAAATGACAAAGAGTATGAAGACCTAATTAAAGAAGAATCTTCAAAAATAAACCATAAAATTTTAAGGTTAGAAGACAAATTGATAAAAATCTTAATATCTGATGACCCAAATGATAATAAAAATGCAATTATTGAAGTTAGGGCAGGAACTGGGGGCGACGAGGCCGGGTTGTTTGCATCAGATTTAATGCGAATGTACACGAGGTATGCAGAAAATAATAATTTTCAAATAAACATGATGGATATTCACGAAACAGGAGTTGGTGGCTTAAAATCGGCAACATTTAGTATAGAAGGCCCAAAGGCATATGGAACTTATAAGTATGAAAGTGGTGTGCATCGCGTTCAAAGGATCCCAAAAACAGAATCTGGAGGCAGAGTGCATACATCAGCTGCTACAGTGGCCGTATTACCAGAAGCAGAAACCGCAGAAGTAGAAATTAATAATGCCGATATTAAAGTGGATACTTATAGAGCCAGCGGTGCAGGAGGACAGCATGTTAATAAAACAGAGTCTGCAATCAGATTAACACATATTCCAACAGGGCTAGTAGTCACCTGCCAAGATGAAGCCTCTCAACATAAAAATAAAGCTTCAGCTATGAAGGTCTTGCGATCAAGGTTGTTTGCCCTAGAACAAGAAAAGCTTAACAAAGATAGAGATGATATGAGGAAAAATTTGGTTTCTACAGGAGATAGATCTGCAAAAATTAGAACATATAATTTTCCACAGGGAAGAATAACTGACCACAGAATAAATTATACTTCTCACAAGCTACAGGCTACTCTTGAGGGTGACATTTCACACTTGATTGAGCAGTTAAAGCTTGCGGAAGAGAGCGCACAAATAGAATAAAATGAATAAGACTACTCTGCTCAGAGATTATTTACATTTACAACTTTTCAAACTAAAAAAAACAAGCGTTCAAGAATCAAAACAGAAATCTGAAATGTTAATTCAACATTGCCTAAAGATTTCTAAAGCAGATATATATTTAAAAGATATTTTATTAGATAAACAAAACATTGATGATTTAAATATTATGTTTGATAGTCTTATTATGAATACTCCTGTACAACACATTATTGAAGAAACCTTTTTTTATGAAAATAGCTTTTTTACCCCTCCAGGAACATTTATTCCACGAACAGATACTGAGTTGTTAGTCGATTGCGCGATTGATTTTTTGTCAACAAAAAAAACTAAATTAAGAATTTTGGATTTATGCACTGGAAGCGGATGTATTGTTCTAAGCATAGCAAAGAAGTTTCCACAAAATGATTTCATAGGAATAGATAAGTCAAGTCTTGCAATCAAAGTAGCAGAAAAAAATCAAAAATTACTAAAAATAGATAATGTTAAATTTTTAAAAGAGGACATATTTAACCTTAAAATTAACAAGGTTGATTTATTGGTTTGTAACCCGCCATATTTAGCAAAAGAAGAAATTGAAAGCTTAGATTCTTCAGTTAAAAATCATGATCCTGAAATAGCTCTAACAGACTTGAAAGACGGAACGACATATTATAAATTTTTAATCTCAAATTTCAAATCTTTGATTAACAAAAATGGAGCAATGTTTATTGAGCTACCCTACTCACCTGTTGCAAAAGATATTGAATCTATTAATAAAAAACTTAATAGTAATAAATCTACTTATTTGAAAGATTTAGAAGGAAAAAATAGAGTAATTAAGATATATTAAGTACTTATGAAAAGCGAATTTATTCATCTCCATAATCATTCCGACAACAGCTTATTGGATGGTGCACAAAATATTCCATCAGTACTTGAAACCATCCACGATTTAGGAATGGATTCTGTTGCTCTCACGGAACACGGCAATCTTTTTGGTGCAGTGTCTTTCTATAAAAAAGCAAAAGATAAAAACATTAAACCTATTATCGGTTGTGAGGTTTATGTAGCCAAAGGTAGTCGATTCCAAAAAGACAGATCTAGCGGTATGGGCCAATATAATCATCTAGTATTAATTGCCCAAAATTACCAAGGCTATAAAAACTTGATGAAAATTGTTACGCATGGCTACCTCGAAGGTTTTTATTATAAACCAAGGGTTGATGTTGAAATTTTAAAAAAATATAATGAAGGAATTATATGCCTTTCAGCTTGCTTGAAAGGGATACTTCCTGAAACGCTAATATATAATGGTCTAGATGCTGGTAAAAAGGTTGCTGAAGAATATTCAAGCATTTTCCCAGACAGATATTATATCGAACTCCAAAATCACGGTATACCCGAAGAGCTCCAAAATATTCAATTAGCAACAAAATTAGCAAAAGACATGAACTTGCCTATCATTGCAACTAACGATGCTCATTATGCTAAAAAAGAACATTATACAGCACACGATGTGCATATTTGCATTGGAACAGGAAAGCAATTGTCAGATAAAAAGAGGTTAAAATATCCAGGGAATGAATTTTATTTCAAATCACAAGATGAAATGTTTTCTTTATTTAAACAATTTCCCCAAGCATTAGAAAATACTAGAGCATTAGCGGACTCAATTGAATTAGAAATACCAATGGAGGATTACCACCTACCATGGTATACGATTCCTAGTGATACTAAATCAAAAGACATTGATGATTATTTGAAATCATTGTGTAGCACAGGTTTAAGAAATAAGTATGATGATATTAACAATGAAATAACTGAAAGACTTGATTACGAACTATCTGTGATAAAAAAAATGGGATTTGCGAGCTACTTTTTAATTACTGCAGATTTTGTTCAGTATGCCAAGAAAAATAAAATTCCTGTAGGCCCCGGTAGGGGATCTGCTCCCGGAAGCTTAGTTTCATACGCGCTTGATATCACAAACATTGATCCACTTAAACATAATTTGATCTTTGAAAGATTTTTAAATCCAGACAGGATAAGCATGCCCGATATTGACATAGATTTTTGCGTGGAAAGAAGAGGTCAGGTAATTGACTATCTAAAAAGTATATATGGAGAAGATTCTGTTACCCAAATTATTACTTTTGGAAAAATGAATGCTAGAGGGGTGATTAGAGATGTAGGTAGAGTGATGAGTTATCCATATTCTGAAGTAGACAAGATAGCTAAAATGATTCCGGAAGGTCCAAAAGTGACTCTTGATAAGGCTTTAAAACAAAACTCAGATTTAAGAACAGTCTCTCAGACAAACTATAAAGAACTTATTGAGAATGCAAAAGTTCTTGAAGGAATGACACGACATGCTTCTATACATGCTGCTGGAGTTGTGGTTCGCACCTGGTGATTTAACAGACTTTGTTCCGCTCTATAGATCCTCCCAAGGAGATGTAACAACTCAATATGATATGAAAGAGCTCGAATCAATAGGTCTGTTAAAGATGGACTTTCTTGGCTTGCGAAATTTAACGGTTATAGACAGAACAATTGATTTGATAAAAAAGAGATTTAATAAAGAGATAGTTATTGACGACATTGATATGGAAGATCCAAAAGTTTATAAGCTTTTCGCAAAAGGACTAACAGTAGGAATTTTCCAATTTGAATCGGCCGGTATGAGAGAATTTTTAAAAAAATTACAACCAAAAAGTATCGATGGATTAATAGCTATGAACGCATTATACAGACCTGGGCCAATGCAAAATATTGATAAGTACATTAAAAGAGCGCACGGAAAAGAAAAAGTTGAATACGTTCATCCATTATTAGAAGAAGCGCTCAAAGAGACCTATGGAATTATAGTTTACCAAGAACAAGTAATGCAAATTGCTAATATCATTGCAGGATTCACATTATCAGAAGCGGACGAAATGAGAAGAGCAATTGGTAAAAAAATCAGGTCATTAATGGACAAAATGGCGGAAAAATTTATTAAAGGAGCTGTTAAGAATGGTTTAACCAAAGCAAAAGCAACTCAGATTTTTGATTTAATAGATAAATTTGCTCAATATGGGTTTAATAAAAGTCATTCAGTTGCATATTCATATATTGCGTATCAAACTGGTTGGCTCAAAACACACTATACAGCTGAGTTTATGTCTGCAAATTTGACTAGCGAAATGAATAATACCAATAAAGTAGTTGTTCTAATTAATGAATGCAGAAAACTAAAAATAAAAGTACATGCACCTGATATAAATAAATCCGGCATAAATTTTGAGCCTCTAAATGATCACGAAATTTCTTTTGGACTAAATGCTGTTAAGAATGTTGGAATTAAGGCTTTAGAGAAATGTATTGAGGTGCGAGAAAAAGGAGGCGAATTTAAATCAATATTTGATTTTGTATCAAGGGTTGATCAAAGACTTGTAAACAAGAAAGTATTAGAAAGTTTAATATTAGCGGGCGCATTTGATTCTGTAAGTACAAATCGTGCACAGTTGTATGAAGCGATAGATGTTGCTATTAACTATGGACAACAAATAGATAAGCATTCAAATAAAAATCAAATTAACCTTTTCGGTGAAGAAGAAAATTTAGTCAAAATTCCAGATATGCCCATAACAGAGGATTGGGAAAACCAAGACAAACTATCAAAAGAAAAAGAGGTGCTTGGCCTGTATGTTTCAGGAAACCCCCTAATTAAATATGCAGACACCATTGAGGAATTAAGTAATTATGATTTTTCAGACAAAAAAATAATTAAAGAAAATTCTATAATAAAGATTGGTGGAGCTGTTACAAACTTTAAATTACACTTTGATAAAAAAAATCAACAAATGGCCTTTTTCAACCTTGACTGTTTAGGTGGGCAAGCGGAAGCAATTATTTTTCACGATGCATTTGATAAGTATAAAGAAATTATCAAAGATAATAATATTGTTTTTCTGGTAGGTCATACATCATCGCAAAACGATTTTGCAGATTTGAAATTAATTGTTGATGAAGTGGTACCAATTAATCATGCAAAAAAAGTTTTGAAGTTAAATGAAGTCAACATTAGACTACCAAAAAATTCATCAAAAGATTTAATGAATGATATTGTCGAATTAGCAAAGAACAATGCAGGAGACCATTTGTTTGTAGTTCATATTCCTTCAAACAATGACAGTGAAAGAAAGATTGTTTCAAAGAAAATGAAAGTTTCTAATAATAATCAATTTCTTATTTTGTTAAGAGATTTATTAGGAGTATCAAACGTCTGGATTGATTAAATTATATTATGAAAATAAATCCTCCAATTAGAATACTTATGGCTAAACCAGGCTTAGATGGACATGATCGCGGTATTAAGGTTTTAGCTGCAGCGTACAGAGATGCAGGCATGGATGTAATATATTTAGGTCTTCGCCAAACGCCTGAAAGCATAGTTAGAGTCTCTATACAGGAGGGTGTAGATGTAATAGCCCTATCAATATTGTCCGGTGCCCATATGACTATTTTTACAAAAGTCATGGAACTTATAAACGAGCACAAGCTAAAGAATGTTCTCGTTACTGGAGGAGGAATTATACCAGATGAAGATAATAAAGCATTATCCAAAATAGGGGTTGGCCAACTCTTTGGTCCAGGAACACCGGTGAAAGAATCATTGAAATATATTGAAGATTGGGTTAAAAAAAATAGAAGATGATTTCTAATATTACCACAACTTTTTTAAAAGCAGAAAAAGCTTTTAACCAAGAAAAATATAGAGAAGCGACTAAGCTTTTAAATGAAGTAATAGATCATGACAGAGATTTTTATTCTGCATACTTGTTATTATATGAGATATATAATAACAAAAAATCTCAACAAAAAAATATGATTTACAAGGAGCTTAAGCGACTTAATCTTGATTTAGAAATTGATCATAAACCAATTACGATAAAGACTAAAAAAAATATTACAAATCCAAAACTAGTAACTTTATCATTAATAAAACTTATGATTGCTCAAGGTAAAAAAAGTCAAGCTAAAAAAAATCTGAGATTAATTATTAAGCACTCTAAAATTAAAAAAAACATTATTAGCGCTGAAGAAATGTTGAAAAGTTTATAAGGAGAATATATGAGTTTAGAATATTTTAAAAGAAGACAAGATAAATTAAAAAATCAGCTAGCCAAGAAAAATATAGATGGTATGTTAGTGACTAACCTAATTCATATAAGATATTTGTGCGGATTTACCGGATCTAGTGCCACACTCCTAGTTATGCCTGAAGAATTAGTTTTTATCACAGACGGTAGATATGTATTTCAATCTGAAAATGAGGTAAAAGGCGCAAGAATAATTATTGATAGCATTCCACATTTTGAAGTCATTAGAAATAAAAAAATCCTAAAAGATGGATCAGTAATTGCTTTTGATGGTAATAGCGTTACTCACCAAAATTTTCAAACGATTTCACAGGTTTTATCAAATATAAAGCTCCAAAATATCATAGGATTGATTGAAAAGATGGCAATGAAAAAAGATGAAAAAGAGTTGGAAGCTATAAGAACTGCTGTCGAAATAACAGATCAAGCCTTTGCTGAAGTTTTTCCAATGGTAAAAATTGGAGTCAAAGAAAAAGAAATTGCGAACAAATTGTCCTTTCTATACAGACAATATGGAGACGCCGACTCAGACGCTTTCGCAGCAATTGTAGGAACAGGACCCAATTCGGCCAAACCACACCATAAACCAACTGATAGAAAAATAGGACCAGGAGAATTGCTAGTAATAGATTCAGGAGCAAAGTTTGCAGGATATCATGCAGACATGACACGCTCCTTTGCTACTAAGGGCTATTCAGATGAACAGAAATCTATATATGATATTGTTTTAGAAGCCCAAACGAAAAGTATTGATGGTATTAAAGCAGGTATTTCATGCAAAGACATTGATTCCATTGCAAGAAGTCATATTGAAAAAGCAGGATATGGTCAATATTTTGATCACGGACTGGGCCATTCTTTAGGGCTTGAAATCCATGAAGATCCAAGATTTAGCAAAGTAAGTAAGGATATTTTGGATGTGAACTATGTAATGACAGTCGAGCCCGGTATTTACGTCAAGGATATTGGTGGGGTTAGAATTGAAGATGATATTATTGTAAAAGAAGACGGTGCAGAAATATTAAATAAAACATCAAAAGAATTACAAATTATTTCATAATGATTCTCAAAATAGCATTTATTGCCACATTTTTTTTAATCGGTTGTGTTGAAAATTTAGTTAATATATCTATCCTTAAAGACGGTAGTTATTTAGTTAAATATACATCTATTGGGAATAAGCCTGATTTGTTAGATATTGATTTTAAACACCCAGAATCGGACAGTAATCATCAATGGATTACAACATTAGAAAGTAAAACTATCAATAATGAAATCATTTGGGAAAAAGAAACTATATTAAGTTCACCAACAAGAAAAAAGTTAGTATTCAGCAATTCATCAAGTCTGCAGTATGACATAGAGATTAGTAAAAAATCATCCATTTTTTGGACTAATTATTATTTTCAATCCAATATTAAAAATCTAGAAATAGATAAAAAATATCCTGAAATCAATCAATACTTAAATATTGATCAGGATGAGCTTCAATGGATGATTCCAGTAAAGAAATATATTTTTTCTAAAAGTGTTGAAAGGTATCAAAGTCAAAACAATCTTAACTCTTTAACAATTGAAAGAATTGATAGTCAGGTAAATTCATATATTTCATATGTTAAAGAAAAAAAATTAGAAAAAGAGTTTAGCAAAAAGACATCACAAATTTTTTTAGATGCGCTGTTGCCAATAAAAAGTCGATTGCCAGAAAATTTTTTTAATGACATGAGTATTATTATCGACGAATTGGAAAAAGAATTCGAAAAAAATACGTCATTAATGTCAGATAATTTTTCATTTAGTATTATGTTGCCTGGTAAAATTAAAGATCAAAATGCTGACACGATAAACAATGAAACCAATATGGTATATTGGGAATTTGATTTCAATGATATCGCTACCAATCCCTTCAATATGTATGCACATTCAGTAGTTATTAATAACTTACGAGCACAACTTGTATTTGTAATATTAATGCTGTTATTTATAAGGTTATTATGGAAAAGAAAGCAAAACAAAAAATAAAAGCGCTTATAGAGCAAATCAATGATCATAATTACGCATATTATGTATTAGATGATCCTAAGCTTACTGACATGGAGTATGACCATCTTTTTCGTCAATTGGAGGATATCGAAGCAAAATATCCAAATTTAATTTCACCAACATCTCCCTCTCAAAGAGTTGGTCACCCAGTTTCGAGCGGTTTTCAAAGTTATAACCATGACGTTCCTATGCTATCGCTTTCAAATGCAATAAATAGTTCTGAAATAAATGAATTCCACAAACGTGTTTTAAAATGGCTTAATCACGCAGATACCGACTTCGTTGCAGAACCAAAAATTGACGGCCTAGGCGTTTCATTGATTTATCGAAATGGTCTATTAGAAAGAGCACTAACAAGAGGAGATGGATTTCAAGGTGAAGATATTACACATAATGTAAAAACAATGCCCTCAGTTCCACTAAAGCTTCGAGATTTAGAAAATAGTCCTCCACCCTTCATTGAAGTTAGAGGGGAGATTTTTATGTCAATATCAGATTTTAAAAAATTGAACGTTAATAGAAAAAAAGCTAATGAAAAAATATTTGCAAATGCCAGAAATGCAGCAGCGGGCAGTGTGAGACAATTAGACCCCTCAATTACTGCATCAAGAAATCTATCAATATTTTGTTATGAAGTTGGTGGAAGCGACAAGATTAATTTCAAAAATCAAATAGAAATGCTTTCATATTTAAAATCAGTAGGTCTTCCAGTCAATCCATTATCTAAAAAAGTGACTAATGGAAATGATATGGTATTGTACCATCAAACATTAGAGGAAAACCGATCGCATATAAATTATGAAATAGATGGATCCGTTATTAAGGTAAATGACTATAATTTAAGAGGAAGATTAGGGTTGCGAGCAAGATCACCCAGATGGGCAATAGCAGCAAAATTCAAGGCTAAACAAGCTGAATCTCAATTGCTTGGTATTGATCTTCAAGTAGGAAGAACGGGCGTCATTACACCGGTGGCTAAAATTAAAGAGGTTGATTTGTCTGGGGTTATGATATCAAGTGCCACACTACATAACCAAGACGAGATAGACCGAAAAGATATCAGAATAAATGACTTTATTTTGATTGAAAGATCAGGAGATGTAATTCCTAAGATATTTAAAGTATTAAAAGAAAAAAGACCAATAAATGCTAAAAAATTTTTCATAAGCGATTTTAGGTGCTCCGATACAAGCTGTAAAATAGAGCGTATAAAAGATCAAGCCGCCTATAGATGTGTAAATGTCAATTGTAAGTCAAAGGTGTTGGGAATGCTTGAACATTTTTGTTCTAAAAATGCAATGAATATTGAAGGTATGGGCCCCCAAATTGTTAAGCAATTACTCGAAGAAAATTTGCTTAAAAATTTTGATGATATATATAGATTAAAGTATGATGACTTGGTTGCCCTTGAACGGTTTAAGGATAAATCGGCAATGAATCTTATAAATGCAATAAATCATTCAAAAAAAACAACCTTTCCTAGGTTTCTTTTTGGATTAGGAATACCAAATGTTGGGCAACATATATCAAAAGTAATTGATAAATATTGCAACTCTTCATTAATAAAATTAAGTGAATTGAAAATTGAAGACATGGAAGAGATAGACGGAATTGGCTCAACGGTCGCTATAGCAATTGAGAATTATTTTAAGAACGATAAAAATAATGAGATTGTTAATAATTGTTTAAAATTAGGCGTCCAAATAACTCCCACTCATTTCGATGAATCTGATATGACAATGCTCAATCAAAAAATAGTGATTACTGGCAGCTTTCAAAGTTTATCCAGAAGCGATTTAAAACTAAGGTTAGAAAAAAATGGAGCAACAGTCACATCAAATATATCTAATAAAACTACAGCATTAATCGTAGGAGAAAAACCTGGGTCTAAGCTAACTAAAGCACAAAATCTTAATGTCAAAATTGTGTATGAAAAAGAATTGCATGATTTTTTAGATGAAAATTAAATACCTGTTTTAAATGAATAAGTATTTATAAAATTGTAATCAAAAATGAACAATAATCTTGCTATCAAAATAATTAATCTCTTTAAATCTTATGAGAATGTTCATGCTGTGAATGGAATAGATCTCGAAATTAAAAAAGGAGAATTTTATGGACTTTTAGGGCCAAATGGCGCAGGTAAGTCCACAACAATAAATTCTATTACCAGCCTAGTTAAACCTTCAAAAGGATCTATTGAAATCTTTGGTAAAAATATTGAAGATAATTTTAGATTTGCTAGGTCAAAAGTTGGTATAGCTCAACAAGAAGTGAGCCAAGATTGGTTTTTCCCAGTAGAACAATTATTGTATTTTCAAGCAGGGTTTTATGGCGTACTTAGAAAGGATGCAAAAGAAAGAATAGAGTACCTTCTCAATAAATTAGGTTTATCTAAACATAGATCTAAAAAAATGAGAGAACTATCAGGTGGCATGAAACGTAGATTGCAAATCGCAAAAGCTTTAGTCCATGACCCAGATATTATTATTTTAGATGAACCTACAGCAGGTGTTGACGTAGAACTAAGACACGATTTATGGACATATTTGCAAGAACTGCACAGTGAAGGAAAGACAATTCTACTAACTACGCACTATATTGATGAAGCAGAGCTATTGTGCGAGCGAGTAGGAATTATTGATAAAGGAAAATTGATTGTTGAAGACTCAGTAAATAATCTTAAAAAAATGGTAAAAAATTCATCCATAGAAATTCAATTAAAAGATGAATTAGAAAATAAACCTCAATTCTTAAATGACTATGAACATCACATAGAAGATAAAAAAATTAATATTATAATAGATAAACCCAATATGGAATTACCATCAATCATTCTTAAGTTTTCTGAAAAAGCTATCAAAATTGAAGATATCCATATTCCTCAAACCTCTTTGGAGGATGTTTTTTTAGATTTAACAGGGAGAAAGATTAATGATTAAAAATTGGGTAGGTTTTTATACGCTGTCTTCAAGAGAAATTATGCGATTTTTTTCTGTATGGAGACAAACTATTATTCCTGGCATTGTCACAACATTGTTATATATTTTTGTATTTGGAGTGGCATTAGAAAATCGAATAACTGAGATTGGTGGAGTATCATATAAGATTTATATTTTGCCAGGTCTCTTGATGATGAATGTGATAACAAATGCTACAGCTAATTCCGCCTCATCTATGTTGCAAATGAAATTACTACAAACTCTTCCCGAGCTTTTAATCACTCCTTTATCGAGCTTAGAATTATCTTTATCATTTATTATTGGTGGAACAATAAGGGGCTTCGTTAATGGAGTATTAATTCTTTTTATTTGTTGGCTTGCAGGAATGCCCATTTTAAATCTCCCCTTAACATTATTATTTATATTTCTAGTTGCCTGGTCTTTTTCGAGTCTAGGTCTCTTTGTTGGTCAACTATCTGATTCTTGGGATCAGTTAGCTTTAATTCAAAATTTTGTTATTACGCCATTTAGTTTTTTAGGTGGAATATTTTATTCAATTAAAATGCTTCCTGCTTGGGCAATGACATTAAGTCAAGTAAATCCAATATATTATGCAATAAGCGCGTTAAGAGAGGCAACATTGGGAGTGTCAGATGCATCGCTTATAACATCTTCTATCTTTTTAATTATTTTTACAATTACTACAACTGTCATTGCAGTGCAATTAATGGCTACTGGGAAAAAAATTAGGTTTTAATTTTTATATTATTAGTTTAAAATAGGCCATGCAAAATTTGAAAAAGGCTATCCTATATTTAGAGGATGGCCTTTTTTTTATAGGAAAAAGCCTTGGAAGTCATGGCGAAACATCTGGTGAAGTATGTTTTAATACTGGTATGACTGGATATCAAGAAATTCTTACCGACCCATCTTATGCAAAACAAATGATCGTTATGAGTAGTCCCCATATTGGAAATTATGGAACAAATAATCAGGACATTGAATCCAATAAGATATTCGCTTCTGGTTTTATTATTAAAAGTGAATCAATTGAACCTTCTAATTGGAGGTCTGAAAAATCATTGACGAGTTTTTTAGCAGAAAATAAAATTGTTGGTATTCAAGATATTGATACTAGAGCTCTTACAATTCATATCAGAAAAAATGGGGCAATGCGAGGAATAATTTCTACAAAAGATTTTGATAGAGATAGTCTTAAGAAAAAAATAAACAGCATTCCCAAAATGGAAGGACAAGACTTAGCTATTAAAGTTACACAAAAAGAAAAAAGAATTTTATGCAATGTAGAAAAACCCCTTTATAAGGTAGCAGCGATAGATTTTGGAATGAAAAGCAATATATATGAAATTATGCTTTCAAATGGATTAGAAGTAGAAATTTTCCCTGCAAATACAGAATATAAAGAAATATTATCTTCAAATCCTGATGGTATTTTCTTATCCAATGGACCAGGAGATCCAGCTGCTGTATCATATGGTATAGAAACAGTAAAAAAACTTTTAGGCATAAAACCAATTTTTGGAATTTGTTTAGGACACCAAATACTAGCATTAGCATTAGGTGCAACAACATTTAAGATGAAATTTGGACATAGAGGAATTAATCAACCTGTTAAAAACTTAATTACTAACCAAATTGAAATTACTTCACAGAATCATGGATTTGCGGTTGATGAAGATTCGCTTCCAAATAATGTTCAAATAACTCATAAACATTTAAATGATGATACAATTGCTGGAATTAAATGCAATGAAATCTCTGCATACTCAGTTCAATATCATCCAGAGGCGAGTCCAGGCCCTCATGATTCCAGGTACGTATTTCAAGAATTTTTTAAGATGATAGAGAAAAATGCCAAAGCGTAATGATATAGATACAATATTAGTGATAGGCGCAGGCCCTATTGTCATTGGCCAAGGATGTGAGTTTGATTACTCGGGCACCCAAGCAATAAAAGCCTTGAAAGAAGAGGGCTATAGAGTAGTTTTGATTAATTCTAATCCTGCTACTATAATGACAGATCCTCAATTTTCTGATAAAACATATATTGAACCAATATCTATAGAGTATGTTGAAGAAATTATTAAAAAAGAAAAACCTGATGCAATTTTACCAACAGTTGGTGGACAGACAGCTCTTAATGTAGCCATGAAGCTCGATGAAGAAGGTATTTTAAAAAAATACAATGTCGAACTGATTGGGGCAAATAGAAAAGCAATTGAAACTGCGGAAAGTAGAGAGATGTTCAAAGATGCAATGCAAGAAATAGGACTTGATTTGCCTTATGGTTATACGGTTAAGTCTCTTGATGAAGCTAAAGAATTATTAAAAAATATTTCACTCCCTACAATTATTAGGCCATCTTTTACCTTGGGAGGATCTGGTGGTTCCGTTGCTTACAATGAAGAAGAGTTTGAAGATTCTGTCAATAAAGGATTAAAGGAAAGTCCTACTGGACAAGTATTGGTAGAAGAATATTTGAATGGTTGGAAAGAATACGAATTGGAACTCATCAGAGACTTAAATGACAATGTAATTATAATTTGTTCTATAGAAAACATTGATCCAATGGGTATACATACCGGAGATTCAATCACCGTTGCACCTGCAATGACATTAAGCGATAAAGAGTTTCAAATAATGCGAAATGCAGCCATTAAATGTATACGTAAAATTGGGGTAGATACTGGTGGATCAAATGTTCAATTTGCAGTCAATCCCAAAGATGGAAGAATGGTTATCATTGAAATGAATCCACGGGTAAGTAGATCATCTGCATTGGCTTCAAAAGCGACAGGATTTCCTATTGCAAAAATTGCTGCGAAGCTTGCAGTTGGTTATTCATTAGATGAACTTAACAATGATATCACAAATAGAACTTTAGCAGCTTTTGAACCTACTATCGATTACGTAGTTACAAAACTACCTAGATTTGATTTTGAAAAATTTTCTTCTGCTTCAGGCAAGCTTGGTGTGCAAATGCAATCAGTAGGAGAAGCAATGTCTATAGGAAGGACATTTAGAGAATCATTTCAAAAAGCATTTCGTTCTATAGAATTGAATTTTCCAGGCTTTGAAACAAAAGATCCTAGAGATGAAGATCAGGAGATTAAACGTTTTAGAGAGCTTGATATAAAATCTTTAAATGATGGTAGCGCTTTTAGAATGTTAAAAGTAAAAGAAGCTATTAAAGAACAATACTCAATTGAAGAAATACATAAAAATACCGGAATTGATTCATGGTTTTTAAGGGAAATTGAAGAAATAGTAAATATAGAAAAAAATTATTCTTCATTAAATAATCTTGAATATTTAAAGAAAAACGGATTTTCAGATCTACAGATCGCTCGATTAAATAATCTTTCAGAGAGCAAAGTTAGACAAGCAAGAAAAGCACAAAACTTGCATCCTGTTTATAAGGTTGTTGATACATGTGCTGGTGAATTTGCCGCAGAAACCCCTTATTTATATTCGACATATGAATCAGAAAATGATTTAGAACCATTGCCTGGAAAAAAAATTATGATTTTAGGAAGTGGACCAAATAGGATTGGCCAAGGAATCGAATTTGATTATTGTTGTGTTCAAGCTGTATTTGGCTTAAGAGCAGCGGGTTATAAATCTATAATGGTAAATTGCAACCCCGAAACAGTATCAACTGATTTTGATTTAGCAGATAGACTTTATTTTGAACCGATTACTTTTGAAGATATCATGAATATAATTGATTTTGAAAAACCAGATGGGGTCTTAGTGCAATTTGGCGGTCAAACGCCATTAAAAATAGCTGATCAATTAACAAAAGCAGGTGTTAAAGTCTTTGGCACATCAGCAAATAGTATTAATCTTGCAGAGAATAGAGAAGAATTTGCAAAAATAATAAAAAAATTAAATGTTTTAACACCTCAATACTGTATAGCAAAAAATTATGAAGATATTTACAGCTATGCTGAAACAGCCCATTTTCCAGTTCTAGTTAGACCAAGCTTTGTATTGGGAGGTAGAGCTATGCAAATAGTATATACAAAAGAGCAGCTTGTTGATTATGTATTTCGTTCTGCTGAAGCAACAAATGATCATCCAATACTAATAGATCAATTTATTGAAAATGCATTTGAGTTTGATGTTGATGCATTATCTGACGGATCAAACGTTTTCATTGCAGGTATTATGCAACATATCGAAGAGGCTGGAGTTCACTCGGGAGATTCGTCATGCGTTATTCCACCGTATGAAATGACAGATTTAGTAAAAAAAGATATTGAAGACATAACTACAAAATTGGCCTTAGAGTTAAATGTAATTGGTCTTATTAACCTTCAATTTGCAGTTAAAGACCAAAAGGTTTACGTTTTGGAAGTAAATCCAAGATCAAGCAGAACAGTCCCCTTTGTAAGCAAATATAGCAATATTCCTTTAGCTAATATAGCAGCTCAAATATCCGTTGGTAAAAAAATTAAAGATTTTAATCTCCAAAAAAACAACTTTAAACATATAGCAGTTAAAAAAGCTGTTCTCCCATTTAAAAAATTTAAAAATGAAAAAGTATTCCTTGGACCTGAAATGAAATCTACGGGAGAAGTGATGGGCATTGGTTCAAACACGGGAAGAGCATTTTTGAAAGCGATGAAATCAGATGGATACACGGTGCCAAGATCAGGAACAGCTTTTTTGTCAGTTAACGATTCTGATAAAAAAAGATTACTTTCTATCGCTAGCAAGCTTAAAAAATTAGAATTTAATATTGTAGCAACAAAAGGAACCTGTATTTTTTTGAAAAATAACGGTATTGAATGTTCTGAAATATATAAAGTTGGAGAAGGTAGACCTAATGTTGTTGATGAAATACTTAATGACAATATACAAATAGTAATCAATTCACCCGAAGGCCCTCAATCTCGATTTGACGAAGAAGCAATAGGAAAAACCTCAGTTATGAAAAATATTTTAACCATAACAACTTTACCTGGAGCGGAGGCAGCTATAGATTCTATGAAGCATTTAAATGAGGTTGATGTAAAAGCTCTGCAGGAGTATTTTGATTAAAAATAAATTATTTTATTTATAAGTATCTAGATCTGGGCAAACACAAAAAAAGTTTCTATCTCCAAAAGCATTATCAATTCTAGAAACATATGGCCAAAATTTATTCTCTTTTATCCATTCCATAGGGAAAACTGCATCTTCTTTTGAATAAGGATGCTTCCAATCATCGCATAAATCGTTTACAGTATGGGGAGCATTAACTAATAAATTATCGTCTTTTGGTGCAGCACCAGAAATTATATCGTTTATTTCTTTTTTTATGGAAATCATTGCATTGCAAAATTTATCTAACTCAGACTTTGATTCACTTTCAGTTGGTTCAATCATAAGTGTTCCAGGAATTGGCCATGACATTGTTGGAGCATGAAATCCATAATCTATTAATCTTTTTGCTATATCTTCATTTGTTATATTGGCACTACTCTTAAATTCTCTGCAATCTACAATAAACTCATGTGCGTTTAATCCGCTATGCCCTTTATACAAAATTGAATAATCTTTTTCTAATTTTTTTGCCATATAATTAGCACTTAAAATTGCAACTTGCGATGCTTTTAACAAACCTTTTGAAGCCATTAATTTCATATAGATATAAGAAATTAATAAAATGCTGGCACTACCAAATGGAGAAGAAGAAACTGAATAAGTAAATTTATCATCAATCAATTTATGCTTAGGTAAGTGTGGTTTAAGTTTATTATTTACGCATATAGGCCCCATCCCAGGACCTCCACCTCCATGTGGAATACAAAATGTCTTATGAAGATTAATATGCATAACATCAGCACCAAATTTTCCAGGTTTACAAACTCCCACCATTGCATTTAGGTTGGCACCATCCATATATACCAGACCACCATTTTGATGTATTAAATCACAAATCTCATCAATATTATGTTCAAAAACTCCATGGGTTGAAGGATATGTAACCATTAATGATGATAATCTGTCTCCCGCTTCAATGACTTTATTAGTTAAGTCTGTAAAATCAATATTACCATTTTCATCACATTTAACAATCACAACCTTTAATCCAGCCATGATTGCACTTGCAGGATTTGTTCCATGAGCTGATTCTGGTATCAAGCAAATATTTCTTTGAGAGTCATTTGCTTTATGATATTCTCTAATGCTTAATAGGCCAGCATATTCGCCTTGGGCTCCAGAGTTAGGTTGAAATGATACAGCATCAAAGCCGGTAACTTTATAAAGCATTTCTTCGAGCTCATGAATAATTTCAGAATATCCTTTCGCTTGATCTATTGGAGCAAAAGGATGAATCGAGTTAAACTCGGGCCAGCTAATAGGAATCATCTCTACAGTTGCATTTAGCTTCATTGTACAAGAACCTAAAGGAATCATGCTATAATTAAGAGATAGATCTCTTTTTTCAAGCTTATTAATATATCTAAGCATTTCTGTTTCAGAATTAATACTATAAAAAATAGGATGAGAAAGATTATTGTCTGTACGATTAGGTGCAAATATATTTTCTATATAATCAGCACTTGAATCATTTTCAAATAAAGCAGCAATATCATCAATTTCTTGATGGGTTGTTTTTTCATCTAGAGAAATCCCAACAAGCCCATTGTCATGGTACATCAAATTAAAATTACTTTTGATTGCCTTCATCTTTAAGTCTTGAATCTCCATATTTGATAATTTTACAGCGACTGTATCAAAGAGAGACTGATTTTCAGTGAAAATTTCATGACCATTTTCGCTAATTTTTTTAGCTAAATCTTTAGCATGGTTATGAATTCTAGTAGCAATATTTTTTAATTCTTTTGGTCCGTGAAATAATGCGTACATTCCGGAAATAATTGCCAATAATACTTGAGCAGTGCAAATATTAGATGTTGCTTTTTCTCTTCGAATATGCTGCTCTCTTGTTTGAAGTGTTAATCTATATGCTTGATTCCCTTTCCTGTCTTGAGATACTCCAACAATTCTTCCAGGGATATCTCTTTTGAACTCTTCGCTAGTTGACATGAATGCAGCATGTGGACCACCATAGCCAAGAGGTACACCAAATCTTTGACTGTTCCCAACTGCTATATCAGCACCTAAGTTTCCTGGAGACTCAAAAAGCTGTAAACACATTAAATCACATGCAAATATTACTTTACAATTTTTTTCGTGTGCATTATTTGTAAGTTTTGTATAGCTCTCACTAGAATCGATATTTCCAAATTTATTAGGATATTGCACTATACAGCCAAATGCATTTTTAAAATCAAAATTATCAAATGAAGTAACAACTATATCAATACCTAATGGTTCTGCTCTCGAAATAATTACATCGATAGTTTGTTCAAAACAATTTTCATCAACTAAAAATTGATTGCTATCAGATCTATTTTTTCTGTACAGCATTAACATTGCTTCACTTGCTGCTGTACCTTCATCAAGAAGAGATGCATTAGCAATGGGAAGACTAGTAATTTCAGTTATCATAGTTTGATAGTTTAATAGTGCTTCTAACCTACCCTGCGAAATCTCTGGCTGGTAGGGTGTATATTGCGTATACCATCCTGGATTTTCTAATATATTTCTTAAGATAACATTAGGTGTAATTGTATCATAGTATCCTTGCCCAATTAGAGAACGGAAAATAGAATTTTTTTGCCCTTTCTTTTTAACATATTCAAGAATATCATTCTCTGAAAATTGATAATTACCTATGGACTGATCATCTATATCCAAGATATTTTTTGGGACTATTTTTTCTAATAGTTGATTAAGAGAACTACAATTCAAATATTGTAGCATTTCATCAATTTCTTTTTGAGACGGACCTATATGTTTTTTATGGAATTCAGACATTGTTAAGATTTTTTTCTTAATAATAGTACCCCCGGAAGGACTCGAACCTACAACCAAGGGCTTAAAAGGCCCCTGCTCTACCATTGAGCTACGGAGGCAAAACTAGGCTAAAATATAACCCATAAAATTTAATTTAATACTCTTAAAAAGTCATTTTTTAAAAATTTTTTTAAAATTGAAATAAAAAATATTGACCAATTATAAAAATTAATATTAGTTTGGAGTAGTCTAAAATTAGATTATTGTAAGCAAATACAAGCATCGAAAAGGCTCTGGGGTTGGCGCTACAGAGCCTTTTTTGTTTCCAAAATAGGTTGTATCTTCAGTTCTATTTGACAATTGGGGGCGACCGGTTTCGACATTTTAGAATGAAATCTTAAATTGCATGTAGAGCTTAGTACCTCTTAAAACTTCTAACCTATATTAAGTGCCGATAATGGCCAAATGGCTTTTGCTTAATTGTTAAAAGCCCATCATCAGTAGACGTTTCTCATCGTTAGCTGAATGGTGTCATAAAAATGAGATAACTTATTTTTCTGCTTCGGTTTAATAGGTGAAACTCTAGAAGATAGCTGTATATTTGTATGTTCTTGAACTAATATTCAGTGAAACTAAATCAAGAAACTAAACATGTAGACGTTTACTTTTTCTCTACTTTGGACGGGAGTTCGAATCTCCCCGCCTCCACAATATCTTTATTATATTCTATCTGGATAGCTAGATATGATTCCATCAATGTTTAGCATTCTGATGTATTCAATATCTTTCTTATTGTTGACAGTCCATGTAAAGATTTTAAAATTATTATTTTTAATTTTTTTAACATTTTTTTTATTTAATAATGTAAAGTATGGATGAATTGCTTGAGCATTTATTGCATTAGCAAATTCAATAGCATCATTAATAGTTTTTTTTCTATCAATTAATATTCCAATAGGGATTGTTTTATTTACTTCCCTTAACTTTTCTAATTCTTTCCATTGGAAACTAGAAATGATAAAAGAGCTTTCTTGCCATTTTTCTTTTGATATAAACTTATTAAGCATATTTGATGTAGAAACAGCGGTATCAACTCCTTTAAGTTCTATATTTACAAACAGGGGAGTCTTGAATTTTTCAAGTACTTTTTTAAGTGTTGGAATTGAATATTTGTTATTAATCAAACATTCACTCAATTCTTCTAAGGTTAATTTTTCTATTTTTTCTGGCCTGCCAACTAAATTGCTTAATGTTTGATCGTGAAAAAGTACTAGTTCACCGCTTTTGCATTTAAAAATATCAATTTCAATGCCATCAACACCCAATTCTATAGCTTTTTCAATAGATTCAATGGTATTCTCAGCTACATATCCGCAAGCGCCTCTATGTCCAATTTTAAGCATTTTAAATTACATTCTATCTGGTGCGCTAATCCCTAAAATAGATAATCCATTTTTTAAAATAATTTGAGTCGCTTCGCACAACTGCTTCCTTGCAAATGAAGTGTTGATATCATCATGATTAATAACCTTATGATTACCGTAAAATTTATGATAGGCAGCTGCAACCTCTTCCAAGTATGTTGCTAGCTTTCTTGGCTCTAAGCTTTCAGAGACTTCGTCCATTTTTTGTGGAAATTTTGATAATAATTTAATAAGAGAAATTTCATCTTTTTCATTAAGCTTGCTTAAGTCAATTTTAGGATTTTCATTTATTTCTTTTTGATATCTTATAAGCAAGTTTGAGATTCTTGCATTAGCATATTGTAGATAATAAACTGGATTTTTTTCAGATTCATCTTTCGCTAAATCTAAATCAAAATCTAAATGACTATTTGCACCACGCATAATAAAAAAATATCTAATAACATCTGAATTTAGTTCATCATGTAATTCATCTAATGTTATAAAATTCGCTTTTCGTGTTGACATTTTTACAATTTCACCACCTTTTTTAATTGTAACAAATTGGTGTATAACTACTTTAATATGATCTGTTTTTTTATCTAAACACTTGAGACCTAAAATGACATCTGGATAAGTGTCTATATGATCAGCTCCAAATACATCAACAATTAAATCAAACCCCCTATCTACTTTGTCTGCATGATAGGCAATATCTGGTAATCTGTAAGTAGGCTCTCCTGAACTTTTTACTAAGACCTTATCTTCTTCTTTTCCCAGCTCAGATGTTTTAAACCATATAGCTCCGTCTTTCTTATAAGACAGATTTTTTTCTTCAAGGATAGATAAAACATTGTCAATAGATCCGTTTTTATAATAAGCACCCTCTTTTGAAAAGACATCAAACTTGATACCAAGATTTTTTAATGAACTTTCAATATCCTTAAAAATTTCTTTTTCTGTAAATGTTCTAAAAATAGTATCATCTTTAGTCAAATCTTTGCCATATTTGTCAATAATTTTATCTGCTATCTCATCAAGGTATCCACCAATATATCCATTTTCAGGTTCATCAAATGCAACTCCAACTTTTGATGCATATTTTGCATAACATGATTCTGATAAAATGCGCATTTGCTTACCTGCATCATTGTAGTAGTATTCTCTTGTTACATCATAACCTTGCCAGGATAATATGCTAGAAATCATATCTCCTAATATTGCTTGTCTTCCATGCCCAACAGTGAGAGGTCCAGTTGGATTACAGCTTACAAATTCAACATTTGCTTTCTGATTAAGCTTTTTTTGCTTACCAAATAATTCTTTTTCAGCAATGATTTGTCTAAGAATTTGAATGTAGTATTTGTTTGATATATGAAAATTAACAAAACCAGGTTTTGAAGCGCTTAGGTCAAAAATTTCTTTTTTGTTATTATGATGATTTGTTATTTCTTCAGCTATTTCTAAGGGGGACTTTTTTAATAGTTTTGTAAGTTTCAATGCTATATTTGAGCTATAATCTCCAAACCCTTTTTGCGTGTTTGGATTAATACTCCAATCATTAAACTCAATTTTATTTACATTTAAGTAGTCTTGAATAAAATTTTTCATTAAATCGTGCAATGTCATATCTTAACGACCTTTGCATCAAACCAAATTCTTTCAAGATCATAATATTGACGTGTTTCCTCTAAAAAAATATGTACTACTATATCTACATAATCTAATATAATCCAAGTTCCATTTTCATACCCTTCTGTTTTCCAAGGGTGTTCATTTATATTGTCTTTAATATTGTCTGCAATAGCCTTTACCTGTATAAGATTTGAGGCAGAACAAACGACAAAATATTCTGATAGAGAGGTAATGTTTGATACATCCATAGCTACAATATTTTCAGCTTTTTTATCGTCAGAAAGGGAAACAATTTTTTTCAGTAATTTTTTTGCGCTCATTGATTCAAGTTTAGAAACTCTTGATAGTCTTTCCCAATAATTATTTGAATATCTTCATTTGGATTGGTTGTTGCATCAAATTCAACATTTCCTGCATTGATATTTGTCCCTAATATCGTTAATAGATTTTCAATATTGGGGTTATCTTTGCTTAGAATGACAATAGTTGTCATTGAATAATTGAAATTATCTGCATTTTCTATTCTTGTTACTTGAAGACCATATCTATTTGTTAAAATATTTCCATAAGCATTTCCAACACCACTAACTCCGCAACCATTAAGAACAGCAACTTGAAGAGTTTGCGATGAATAGTTCTCGAACAGTTTAATTTTATTATTTTTAATTACCAATGAATCCGAAATAACAATATTGTTAGAAGATGAATTTTGATTAATAAAGGCATTGAAAGACCAAGCAAATAAGGCAATTACAGTTAATAGTAATCCTATGATAGTATTAAGTAGATAGCTCAAGATTCCAGTTCCTGTAACTGATCTAAGGTATTTACACCTATTATTTCTTCTGAATTATCAATTTTTATGGCTTTAATTTCCATGCTAGATTTGGCCAGTTCAACTGCATCAGTAAGATAGTATTCTTTAGAAGCATTATTTGTTTTTATACTATTTAAAATTTCAAAAATTTGTGGAATTTGAAAAATAAAAATCCCAGTATTTATTTCTTTTATTAAGCGCTGTTCGTTTGAGCAATCTTTTTCCTCAATTATTTTACTTATACTACCTGAACTATTTTTTATTATTCTTCCATAGCCAGTCGGATTATCAAGGTCTGCAGTAATTAGGGTGATACCACGATTATTTTCGATGTGGTTATGAATAATTGGAAGGAGAGTTGATGCTTTAATATTTGGAACATCTCCATATAAAATTAATATATGGCCACTTTTATTTTTTAATAAATCTTCAGTTTGCAATACTGCATGGCCGGTACCTAGCTGTTCCATTTGAGTGGCGTATTTTAGATTACTTCTCTTGTTAGTATGTGAAATAACTTGTTCCTTTTTAAATCCAACAACTAATATTGTTTCAATTGGATTCAATAATTCACTTTCATTTAACACATAGTCTATGAGCGGGTAACCCTGCAAGCTATGAAGGACTTTCGGCAAATCAGAGTTCATTCTAGTTCCTTTGCCTGCGGCCAAAACAACAATTCTTAATTCTTTATTCATAAATTTCCTTTTCTAAGTAGGGAATATTTCGTTTTTTAATAATGCCTCCCCCAAAACATAAACCAGATTCTTCATACAATACAATTGATTGACCTTTGGTAATTGCTTTAATTTTTTTATCAAATTTAATATAACATTGGTCATCATTTAATGATATTATTTGGCAAGAATGATCATTGTCGCGGTATCGAACTTTTGCAAAGCATGGCATAGGTAACTTGCTTTTGATATTTTCATTCAAAAAAATATTTACTGCAACTAATTCATCAGAAAATAAAGCAGGATGTTCACCTCCTTGAGCGACATAAATGATATTTTTATCTATATTTTTTTTTACTACATACCATGGCTTATCAAATGCAGATTTTTTCGCACCTATTCCCAAACCTTTACGCTGTCCAACTGTAAAGAACATATGTCCATTATGCTTGCCCACAAGAGTACCATCAAGAGAAATAATATCACCTTCTTTTTTATCAATAAACTGTTCTAAGAAGGTATTATACTGTCTGTCACCAATAAAGCATATTCCAGTACTATCTTTCTTTTTTGCATTTACTAATTTATTTTTTTCAGCTATTTCTCTAACTTCGTTCTTATAGAGATTACCTAAAGGAAACTCAATATTTTTTAAGACTTTATCGCTCAATTGGTATAAAAAATATGATTGATCTTTGGTTAAATCTTTAGCCTTGCCGATAAAAAACTTATCATCTTTCATTAATACTTTTGCATAATGGCCTGAGGCAATTTTTTTGGCACCAATTTTCTTAGCATATTTTTCAAAGACATCAAATTTAATCTCTTTATTACACAATACGTCTGGGTTTGGAGTTAGTCCCAGCTCATGGTCTTTTAAGAATTGACTAAAAACTCTCTCTTTGTATTCTTTGGTATAGTTAATTTTAGTAAGAGGTATGTTTAAGGTAGCACACACGCTTGCAGCATCTGCATAATCATCTTCAGCACTACAGATAGCATTTTTGTCATCCCAGTTTTTCATAAAGATTCCATGTACTTCGTATCCTTTTTGCTGAAGAAGTAGTGCTGCAACAGAACTATCAACTCCTCCACTAATGCCTAATACTATTTTTTCTTTTTTCATTTAATGATCATGTTTATCTTAATGAAAATATTTATGACTTCAAATCACTCACATAAAGCCATTGTTTTTGGATCAATAAGCATTGATAAAATTGTTAATAAACATGGTTCATTCCCAAATGTATTAGGCGGATCTGCAGCTTATGCACTTTTAGCTAACAAACAAAAAACATGCGAACTTGTTGGTGTGGTAGGAAATGATTTTACGGACAATCATTTTGATTTATTATCAAACCATTCAATTTCTACAAAATCATTAACTCGTGCGAACGGTAATACATTTTGTTGGGGAGGAAAATATGAAGATGATTTCAGTTCTAGACAAACATTATATGTAGATCCTGGAGTTTCTGAAACATATGTACCTAACCTTTCGCACGAATCAAAAAATTCTTCTTACTTAATGTTGGGCAATACAGCACCGCATTTACAAATTCAATTATTAAATCAGATGGAGAGTAAGCCATATATAATGTTAGACACATTTAAGCTCTATATCGATATAGCAAATAAAGAATTAAAAGACTTAATTAAAAAAGTAGACTTATTTTGTATCAACTTTAATGAAGCCATTGCTTTGACCGAGCAAGATGGGAGCAATGTATCTAGAAATGGCCAATGCTATTTTGGATCTTGGGCCGAAAAGTTTAATAATTAAAGATGGCGAAAAGGGCTCAACATACTTCGATCGCAAGTAATAATGTATTTAAAATGAAGGCTTATCCCCTAAAAGAGGTGATAGATACAACTGGAGCAGGAGATGCATATCTTGGAGGGATTTTGATGGGGAAAGTTCAAGGAATGCATATATTTGATGCAATGAAAGTTGGAGCAGTAATGGCTTCATTTTGCATTGAAGGTGTAGGAGTAGAAGGTCTGTTGAACGTTTCAAAAGAATCTTTTCAGAAAAGACTTAAATGGATGCAAGCAAACCATACTGCTTGAAAACTCATTATAATAATACTAACTTGCTAAGCAAACATAAGGAGAATGAATAGCATGACTTATTTTAAAAATTTTATTGTGACAGCAGTTTTTATTTCAACATTATTTGCTGGACAAGCTTTAGAATCTGCAAAAATTTATATTAAAGACAAAGATTGGGATAAAGCAGCAGAAAAATTAATTGAAGCGTTAGATCATCCTAAAGATAGATGGGAAGCCGCATTTCATTTGGGAGATAAAATATATCCAAGAAAACAAGATTGGGTGTCCGTTAGAAAATATATGGATATTGCTTCAACTGCTCAAAAAAGTCTTAAGATTAGACCTACAAGGAACGATAAAAGAATTCCAATAGATCAAGCAATTACTGCATCCATAACAAAAAGTTATAATTTGATTTATTACAAGGCGTCAGGCTACCTGCAATTGCTTAACAGAGCAAGTAGTGTAGAACAAAGAAATGCACTTATTGATCAGGCTATTCAAACATCTATGAATGCAAAAGATTTAGATCCAGGGCAACCAGGGTCTTATGCACTTATTGCTCTTTATTCCTCAGTAAAAGGAGATAAAGAAACTACTATTAAGTATCTTGATATGGGTCTTGCATTAAAAGATATTCCAGAAGAAACAAAGATTGCGTTGCTAGTAAGCGCAGGACAGAGTGTGGTAAGATTGGGAGAGTTTGAGAAGGGTTTAGGTTATTACGAAAAAGCACTTGAGATTCAACCAAATGAGCCAACAGCACTAAAAAGTTTAGGTGCACTATATCTTGCACAAGATAACTTTGAATCTGCTCTTGCAAATTTAGACAAAGCAATCGAAATGACTTCTGATGACAAAGATTTAGTTGATTTATTTTTTAATAGAGGATTAGTCTATCTAAAAATGGATAATTTTGAAGAAGCAGAATATAATTTTGAAGAAGCTTATTTCTTAGCCCCCGATGATACAGAAGCATTGCTAGGTTTGGCAAAGGCTTTAGAGCAGGCAGAAAGATGGAGAAAAGCAAGAAATTACTATATGGAGCTAATAGAAAAAGATCCAAACGATGCACAATATTATTATGGTGTATACAGAACATATTTTGGCGAAGGTAGACTTGAAGATGCTCAAGAATATCTTAACAAAGCAACTGCGCTAAGAGGAAGCTAATAAAGAATAAGACCAAGATTTTCTTGGTAAAAACTCTTTACTGATCTTTCAAGTATTACAGCTAATGCTCTATAAGCATTAGCATTATCTCTAAATCCAGCAAATGGGGTTGCTATGTCAATTGCATTAATGTTTGTTCCATTATGGCTGCCATATTGAGTCAATGTATATCCTCCAGACATATAATCTGCTCCATTCACATTAGGATTATCAAGAGTAGGCACAGCATTAAATTGATAGTTTGTGTCATTGCTGTTATAGCTATCGCCCACAATTAAGTTTCCAAGACTATTGTATCCTCGAATAACTTCAGAAAAAGTAGACGATGAAAGATTTGCTAATTGAGCAACACTTGATTCGTTGCGGTAAGAATTTAGTTGTAAATCTGTTTGACTCAAATTGCTCTCAGTTAATAGATATCCCAGTTCAACACGTTGGTTTGAATGATTATGTTCAATAAGATTAAGTAAAACTCCTGATTCAAAATTCGCTTCGACACTATCTATTGCTGTTTGCAAAAAGCTGTGATAAGTACCATAAGTTAAGTTGGCATATGAATTCCCTTGTGCACCATCCATTTGATTCAAATCAGGGTCTAATTTTGCTCTACTTACATTATTATAAATTATATGGGGATATAAGCCATTAGAGTTTTGGTAATAAAAATATGCAAATTGTTCTGCTACTTTTCGAGAATCTACAGCTCTAGCTGTTTCTCCAGTACGATCTGGGAAAGTAGCGGGAGATAATGTTCCGTCGTGCGGAACAGTAATAATAATTGGAGTATTCCCAACACGGTATGATACATACCCTTGACTATCTGTTACTATTTCTCCAGGAGTATAAATTACATCCGGAGTAGGTAGAACTGACTGTGTTGCACGACCAGAATCTCCTCCACAACCAACAATAAAAAATAGTAGTAATATGTTAATCTTAGTAAGTAATTGCTTCATTTCCATTTTGTGTTCCTCTTTTATCTGCACCCGAAATAAATGAACCATCTTTTCGTTGAATTCCATGTGTTCTTGCTAGATAAAAATTACCCGGCAGATTCTTGGATTCATAAAATGCATGATTTAATAATTTTAATTCATCAATTTGATTTTGATCTAATGCGTCTTTTTCAAAAAAAATAAAATCAGGTAACCATTGTGAATGAGTTCTTGGAGTATCAATAGCTTCCTGTATATTTAAGTCATGATCTAATACACTAATAATAATTTGCAATACTGCTGTTATGATACGAGATCCTCCTGCAGCTCCAACCGTAAGTATTGATTGACCATTTTTATCAACTACTAAAGTAGGGGACATAGAACTCAAAGGGCGTTTATGAGGTTGAATAGCATTTGCTTCTCCACCAATTAAACCAAATGCATTAGGCACATTAGGTTTTGCAGAAAAATCGTCCATTTCATTATTAAGTAAAAAGCCTGCATTATCTACAATTTTTTTATTTCCATAGCTGAAGTTTATTGTAGTAGTAATACCAGCAGTGTTTCCATCTTTATCCATAACAGAATAATGAGTTGTTTCTACGCTTTCTTTTTTTGTGGTTCCAGCAGCAATACTAGTACTTGGTGTTGCTTGCGAAAGAGAGATGAGACTAAGCCTTTCCAATGCATAATCTTTTGAAGTAAGCATATCAATCGGATTATTCCAAAAGTCGGGGTCACCTAAATGTACTGCTCTATCAGCGTATGCCAATCTTTGAATTTCTGTCAATAGATGAACAAATTCTGTAGAATTTCTTTTTATGTTTTGAATATCAAAGTTTTCTAACATATTAAGCATTTGAATTAGTAGTACTCCACCAGAACTTGGTGGACCCATAGAAACAATAGTATAATCTCTATATGAACCCACTATAGGATTTCGATAAACCGAATCATAATCTTTCAAATCTTGATAAGACATTAGACCATTATTTAATTTCATTTCATCTATAATGTATTGAGCTGTTTCACCTTCATAAAAACCTTTATTACCACTTTTTGCAATTCTACGTAAGGTATTTGCTAAATCTTTTTGAATAAATATATCTCCAGGTTTCCATTCATCTATTTCATTTAACATCTTTTCGTATTCTTCTGAGCTCAATTCCCCGTTTGAAAATTTGCTTTCCAAATCCGTTATGACATTATCATTATTTTTAATAAATAATTTTTTTGAACCCTCATCTTTGATAAAATGACTTTTATTAGTATCAAATCCATGTGCAGCTGTTGGTTCAATAGCGAATCCATTATCTGCTAGGTTAATAGCAGGCTGAAGGAGTTCAGTTAAGGTAAATTTTCCAGAACCATAATCGTTATAAATTTTAATTAATCCATTAACTGTTCCTGGAACACCAGATGATATATGTGAGAATAATGCAAGATCGCGTACATAATTACCTTCTTCATCTAAAAACATACTTTCAAAAGAAAGTTTTGGAGCTTTTTCTCTAAAATCTAAACTAACGAGCTCTCCATCAGCAGTTCTAGCAACTAAAAATCCTCCACCTCCCAGGTTTCCATTAGAAGGGGAAGTAACAGCAAGAGCAAAACCCGTAGCAACAATTGCATCAAAAGCATTTCCGCCCTTTTTTAAAATATCTATTCCAACTTGAGATGCTATTCTTGAAGTAGAAGAGACAGCGCCATTTTTATCCATTTTTGGTTGACTGCAACCATGAATAAATAGGACCATTACAAGGATAAAGTTTATGATAGATTTGTTGTGCATTTTTTATTTCATTAAAGATAATAAAAAGCCCCTACAAAAAGTAGAGGCTTTTTATTTTTTTATAACCGGAGTTATTATGTTACAGTGTCATATCTAGACGAGTGTAAATATAACGTCCGTGGAATCCAAATGGACTGTATCCTGAATGTTGGAAAATTCCATTAAAACTATTTCTTTTAATAGTTTTGTCAGGGTACTGGTCAAGTAGGTTATTAACACCTAATGACATTCTTACTTGGCTGTTAACCTGGAATGAGTATTCCGTATCAACTGTCCATTTAGCACCTAATACTTGTTCTCTTTCTTCAGAACTAGCTGGGATAGTTACTTCACCCCAACGATTTAATTTCCACATAAATGTAGAAGTTGGTTTCTGTAATGTAGCTGAGAACTGGAAGTTTTCTTTTGGTGCTGAACTTTCATATCTCACTGTGTTAGCACGACCAAGCAATACGCTTGATGTATATGCTGCTAATTCAGCAGGAGTATCTAGTTCACCTTTATTAGTAACTTCAGTATCATTAAAGTTCATTGCAGCTTTAAGCAATAATGAACCATTAGCAACATCTTCTCTCATGGATGCTACAATATCTAAACCATTAGTTTCTGTATCTACACCATTAAAGAAGTATCTACCTGCAGCTGCTGGTACACCTCTTTCAGCAAAGAAAGAAACCATGTCAGAAGTTGTTCCTGAACCTCTAAATGTTTCACTCATACCAATACGATCTTCAACTGTAATTACATATGCATCAACAGATAATGAGAATCTGTCATCTTTATATGTCATACCAGCTGAAACGTTAGTAGATGTTTCAGGTTCTAGGTCGCTAGCTCCAAGAGCTCTTGCAGCTTCAGTATCAACAGGGAATGTTCCTACTTCTAGTGGAACTCCATCAATGAAGTTAGTAGCAATTGATGAGAAATATGCTTCTTGTAGAGCAGGTGCTCTAAAGCCAGTACTGAAAGAACCTCTTGCAGCAACGCCTTCTTGAATTTCATATCTCATTGCAACTTTACCATTGGTTGTTGAACCAAAGTCGCTATAATTTTCTGTTCTTAATGCAACGTCTAATTGCAAGTCATCCATTACCATACCAGACATTTCAGCATATAGACTGAAAGCGTCTCTATCACGATCTTGCTCATTTGCAGGAGCTAATCCTGGTAAACATTGACAACCTACTGCTGCAGAAGCACCAGCGTTTGGTCCATCTAATACATCATAGCCATAGTCAGCATATCCTGCTTCCTCACCGGCTTCAATAGTATAGTTTTCCATGCGCATTTCAGCACCCATAGCAACATTTACTGGTCCTTGGAAACCACCCATTTCAACTTGAGTAGTTAAATCAAAGTTTACAGTTGTTTGACTGTAGCCTAAAGTACCTAGGTCAAATTCAGCTTGCTGATTTGGTCCAGTACCCGCAGTTGCATTGTGACTGTTTTTCATGCCCCAAGCAAACTCATTGCTACCAGTTGTTACACTAAAGTCGTATGCCATTCCAGTGAATAGTTGACCATCCATAATGCCTTTCATACCTACAGCCAAAGATTTGTCTGAAAGTGTTGGGCTAATTAATGGAAGGAATCCATCAGGATACCATGCACGTAGCGTACGATTATCTTGTGCTCTTCTGTAATAACATCCACTTTCTCCGTCACGTGTGTTCATTCCACCAAAAGCGTAAAATGTGCCGCCACGTTCCATTGGGAAGCTACCATTGAACATAAGACTTACTTGTTCAAATTCTCCAGCACCAATACGGTGATTTTCTCTGTCGAATGCATATTCTTTGTCATCCATTCCCGCAAAGTACTGTCTTCTTGGATCTAATCCGGCACGGTTAGAACGACCACCGTCACGAATTTGTCCGCTTACATATAGGTTTCCACCAAATACATTCAAACCGTTACCAGCATGAATAATAAGATTTCTACCGTCTTGTTTAAGAACTGTTTCCATTCCTGGACGAGCCCATCCTCTGTCTGCAGAGTAAGGTAGGTAACCAGTACCTTCAACTTCTTCATCAAGATCCCAACCGTAGGTTGAAGCATCTTGACCGTCAATTAGACCTTCTCCAGCAGCATAACCTCTTTCAAAGTAAGAAAGATTTTGACCATAAGTAACACTTAGGTCAGCTCCACCAGTTTCTTTTAAAATTAAGTTAATAACCCCTGCAACAGCGTCTGAACCGTACTGAGCGGCAGCACCATCACGAAGCACTTCTATTTTAGAAATAGCGCTTGCTGGGATTGCATTTAAGTCAACCTGAGTTGAACCACGACCAACTGAACCGTTAACGTGAACTAAAGCACCTTGATGACGTCTTTTACCATTTACTAGTACAAGAGTCTGATTTGGCGCCATACCACGTAATGTTGCTGGTCTCATGTGATCAGATCCATCAGTAATATATCCTTTAGGGGAATTATATGATGGAACTAAGGCCTGTAATAAGTCATTGGTTTCAGTGTAACCAGATGCACGAATTTCAAGCTCAGTAATGACCTCTACTGGAACTGCTTGTTCGTCAACATTTCTTGCGAAACGTGAACCAAGAACAGAAACTGCATTACCAGCTACTGCGCTCGACGCTAATGAAAAATTAGCTGTTGCAGAACCATCTACACTTACAGAAATACTCGCAGATTCATATCCAATGTATGAAGCAGTAACAGTATATGTCCCGCTTTCAACACCGTCGACTGAATATGATCCGTCAGCTCCTGTTGCAGCACCAGATGATGTACCTTCTACTGTAACGTTAGCTCCAAATAGTGCATTACCATTTGCATCAGTAACTGTACCTGAAACTGATTGAGCAAACATTAAACTAGAAAATAAAACTAGTGCTATCATGTTATATAGCTTTCTCATTGTTTTTCCTTTGTTTATGTACATATTAATAAAACCTTGGTATGTACCTCGCTTAGAGGTAAAAATATACCCTTAATTGGCTTAACTTAGTTTAAAGAGCTCTTTATGTCAATAATTTAAAGAGGAGGGGCCTATTATCTGCGACTTCGCAATTTCATCAATAGATTTAGAATTTCAATGTAAAGCCATATGAGTGTAATCATTAAACCAAATGCTGCATACCACTCCATATATTTTGGGGCGCCTTGTTCAGCACCTTGTTCTATAAAATCAAAATCTAATACTAAATTCATTGATGCTATACCAACTACAAAAACAGAAAATAAAATACCAGTAAGCCCATTACCAAACAATGGACCCATAAACGAAATTCCAAAAAAAGATAGAATGAGATTCAGAACATAAACTATCAGGATACCAAAAGTTGCAGAGAAAACACCAAGCCTAAAATTTTCAGTTGCAGCAATAAGTTTACTTTTATACAAAAATAATAAGGCAGCTAAAATTCCAAAAGTCAATGCAATTGCTTGATTTGCAATACCCGGATACATTGCATTAGCATAAGCAGATATACCTCCAAGAATAAGTCCTTCAGCTAGACAATAAAGCGGCACTGTATATGGAGCTGATTTTTTATTAAATATTGTTATCATTAGAAGAATAAATGTAAAAATAGTAACTGGCCAAAAAAGTGCTAACCCTAGTTGTGGATTGTTCCAAGTGTAAATAGCTGATGTCATTACAAGCAGAAGACTTAATGCAGTTTTATTAACTGTTCCATCAATTGTCATCGCAGTTTCGCCAGAAACGCGTCGAGCGGTTCTAAAAGTATTATTGTTAAGTGCTGGATTAGCTGATCGCATAGTTACTCCTATTAAATTTTATTGTCAGAAATAAATTGTAAAATTTTATCACAAGAAACTCGCTGCTGTTTCATTGAATCGCGTTCTCTAATAGTAACGGTGTCATTTTCTAATGTTTCATGATCAATAGTGATTCCGAATGCAGTACCTGCTTCATCTTGTCTATAATATCTTTTTCCAATAGAACCCTGTTCATCGTATAAGCATTTATGTTCAGAGTTTACCATACCAAATATATTTTGTGCTTTTTCTGGCAAACCATCTTTTTTTAGTAAGGGACAAATAACAGCTTTATTCGGGGCTAAATCAAAAGGCAATTTTAGAACAGTTCTTTTGTTTACTTCATCTTCAAAATAAGCCTCACAAAGAACCATAAGAAAAAGACGATTTAAACCCGTTGAAGTTTCAATAATGAAAGGGTGGTATTTTTCATTTTTGACTTGGTCAAAATACATCATATTTTTCCCCGATAACTTCTCATGCTCCTTGAGATCAAAATCAGTTCTATTATGAATTCCTTCAACCTCACCCCATCCAAATGGAAAATTGTATTCAATATCGAATGCATCTTTAGCATAATGAGCCAAGGCATCTTCTGAATGCTGATGGAATTTTAAATTATCTTGGCTGATACCTAGTTCTGAAGTATAAAAATCAATTCTTTTTTCTTTCCAAAAAGACATGCTCTGTTCATCTTCAGACGGGTGAACGAAATATTGCATTTCCATTTGTTCAAATTCTCTAGTTCTAAAAATAAAATTTCTTGCTACTATTTCATTTCTAAAAGCTTTACCAATTTGTGCAATTCCAAAAGGGACTTTGAGTCTCATAGAATTCTGGACAAGCAAATAATTAATATAAATTCCTTGAGCAGTTTCAGGGCGCAAATAAATACTTTTACCAGTTTTTTCTGATGGGCCAGCATTAGTTTTGAACATTAAATTAAATTGCGTTGCAGCTGTCCACTTACCAATATTGCCCGAAAAAGGGTCAATGACGCCAGCACTTTCCAGAGCATTGCTAAATTTATCTGACTGAGTTAATAAAATAGTAGATATGCGATCTAAAGTGTCACTATCATTATTATTTTGAATTGACATTTGACGACATAGATCATCAATCACTTTAGTTTTTTGCTGTGATAGAAGATCGTCAACTCTATAACGTTTTTTATTATCCTTGTTATCAGTCATTGGATCATTAAAATTAGCTACATGTCCACTTGCTTCCCAGACATCTGGATGAACCATTATTGAACTATCTAACCCAACAATATTTGAATGACGAGTCATTTCTTCCCACCATTTTTCAGAAATTGATTTCTTTAAATCAACCCCAAGTGGACCATAATCATAAGAAGCTTTAAGGCCTCCATAAATTTCAGAGTTTGGAAAAACAAAACCTTTACGCTTACAAAGCGAAATAACTTTATCTAGATGTTTTTTGCTCATTTATTATGTTTTGTTCCCATATTTTGAAAAAAAATATATCCATACTAATTACTATAGAGTTTAAGAAAAAAAATATCTGTAGAGTAAAACTATTCCTAAAAAACCAAAAACAAGCGGTGCGAGCCAAACTAGCATATCAAATCCTTTTTTAGGAGGATTTGCTAATATTTCTATTCCAAATCTGTTAACATAATGATCTTTAATTTCTTTATCCGACATTCCTTGGATGACCATTTTTTTTATTTCTTCTTTCATTTCTAAGGCTGGTCCAGCTTGAGATTGTTCAAGGGTGAGCCCATCGCAAACAGGACACATTAGATCTCGATTTAGCGAATATAGACGTTCTTCAATAGAAGATTGAAAACTAAATAAATATGTCATGCTAAATAAAGTTAAAAATATTTTTTTAGTCATGATTTTTCATCTATTAATTGGATAGCTTTTTCTAAAGTCACTTCATCAATCACAAAACCTTTCAAAGAAACATTTTTCTTTCCATCAGTAACATACGGACCAAATCTCCCACGCTTAATAGAAATTTCATTTTTGCTTTTAGGGTGAGCTGCCTAATATTTTAGGTTCAAATTTTAATTTTCTATCTTTTATAAGCTTAATAGCTTCGTCAAGTGTAATTGTTAATGGACTATCATCTGCTTTCATTGATGCATTTATTTTCCCACATTTTACATAAGGGCCATATGGTCCAAAATCTGCTAAAATATCATCTCCAGTGTCAGGGTGTTCGCCAAGTTTCTTAGGCATGCTAAGCAAATCAATAGCAATTTTTTCAGTTAAGTTTTCTACACCAATGCTTTTGAGTATGGACTTTCTTTTTTTACTTGATTCTAATTCAACGTATGGACCATATCTTCCAATCTTTAGTAGAATATTTTCTCCATTAGTAAATTTACCAATCACATTATCTTCTTTTTGCATGCTATCTAATTCATCTAGCTTTGTCTTATTAAGTTCTCCAAAAAAAATGTCTTCAGGGATGGTAATATTCTTCCCATCTTTTTGAACATAAGGGCCAAATTTTCCAATTCGAATCTCTAAATCATCTTGAACATTTACAGTACAAGCTTTAGCGATATCTACTTCCTCTTCTAATAACTTAGAAACACCCTTGTAATCTCCATTTCCATAATAAAACTCTTTTAAAACTTCTAAGTATGAATTTTCGGAGCGTGACACTGCATCAAGTCGACTTTCCATATCTGCAGTAAATTGTTCATTAAACAATGCTCTATAATGATTGTCTAATAATTGAGAAACTGCAATTCCTACAAAAGTAGGGATAAGAATTTTGCTTTTCTTAGTGACATATTCCTTTTGAGAAAGCTTTTCGATGATTGAAGAGTATGTTGAAGGTCTTCCAATCCCTCTGACTTCCATTTCTTTTACAAGCATAGCTTCAGAAAATCTTCTAGGAGGAGATGTAGTTTTTTCATCTGATAAAACATCATCACATATAATTTGTGACTGCTCATCTATTTTAGGCAAACTATCCGAAGCAATTCTATCTTTTCTTGTAAGAGCTTGTTCATATGCTGCAGTATATCCTTTAAATACAGTAACATTTCCGCTTGCTTTAAACAATGATTTCCCATTAGATATTTCAACGTTAGTTCGTATATACTGTGCCGGTTGCATTTGAGATGCAACAGTTCTGTTTAATATTAATTCATATAGCTTTGCTTCATCTAGCCCAATTTTCTTTACTTCACTTACGCTTTTAAATTTAGTACCAGCAGGCCTTATTGCCTCATGAGCCTCTTGAGAGTTGGCAACTTTGTTTTTATAAATATTAGTTTTTTCAGATAGAAATTTATCTCCAAAATTTTTACTTACAAACGCTTTGGTGGCATGTAATGCCTCATTTGAAAGATTGGTGCTATCAGTTCTCATATAAGTAATACACCCTTGTTCATATAATTTTTGCGCTACAACCATTGTTCTTTTTGGAGAAAATCCAAATCTTCTTGATGCATCTTGTTGAAGAGTGCTTGTTGTAAAAGGAGGAGAAGGAGAACTCGAGGTAGGTTTGCTTTCTATATTTTTAACAATCCAATCATTCGCCTCACATTCTTTTTTGATTTTATTTGCAAGTGTTTTGTCAATTTGAATAACATTATCTTTTTTTAAGCCTACTTCAAATTTCCCAAAATCATCTGACTTAGCTACATAGCTTCCATCATATTTTATTAAAGAAGCTTTAAATGATTCAGAAGTTTTTTCTTCTGTTAGTTCTGCTTCAATAGCATAAAATTTATTCTCAATAAATTTATTTCTAAGTTTTTCACGATCAACGAGCAATTTTAAAGCTACAGATTGAACCCTTCCTGCAGATAACCCTTTGTTTTTTAGTGAGCGAAGAGTTTTCCATAATACTGGAGAGAATGTAAAGCCTACAATACGATCAATTGCCCGTCTTGCTCTCTGTGCATCAACTAGATCATAGTTAATTTGACGAGAATTTTGGACAGCATCTAAAACTGCTTTTTTGGTTATTTCAGTAAACTCAACTCTTTCAATATCGCCCTTAATCTCAGACGCTATGTCAGCTGCAATTGCTTCACCTTCTCTATCGGGGTCTGTTGCAATCAAGATTCTATCGGCAAGCTTAACTTCTTTTTTAAGCTGAGTAAGAAACTTTTTTTTATCTGGCATGCTTTCAATTTTCATTGCAAAGTCATTTTCAATTTCTATCCCCATTTCTTTCTTTGGTAGATCTTTAAAATGTCCTATGCTTGCAATAACAGATGCATTGTCTACATACTTAGCTATCGTCTTAGTTTTTGAAGGAGACTCAACAATTATTAATAGTTTTTCTTGTTTTGACATATTGGTTGGCAACTTACGTAGATTGATTAGTAATTGTCAAAAATTTATATTTATAAATATAAATTATTGATTTACAGGGCAAGGTAATCTTTGATTTGATTTGCGCTATTAACTTCAAATTCTTTTTTAGAATGCAAGTCTTTAAGCATAATTTTATCATTCAATCTAAGATAATATTTTGCATTTAATTTAATTGCATGCTTTGTTTGATTTTTTTCTGATTTCTTAAGAGTATCAATAAAAACACTGAATCCATTATCAATTAGTTGATTTGCAATTTTCAAAATTTTTGAAGATCCTGTTTCATATCCAATAAAGAAGTCAGGTCCTTTATTTGGTAGTTTCAAATTTGATTCAAGTATAAGTCTTTCAATCCCTGCTGCAAAACCAACTGCGGGGGTAGATGGTCCACCCATGCTTTCAACTAAGTAATCGTATCTACCTCCACCTAGAAGAGCATTCTGTGACCGTGAAGAAATAGTAGATATTTCAAATGTAGTGCTATTATAATAATCTAAGCCTCTTACTAATCTACCATTTTCTTCGTAGGAGATATTTAGCGCATCCAAATGTGAAAGCAAATTCGAATAATTGTTTTTTTCTTCTTTTGACAAGTATTCAGTAATCATTGGGGCTTTATTGATTATTTCAAAATCCATTTCTTCTTTGCTGTCTAGGATCCTAAGCGGATTAACTTCTAAACGATTTAGTGAAATTTTTGACAGCTGTGATTTATAGCTAGTAAAATATTGACTTAACTTTTCTTGATATAATTGCCTTGTATCTGTATTTCCAATATTATTGATTTGAAGGACTGTATTTTCGATTCCTAGCTGGCAAAGGATTTTTGTTGCCAAAAGAATGATTTCTACATCCTGTTCCATTTCAGAACATCCAAGAGCCTCAACTCCAAACTGATGAAATTGTCTTTGCCTCCCTTTTTGAGGTTTTTCTCTTCTAAATAATGCATCAATATAAAATAGCTTACATAAAGGTTTGCTTCTATAAAACCCAGATTCTATAAATGCCCTAACAACCGGAGCTGTCATCTCTGGCTTCAAAGCTAAATGATTATTTGAAGAATCTTCCCAGGAAAACATTTCTTTTGACACATCAGTCTCAAATCCAACATTTTGTTTAAAAAGGTCTAAATTTTCAATAGCAGGAGTCTTTATTTCTTCAAATCCAAAGCTGTTACTCAAGGATTGAAGCAAAGAAATTACATGATTCCATTTTTCAATCTCTGGCGGGAGAATGTCATACGTTCCTTTAACTTTTTGAAACTTTGATTTCATTAAATAACATTAATAATTTTTTGAAGTAATAACACCTAAAAACTTGACCTTGTTGTATAGATACCAGTTTTTTGTTCAATCTTTAAATCTCTCAAGATATCAGATTTTAAGTTTAGCCTAAAATATAGTCCTTTAGCATAGCCATTTGGAGTCCAATCAACGAATAATTCCCAGCAATCTATCTCTCTGTATAGTGTTAAATTATGCCTTACAATATTTTTATCAATTAAGTTGAATCTTGCGTTATAATTAAGCTTCCAATTCGATGTTACATTTATACTAGTATTACTATTAAGCCAAAAATTCTCAATCTTATTTTCTGGATTAATTTTATTAAGAGCATAGCTTATTCCTAGTCTACTTTGCAAATTATTTGACGACAGATCATTTATGAATGTTGTAGTTTCTTTGGAAAAATTATCATTATTTTTTATGTCCGATTGTTTTCCTTTGATTGTAAAGTTTGTAGAGAACCTAATTCCTGTTAATCTTGGCAAAGATGTTATTTTATCTAATCGAACATTATTTTTAGAGTCAAATTCATAAAAATCATGGGTAAGGTTTAGATCAATATTTGTGCCGTTTTTTAAATTGCTTCTAATAGAACTATTTAAGTTTGAGAGTTTAAACTCTTCGCTATTGAGATTGTAGCCAGTATTTAATCTCCATGAAAATAGATTTATTTTTTCTTCTTTGTCACCATCAGAGTATTTTGCCTGGAAAACATTTCCTAAAGAAAAATTGATTTTCTTATTACTGCTCCTAGGAGTAGAGCCTATAACAGAGCCAGAAAAGTAATCATAGTATTCTTCATTAAATTCTTGAAAATAATTACTATTGTTTAAATAATTCGGTGAATAGCTAAATCCAATAGAAGGCGTTATAACATGTCTGATAGAGCTTAGATTCCCAACTTTGAAAGGAAGAACACCATAAATCTTTGTAGTTATTGAAAATGATAAGTTGGAAGTTGTTCTGTTTTTAAATTTATCTATTTCATCAAACTCAATTTCATTTTCAGTATTTAGAATTGCTTTTCTAAAACTATTTACAAAATCAGAATTGACATTAATATTAGGATTAATTGCTATATAATTAAATAAAGTAAATGGTGCACTAATACTAAAATTATTTTTTAACATAACATCTGTTGTGTTTGAAGTTAAAATCTCGCCACTTGCATTCTGCCTCCAACGATAACTAGTATTTTCATCTTCAAAAATCTCTTCAGCACTATAATAGTTTTTTGAATTATTTAACATTCTTGAGCTATAGTTCCATTGAATACTACTTAAAAATGGATTACTATTATTTTTAAATAAACTTCTTCTACCCAACCTAAAATTAACTGAAGGGAGGGTACTGCTATTTTCTGTAATAGTAGAGTTGAGACTAGTCGGATTTTGGTAAAAAATAGAATTAGCATTAACCTTATTTTTTGACATCAAATCTTGTTTATTTGAAACATTAACACTCAATGATAAATTTTTATTTTTCCATCTTTTTGAATATGTTGCATTGGAAATAGCTTGTTGATTTAATCTTTTTAAGGGGTCAATACTTGTTTCACGATTATATTCACCATTACTATAATAGCTTACATTAGATCTGAATGATTGATCCTTTCTCAAAATTTGATTGTGATTCCAATTCAAGGAAAAGTCAGTTTTATTATTTTCGTTTAATTTGGCTATGTCTTGCTCATTTGAACTAAGATGTTTTCTAACTTCAAAATTAAAACTACCACTAAATTTATATCTATTTTTATATTGATTTTTTGACTTAAGAATTAATCCTTGCCGATCGGCAAAAATCAAAGAATTTTCGGATCCAAAATAATCATTAGGAGCAAAATAATATCCTAAACCATCTAAGTAATTTCCTCGGTTTTCAGAAGACCCAAATGATGGCATAATCCATCCAGAACGCCTTTCTTTATTAGTGTGAGGGAAAATGGCCATTGGAATTCCAAAAATAGGTACACCACCAACAACAATATTCAGTGGTTTGGCTATCACTTTATCACCATATATAATTTTTACTTGTTTGCTTCCAAGATAAAATTTGGAAGGATCGCATGATGTAAAGATACAATCCTCTATATAGAAAGTACTATCTGTAACTGTAGTTATTTGCTTGCCCATGTACATATTATTTTGCACCCTGGTTGAGCCTGCAACAACCTTACCTTTTCTATCTTTGATATTATAGACCATTGATTTTCCAGATACAGGCTCTCTTCCGTTTTCAACCAGTGTCGGTTCAAGAAGTTCGTCTTTATTAAATGGATTTTTATCAAATGCTTCAAGAATATTACTATTCCAATCAATATTTATTTGAGCAGCAGTTAAATCCATACCTACTTGATAAATATTTGCCTCACCAAACATTTTAGATTGTTGAGTACTGGTATCAAATTCTACTCTTTTACCTCTGTAGTCTACTTTTTCTTGAGATATATTTGATAATGAAGGATTAAATTGACCAATAACTCCACCAATCGATTCGAGATTTGTTGCATTATTATTTTTAAGTTTTAAAGTTATTTTGTCGCCACTTATTTCATTTGTACCTTGATAAAGAGAGTCTTCATATAAATGAATCAAACTAGATGCCATCCCAATTAGTTCAATTTCTGATATAGCCTCATTATTTATATTAATATTGATGAGCTTCCCCTTTAAAATATCTTCGTTTTTTACAGCCTTACTTTCATTTTCATTTATCTTTTCATATCCATAGTTAGTAGAAAAAATGGTACCATTTTCGAGAACTTGAAGTGACTCAATTTTTTTATTTTCAAAGAGTAGCTCAACCACCTTACCTTCAACCCTTTGTTCTAGATTAATTATTTTTACGTTATTTCGCAGAGTGACTTTGCTATTATTATTTATTTCTCCATTATCAGCTGTAACTGTTTGTTCTAAATTGCTGATCGAAATATTTCCAAACATTTCAACTGTATCTATATCTGAATTGTAAGTTAAAGAATCGCAAAAAATTGTTTTATTTGCATCTTCAATTTTAACATTATTGTAGAGTTTTAAAATATTGTTTTGACTTGACTGGATTGCGGTATCTCCATAAAGGAGCATAGAACCTTTTTGGAAAATAATATTTCCTTCCAAAGTAGTAATTGTTTGTTGATTAATTTCTTTTGATGATAAAGAGGTTGCTTGCTTTAGCTCAATTTTATCTTGAGTAAATGTAAGGCCCAATAAAAAGAATAAAACACATACTTTTTTAATCACATTATTATTAACGTTTTTTGTTGATTTATGTTTCATCTTTGTAAAGTAGAAATGTAATGTATAAATTGATATAATGTTAGAAAATCTATTAAATAGCATTTCAGATAATCCAGCATATTTAGCTGTAACAATTGTTCTAATAACAATGATTACCTATAGTGTAATAAAAAAACTTTTTAAACTTGTTACTCTAGGAATTACATTGTTTATCATTTATTGCGCTTATTTACTAATTACAAATCAGCCATTACCAAATATGGATGAAATCAAAACACAATTAGAAAATAGTGAGGAAAAAATATCAGGTGAAATCAAAACACAATTTGAAAGTAGTAAAGAAAAAATCTCTGATGCAATTGAGGATTCTGTTTTAGATCCTTTAAAAGAAAAAACAGAAACGATTAAAAATAATTTAGATGCTTTACAATAACCATAAGGGAAAATAATGTTCAAAGATAATCTTTTAAAAAACAAAACAATCATTATCACTGGTGGAGGTTCAGGCTTAGGTAAAAGCATGGCCAGAAGATTTGGAGAGTTAGGCGCAAACATAGTTATCAGCGGAAGAAGAAAGGAAGTGCTTGAAGAAGCAGCAAACGAATTTTCAAAAAGTGGCATAAGTGTTTTAACATGCCCTGGAGATGTCAGAAAAATTGAAGATGTAGAGTTGATGTCTAAACAGACCATTGATAAGTTTGGCAAAATTGATGCGCTATTAAATAATGCAGCAGGAAATTTTATTTCTCCTACAGAAATGCTTAGCCAAAATGCTTTTAAAGCAGTTATAGATATAGTTTTAATGGGGACCTGGAATTGCACCAGCGTCATCGGAAAAGAGATGATTAAAAATAAGAGCGGCAATATACTTAGTATTGTTACTACCTATGCTTGGACAGGATCTCCTTTTGTAGTTCCGTCCGCAGCAGCAAAAGCAGGTGTTTTAGCAATGACTAGATCATTAGCTGTAGAATGGGGAAGACACAACATAAGATTTAATGCAATTGCTCCAGGACCTTTTCCAACAAAAGGAGCCTGGTCAAGATTAATGCCACCAGGTTTTGATGATTTTGAGGACAATATGAAAAATAAAATTCCTATGAAGAGATTTGGAGAAAGACATGAATTAGAAAACTTAGCATCTTATTTAATGAGTGATGGTTCTGCTTATATTAATGGAGAAGTTATTACGATAGATGGTGGGGAATGGCTCGCTGGCGCAGGAGAATTTTCAGATCTAACTAAGCTTCCAGAGTCAATGTGGAAAGCTATGGCTGAAAGAAGAAAAAAGAAATAAATGTTAAGTTTAAAAGGAAAGAGTGCAATTATTTCAGGAGGATCCAAAGGTATAGGGAAAGCAATAGCATTTACGTTTGCTAAGGCTGGAGCAAATGTTGTTATTTGTAGCAGAAAAAAAGATAATCTGGAAGCCGCAGTTGAAGAAGCAAAATTGCAAGGTCTTCATATAGACTCATTAAAATGCAATACAAGCGATGCGAGCTCAATCACTGAGGTCGTAGATTATACTATTCAACAATTTTCAACCATTGATATTCTAGTAAATAATGCAGCAGCAAACCCATATTATGGACCGATACTTAATTCAGAAGATTCGCATTGGAATAAAATATATGATGTAAACGTTAAGGGATATTTCAATTTTGTGAAAGCTTGTAGCCAAGTCATGATTAATCAAAAAAGTGGTAAAATTATAAACGTTGCTTCTATAGCAGCTAAAACACCCCTAGAAGGTCTTGGAGTATATAATATTAGCAAAGCTGCAGTAGTCATGCTTACAAAAGTGTTGGCAAAAGAATTGGGATCGCAAAACATTCAAGTGAATACTTTAGCACCCGGTTTAATTAAAACAGATTTTAGTAGGGCGTTGTGGGAAAATGAAGAAACATATAATCAAATAATCAAAACTATTCCACAAGGGAAGATGGGTGTTCCCGAAGATGTTTCAGGTATGGCCCTCTATTTAGCATCTAGTGCATCTGATTTTATTACAGGTTCTTTATTTACTGTTGATGGCGGTCTAACTACTTAGTTTGATCTAGAATCCAATTAGCAAACTCTTGGATATTTGAGAAAGTCATAGAGCCAGTAGCTTGCAATCTTTCAATATTATTATGTCCATTAGATACTAATGCACAAGAAATCCCGAGCGCCTTTGAAACGTCAAAGTCAAGCATACTATCTCCAATAATGATAGTGTCTTCTAATAAAATATTTACACTGTTTATCAATTCTTTTCCTTCAAATTCTTTTCCATAGCCGGAGGGAGTATTGCTTATTCCAACTATATTATCTAGTAAATGAGAAATACCAAAAAATTCAACTTGATCATTTAATTTATGTTGAATAGTCGCTGACAAGATACTTTGGGTAATACCTAATTTTTTAAATAAAGAGATTGTTTCAACAGCATAAGGCTGAAGAGCTAATTTTTTAAAGTTTGATTCAAAGCCAACATGAAATTCTTCGTTTGCAATTTCAAAATCCTCACTTGAAAAATCAAATCCAATTGATTCATAAAAAGTCTTAATAGGGAAAAGAAATTTCTTTTTGTAGTCTTCTTTGCTAATTAAAGGTAGCCCTCTATTTTTTAAAGAAATGTTTAACATGTCAACACATAGGGTTAAATCATTTATCAAAGTTCCATTCCAATCCCAAATTATGTGCTTATATTTCATGGTCTTGAAAGTAGATAAAAAAATTGCATTATTAAAGGAAAGACTTAATAAGAAGTCCTTGCTGCCAGGATGGGATAGTCAAAAAAAAATGGCTGTGATTCCCATCAACAATATTACAGCCAAGGCTTTTATAGCACCAAAAAATGCTAAGCAGGCTAGTGTTGCTATAATATTATTTGAAAAGGATGGAAACCTCTCATTTTTTTTAACAAAGCGAACCTCAAATGTTGAACATCATAAAGGGCAAATTTCATTACCTGGAGGAGCGATTGATGCAGACGAGACAGCAAAAGATGCTTCTTTAAGAGAATCAAATGAAGAGATTGGAATAGATATCTCATCGTTATGCTTGATTGGTGATATTTCAACATTATATACACCTGTATCACATTTTAATATCCATACTTATGTCTGGTTTGCAGATCAGTATCCTAAAATATCAATGAATCAAAATGAAGTCAAAGATGTATTTGAAATCAATATTGATGAGCTTCTTGAGGATGAAATTTTATCAACAACACCAATCTCTAAAGCTGGAATGAATATTGATGTACCAGCATTTCACTTTTCAAGCTGTACTTGTTGGGGAGCTACGGCAATGATTATTTCTGAGTTTAAAGATATTTTAAAAAGTATTTAAAATATCTTAATCTTTAGAAGCAGATGTTACTGGTTGCCCAGCTTTTTTCCATAAAAATGACACTAAAATTAGCGTAAGAAGCCAACTAGAAATTTCTGTAGATGTTGGATTACCATTATAGCCAAAAAACCCTTTAAATAACTGACCAACAGCTCCTTTATCACTAAGAAGTGGTTTTGGAATTCCATTATCATCAATATTAAATCCAAAAATAGGACCTTGCTCATTAACGTTCCAAACTTCCATTTTTTTCATTTCATCTTTTGTATAAAATGCTTCCTCAAATTCATGTACACCATAAGCAACTAGACCTGCACAAACAAAAATTAAAAGAATGGATGTAACGTTAAAGAATTTTTTCAAAGGAACTTTTTTACCTTGAATAAATATTGTATATCCAATCATCAGAGCGACTAAAGATCCTAAGATAGATCCGCCAATTGAAAGACCATCTGATTGAATTACTATTGCATACATAAAAAGTACAACCTCAACTCCTTCTCTAAATATTGCAAAAAAGGTTAAAGCAAAAAGACCTAGTGAAACATTTTTGTCTTTTTCAATAATATCTGATGCTTCTTTTTCAAGGCTTGCAGCAACATTTTTATTCCTACCCATCCAAATAATCATTGTAGATAGTAGAAGTGCTGCAATAAGCATTGTTGTCCCTTCAAATAAAGCAGCTTGTTTCCCTTCAAAGCCACCATAAGCTATTTGGAATATTACTGCAAAAATACCAGTAGCAATAAAGGAGGCGGTTACACCATTAATTATACTTTTTTTAAGATGTAATCTTCCAGTTTTTACAATAAATGTGTAAAGGATTCCTACAACAAGAACACCTTCAAGTACTTCTCTAAACATAATTAAAAATTCACTCATATTTTCCCCTTTTGAGATTAAATCTCAATATTAGGTTGATAATATAAATAAAATTTATAAATCGTCAAAGAGTATCTAATTGGTAAAAACTATTCAACAATCATATAGCCGCGCATAGAACCTGCATGAGCAATATATGTACAAACGTACAAATATTTACCTGGCTTTTTTGGAGCATTAAACTCTAATATTGTTTCTCCTTGCTTATCTACAAGTTCAGAAAAAGCAATGATTCTTCCGTCAGGATATGGGTCTCCACCGTTTCCTTCAGCAAGTTGAATAATTTGTGGAGCAGCTGACTCATCTTTGAAGATAACAATGTTATGTTGCATCTCTCCCATAAAGTCTAAAGGCGTATTATTTTTTAATACAATTTTAACTTTAGAGCCTGCTTTGACAGTAAATTCTTCAACGTCATATTTCATCTCAGAGCCAAGCGAGCCAATATTTACAACTTGCGCTTCTTGTGCGCTGCCTCCGCCGCAAGCTATAAAAATGAATATTGATAGTGTTAATAATAGTTTGTTATACATTTTTCCCCTCTTTTTATTTGAATTTTGGAAATAGTGAATTACTACTTTCCATGTAATTTTTATAATCTGGTCTACTTTTCATCATTGCTTGATCCATAATAGGACCGGTAATATAATAAAAAATTGAACCCATAATCAATGGACTTAGAAAAGACCCCATAACTAAATAAATGTTTTGGCTTGAAATGCTAAAAGAGAAAATACTAACCCACACTAACAAGTCTCCAAAGTAATTTGGGTGTCTTGAATATTTCCATAAACCTGTTTTACATATTTTCCCTTTATTGCTAGGGTTATTTTTAAAGGTTTTAAGCTGTAAATCGCTTATGGATTCCCAGGCTAAGCCAATAAAAAAAATAGATGAACAAGCTATAGTTTCAATAAATGACAAAGGAGTATTATTTAGGTAACCAAAGTAAATAGATAATCCAACTAATGTGCAAAGAGCTCCTTGAAGCAGGAATACCCTAAAAAAACTAAACCACCAATAATTTGCTCCGCCTTCCTTTCTCCATTCTACATATCTAAAATCTTCACCATGACCAATATTTCTAAATCCAATATGAGAGGCTAATCTCAAAGCCCAAACAGACACTAAAAATAAGATAAATAATGATCTTTCTGAGTATACCTGATTCATTGCTATTAATAAAGAGCCGCTAAATACAATAAATGCAGGGCCCCAAAAAATATCTACTATACTAGCATCTTTTACAATTAAACTCAGAATCCACAATAAAGCCATAAACCCAATAACAGATGCAAACCCTGTAAGCAAATGATGATTAGATAACATTTGATTATCCGGTGTTGATATGTAAGAGATTATTGTAATTAGCAAAATTGCAATTGTATTAAAAATCATTATTCTTTTCATAATTAGTACCTCAGTATTTCAATATTATTACCTGATCTGTCTTTTATATAAACTGAAACAGACCCATCCCTGTGCGTAACTGGTGTTCCATAGTCTTCTACATTGTCTTTCAAAATTGCGAAATGAAAAGGGTGCTGTTCAGGTAGTACAAGCGCTAACTTCACGTTTTCAAATTCGAGCATTGCCCATGTAGTATCTTGATATATAACATCACATTGAAAATTTTCAATGTACCAAGAAACTGACTTAGCAATATTGTCCGTACAAATAGCAACATGGTCAAGAATGTCTTTTTTCATATTTCTCCCAGATTAAAGATTGATAGTGAAAATTAATAAAACAATATGTATTTTGATAATACAATGAATGATAAAATCCCAATTTTTTCTTTACCATTAGTTCTGTTGCCAGGCGAAAAGCTTCCACTTCATATCTTTGAATCTAAGTATAAAAAAATGATTGAGTACTGCTTAAAGCACAATCAAAAATTTGGAATTATCAATTCGAAAAATAATGACACTTTATCTATAGGATGCACGGCTGAAATAACCCAAGTAGTTGGCGCTGAAGGTAGTACTGGTGAATATGATATTATTGTTACCGGAGTAGAAAGATTTATAGTTAAAAGTTATAATTATTCAAAAGATTATAAGCAGGCATATGTTAAAACTTGGCAAGATGTAGACGATTCTGTTGATGAAGTTTTGCTTCAAGAAACCAATGTTTTTCTATATGAAGTATTAATGAAATTGGGGGCTTCTTCAAAAATTGCTCAAATCAATATGCCCAAGGCAGCTTTTGAAATTTCATCTATGCTTGATATTGATAAGCGTGCTAAAAAAATGCTCTTAAAAAGCCAGTCTGAAAAAGACAGATTAATTATACTCAAAAGAATTCTAAAGAAAGCTATTGTGAAAATTGACTATGAAGATCCAATACAGTCTGGATATCATAATTATTCTCAATTTGAAGCTTAAACCCTCTTCTTTTTATCGCCTGATATCAAATTAATAAAGTCATCTATTATTACATAAGATACAGGCACTAATAAAAGTATAACTGTAGTGGCAAATAGAATTCCAATCCCCAATGAAATAGCCATTGGTTTTAAGAAAAGCACTTGAGTTGTTTGGTTAAACAGCAATGGAGCTATTCCTAAAAAAGTAGTTAAGGATGTTAAAACAACTGGTCTAAATCTGGATCGGACTGCGTCTAAAACTGCTTTCAATGTCGAATCACCTTTTTCTTTAGCTCTATTTACAAAAACCACTAGAAGTAGACTGTCATTCACAACTACTCCAGAAAGTGCAACTACTCCCAAAAGCGATAGTACTGACATTGGCTGAAATAGCATTAAGTGTCCTAATATTGCTCCAACCATTCCAAATGGAATTGCTGAAAGAATAATTAGAGGCTTAAAGTAAGATTGAAGAGGAATAGCTAGAAGAACAAATATCGCAAAAATTGCTATTCCGAATTTGACAAAAATATCCTGAAGTTGTTCTGCTTGTTCTGCAGCTTCTCCAGCAAGTGCAAAATCTACCCCATTCGCATCTTTCATAATATTTTTAAGTTTACCAATTGGCTTTCCTTCTTGATTAAGCATTGATGATAATATCATTGAAGAGGTATTCTTACTTATATCCACATCGGATGTAATTTCTACAACACGTTTTCCATCAATTCTTTTGATAGCAGATTTCCCAGGTATTTCTTTTACTTTTGCAACAGCATATAGTGGAATTTTAATTCCTGAACTTGTTCTTATCCTTAAGTTCTCAAGAGTTCTAGCGTTATCTCTTTCACTCTTAGTAAGTTTGAGCATCACTTTTATATCATCATCTCCACGTTGAATTCTTTGAACTTCTTCACCATAAAATGCTTGTCTAACTTGTTTAGCTATTGTAGCAGTTGTTAAGCCGTATGCTTCAGCAGCAGGAAGGAGTTCAATTTGTAATTCACTTTTTCCTATTTTATCAGAATCGGTTAAGTCATAAATTCCTCCATAGGTAGTTAGAAGTACTTTTGTATCATCAACAACCCTATTTAATTCATCAAAATTTTCTCCAGAAAATTGAAAATGTATTGGTTTACCTGCACTAAAAATATTAGCACTAAAATTAAGTCTTTCTACGCCAGGTATAACACCAACTCTTTCTCTTAATATGTTAATAATATCGTATGCTCCAGTTAATCCCCATCTATTGTCAGCTGGTGTTAATACTACCACGACTTCTCCTAAATGAGGCGTGGTGCTTGATTGTACTACAGGACCAGTTGGACTACTTTCAGCTTCTTGAGAACTGAAGTATTGTGCGCCAACAGTGGTCAGAACATGCGCTATAATTTCCTTTCCACTATTAGCATTTAATTCATTTTTGAGCTTTAACGCTTCTCTTTCAATAATTTGAGTAACTTCAGCTGTCTTGTTTATTGGAGTGCCCTCAGGAAGATCAACAACTATCGCAACTTCTTCTGCCTCAAGAACTGGAAAGAATTGCCATTTTACCCATCCACCAGCTAGAAGAGAAAATGATATAAAGAGGATTCCAACAAAAACTGCAACAGTCTCATATCTTTTTTTAATAGATTTTTTAACGAGGGGCAGCCAAATATCGTCTATAAATTTATATAATTTTTTAGAGCAAAAATTTCTAACAGCCTTTAATTTTTTCCCAAATCCTATAAATCTATATTGAAACCATTCGCCTGCGTGATTTAAATGAGCAGGTAATATTGTAGTAGACTCAATTAAAGAGAACACAAGAATCGGAATTGCTGTAAGGGGAAAGGTTCTCCAGATTGGTCCAGTATCTCCAGCCAAATCAAGCATAGGAGCAAAAACAACTATAGTTGTTAAAATACCAAAGAAAACTGGTAACATTACTTCCATGGTTCCTTTTATGGTAGATGTAAAATTGTCTTCATTTAGCTTGATTCTTCTCCTAAAAACATTCTCTCCTACAATGATAGCATCATCAACAACAATACCTAAAACCACAATGAACATAAAAGTCGACAATACATTAATAGTTACACCTAACATTGGTAGTAAAATTAGTGCACCTCCAAAAGAAATTGGAATTCCCATCGCAACCCAAAAAGCAACAGAAGGACGTAAAAACATAGTTAGAAGTATCAATACTAAAACCATACCAATTGCAAAATTCTTATAAAGAATATTTATTCTATCTTCGAGATATCTTGCCTGATCATACCAATAATCAATTTTGACATTTTCAGGCATTTCAGCTTTTTTTATTTTAACATAATTTCTTAACTGATCAGCAGAAGTTAAAACATCTTGATCGCCTACAAGATTTGCGCTTATAAACATAGCTTGAGTACCATCCCATTTAAAGAATTGATCTACTTCTTGAAACGTATCTTTGATAGTCGCAATATCTTTGAGCAATAAGGTGCTACCATTTCTATTTGTTCTAATTACAATATTTTCGAATTCTTCAGCTTGATATGATTGACCAACAGTTCGAATTAACAAATCTCCTTTTGAGCTAGAAAGTACACCCCCAGGCAGATCAATAGAGCCCATATTAATAGCATATGAAATTTCATCGAAAGTAAGGCTATATTTTTGAAGACTATTTTCTGAAATCTCTATTGAAATTTCCCTTTCCCTGTTACCATATATTTCAGTAAAAGAAACCTCACTTAATCCTTTTATTTCTTCATTAACTCCTTTTGTTACATTTAAAAGCACATCTTCTGAAACATTCCCATAAATGATTACATCTAGAACTTTTTCAGTGACTTCTAATTCTTGTATAATAGGTTTTTCGCTATTGTCCGGAAATGTAGTAATACCATTAACTATTGTTTTGATTTCCTCAACTGTATTATCGAAATCAGCACTTGCAAACACTTTAACACTTACAATACCAATCCCCTCAAGGGAATAAGATCTCAATTTCTTGATTCCAGAAACACCCTCAAGCCTATCTTCAATTTTTGAAGAAATGGAAGCTTCTACTTCAGATGCTGATGCACCAGGATACGGAACAGTTACATTTACAACAGCAACATCAGGTACCGGGAAAAACTCTGCTTTCATTGATGGGTATGATATAAAAAATCCGCCCACAATTAAAAAAAACATAAAAAGATTAGCAGGAACGCTATTCTTTACAAACCAAGTAACTATACCGCGCATTATTGATAAATTGGGTTAACTGTGATTCCATTGGAAGCCGTAGAAAGTTTTGTAATTACAAGTCTCTCTCCAGCTTTTAAATTGTCTTTAGCGATTACAAATTCATTATATTTTTTTAATACTAAAATACTTCTACTTTGAAGTTGATTATTTTTATCAATGATAAATACTTCATTATTTTCTGAAATAGCATTGACTGGAACCCTGAAAACATTTTTAAGTATGATGCCATCAATTTGCGCCTCTACAAAAAGACCAATTGGCAAACTAGGTTTATCTGTTTCAATAAAATCATTTTTAAAAACTGCAATTAAATTTATCATACGAGTAATGGGATCAATTACTCCATCAACACGCTCTAGTTTCCCCTCCCAGGTTTGATTTCTGCCCTTATAGAAACTCTTAATAGAAACTTTTGCTTGTTCTGAAGGATTTAATTTTCTTCCATCCATTGGAATACTTAAAAATTGCAAATCATTATCTTTTACAGAAAGTGTGACTTCAATTTCACTTGAAGTATACATTGCTCCAAGAGGTTGTCCTGGAACAATAGTTGTTCCAATATCAATATTTGAGCTTTGAATTCTTCCAGCATATGGAGCAACTATTTCAGTTTTATTAAGTTTTTTCTTTGCTGAATTCACTTGTGCCTTAGCAACTTCCATCAATGCTTCGGTTTGCTTTAGTTGAGGTTTTTTTAGCGCTAGATCACTTCCTTTACCTTTCCCAAGTTTATCCCATGCTTCTTTTGCAACTTCAGATTCTGCAACTTGCAAGGAGTATTGAACTTCAGCATTCGCAAGTTGTAAGAGTGCGCTCTTATACTGTAGTTGCAAATCGGTATCATCAATTTTAGCTAAAATTTCTCCCGCTAAAACAGAAGATCCTTCAGAAAACTTTTTAGAACGATATATAACTTCGCCTCCAACTTCTGCATTAAGAACAGTTTGTGTTAAAGGTTTTGTTGTACCAGTTGAATTTATTGTTACTTGAATATCTTCTGGAGTTAAAATTTGCACAATTACATCAGGAGCAGGAGCATCTTCAACAGGATCAGGTTGAACTTGTCCTAGTAGCCAAAGGATATAGGACACTACGACAGCTACCGATAATATAAAAATTGGTTTTAATTTGTTAATCATTTTTGTATTTAAACCCTCCGCCTAAGGCCAAAATTAAATTTATTCTCTGTTCTAAGCGAACTTTTTCTATAGTTGCTTTTAAATCGAGGCTATTGTGAAGTGCGTTGTTAGCATTTATGGCATCTTCAAAGCTTGTAGCTCCTCGATTAAATTTCTCAAAAGTGGTGATATATATGTTCTCAGCTAATGTTGCATTTGTGCTAGCAACCAAGAGAGCATCGCTTGAAATTTTATCAGATTCAATTGCATTTTCTACTTCTTTATACGCATTAAGAAGTGCATTGATAAAATCTAACATTGCAATTTCTTTATTTGTATTAGCTATTTTTTTGTTTGCTATAAGCTTTCCTGAATTAAATACTGGTAAAAAAACACTTAAGCCTTTACTCCACACAGAGAAATCTTCATTGTTTAAATCTTTCAAATCGTTTGATGAGCTCCCTAAAGAACCAGTAAGACTAAATGATGGTAGGAGTGAAAGCAGCGCCTGCTTATCTAAAGCTTTTGAAGAAAGTAGGTTGTATTGTTGAGCAATCAAGTCAGGCCTTCTTTTAATGATATCTGCAGGAACAATATCTGGCAGACTTGGAATTAAAGTAGGAAAGTTTTTTTCGTGCTCAAAATTTTTGTTCGGATAATTTTTAATCAAAAACTTAGCTTCCCTTTTCAAAGTATTTAATACTAACTGTTTGTTTTGAAAGTCTGATTTTGTCGCATTGAATAAAATCTCAGATTGCTGATATGCTTCAATCGAAATACTACCTTTATTATAACGAAGAGCATAAAGCGAAAATAATGTTTCAGCATTTGCAAGCTTTTGTGCACTATTTACTAATATTTTTTCAGCTTCAATAATTGAAAAATATAGTTTTGTAGCTTCAGCAGTTAATGATAGTTTTAAATAATCTTCATAATACTTAGTAGATAAGTATTGCTGTTTTGATGCAATTCGACCTTGTCTTAATTTTCCCCATAAATCAATCTCCCATTGCGTACTTAAAGATAAATTAAAATTTTCTTGAGTAAATACTGAAACCTCATCAGAAGATTGGCCAAAAAGAGTTGAAAATATAGGTGGAAAGCCGGCAGTATTTTGTTCTGATTCTGATCCAGAGCTTCCAACAGAAATCGTAGGAAATAATGAGCCAGTAGCAATAACTGCACCCTGCTTTACTTTTCTTGTATTTAGCATAGCTTTTTCAAGATTTATGTTATTATCGAGAAATTCATCAAGAAATTTATTTAAAATTGGATCATTAAATTCATACCACCAGTTTTCTTGCTGAATGCTATTGGAAATATTTAACTCCCAACTAGTAGGAGTTGGGATGTTAATGACATCATCAGGTGAAATCGCTTTTTTAGAAGCACAGCCATTTAAAATAATTGCAATTAGTAAAAAATATTTCTTCATTTTATTTACTCATTAAATATTCTGATATTTTAAAAAGTGATAATAAGCTAACTGCCCATGCAAAGCTAATTGTACCATATGCAAAATAACTGTTTGTTACTTGAGCAGCACCAATTCCTTCACCAGCTAGATATGCTAATGGGGCTAACAATCCGTAGAAACCAATCAAATAGTATCTGCCAATTAAGAATTGCATTGCATGATTAATTTGAGCTGTAAACCCAGCCCACATACAAATAATCCATAATGGAGCTAGGTTGGGAGCAAACTCCAATGTTCCATTGTACTGAACTATATTTAGCAATGAAAATCCGGAATCCACTACAATTCCGAAAATAATTGAAATAAATATTAATTGTATCTCCTCTTTTAAGTGATCTGTAACAATTAAAAAATGTAAGAACAGGAAAATGAAAGTTGGTATTAGAGCAATTATTGGATCACCTTTTGCACCGCTATAGACGCAAGAAAACCACACAATGGTAAATCCTACATAATTAATCATTATATTTGACTTTGAAAGAATATAGTTAATCATCAATTAAATTTATCTTCAATAATTTGAAATCTAAAGTCAAAGATTTGATTTAATTGTGGTTTAATGATTAAGGGATGAACAATTTTTCTAAAAGCTTGAATTGGAAGTGCATAGGTAATCTCATCAATAATTAATACTCCTCCATCAACTTCTTTAAAAGTATGCTTGTGGTGCCAATAACTATAAGGACCCTTCAACTGTTCATCAACAAAGTATTCATTTTTTTTGTAACTGGTAATCATTGTTCTCCAGCGAACTGGAACTCCTAAAATTTTTACAGTATAGTCAATTATAGCACCATCTTTCATTTCAACAGGTTTTGGAGTAATAATATTAAAACCCATTGCAGCAGGAGTAATTTTTTCTAAGTTTTCAGGCCTTGAAAAAAATTCAAAGACAGTTTCCATATCACTTGGAACAAATTGTTCTTTTGAAAAAGAATAAATTTTAGGCTGTCTTAAAAATGAACCTAAAAAAGTAATTAATAGAATTACAATTATAAGTAGAACAATATTTTTTTTATTGAATTTCATAATAAGAAGTGGCTCTGGACGGAATTGAACCGCCGACACAAGGATTTTCAGTCCTCTGCTCTACCAACTGAGCTACAGAGCCAGCAAAAATGCGTGAAAAACTACACAATATTAGTTATTTAAAAAACACATAAATATTTATTAGCTTAAGAAATGAAAAAAATCGTTATCGCTTCTTCTAATAAACATAAAGTATCTGAAATATCAATAAACATTCAACCATTTTTTGACACAGTTTTATCTTTTAGTGATTTTCCAGAAATAGGAGAAATTATTGAGGACGGAACAACCATTGAAGAAAATTCGTTTATAAAATCAAGAGCTTCATTTAAATACACGGGTCTAGCTTCGGTTGCAGACGATACAATTTTAGAAGTAGATTATTTAAATGGAGACCCAGGATTATTTACAGCTAGATATGCAGGTGAGCATGCTACTTATAGACAGAATATGGATATGCTTCTTAAAAACTTAAATGGTGTCGAAAGAAAAATGCGAAAAGCTAGATTTAGAACAGTTATTTCATATGTAGATGGTATCAATGATTTTCATGTTGAGGGAGTATTGAAAGGTGAAATTTTAACAAATAAAATTGGAAAAAACGGTTTTGGATATGATCCAATTTTCTATGTCGAAAAATTTGATAAATCTTTAGCACAAATTGATTTATCCATAAAAAATGAAATCAGCCATAGAGGATTGGCTATAAAAAAATTTGTCTCAAAGATTAGTGAGTTAAATAAATGAAGAAAATCATTATCTTAATTTTAAGCTTGAGCATCTCAATGGGGAGTGGAGGTTTTAAAAATATCTCTTCAGACCCTTTTAAAAACAAGAAAAAAGTTAATTACTCTTTAAACGATATAATAAATTACCCGATTGGAATTTTTTCATATGATAAAAAATATTTTGAATATAAAGTTTCTTTTGACAGGGACTTTAAATATATAACAATAACAGAAAATTTTTTAAAAAGTCGAGTTGGACTTTCTTATGTTTCATCTTTTGATAATTATATCAATACTCTTTACTCCTCAAATCAAAAGTTTAATTTATCTCAACCTTTTATACTATCTGCTTCAGATACTACAATTAATAAGAAGTCTGATAGATTTATGCAAATTGCAGACATTGATCTTGGAGCATTAGGAAGAGCATCGTTAAGAGTCCAAGGGAATATTAACTTGTCAGGAAAGCTTGTAAACCAAGATCAAGAATTAGTTAGATCTTCTTATAAGGAGCAGGAAAAAACAAATTTTAAGTTTGATCAGAAGCAACAACTTAATGTTCAGGGTAAAATAGGTGAAAGGATTACAGTCTCCCTTGATCAAAATTCTGAAAGAGATTTTGATTGGGAAAATACAATTAGAGTTGATTATCAAGGGAATGAAGATGATATCTTACAAAAGCTTGAAATGGGAAATATCTCATTATCCTTGCCATCCACTGAATTCGTTACATTTTCAGGACAAAATAAAGGATTATTTGGAGTTAAAGCGCTTTCAAAGCTAGGTCCCGTAAACATTACTAGCATAGCTTCGCTTGAAAAAACAAAAAAGCAATCTCAAAAATATAAAGGGACTTCAGAATTAAAAATTAATCAAATTCAAGACTATGAATACAGAAAAAATCTTTATTTCTTCATTCATGAGTGGTTTCGAAATGGATCTACAGAAACAGTAGATGGGAGTGGATTTACTCTAGCTATACCATCATATTACCCATTGATAAATGGATTACATCCAATAGGAAACGTCATTGTAAGAAACTTTGAACTATATAAAATTGATGCATCCAATAATCCCCAAGCAGATCCTGGAATTGCATATATAGATCCAACTAATACGGAAAGCTTTGCTGATAAAAGTAAAGAGGGGGCTTTTATCAAGCTTGAAAGAGGATCAGATTATAGCGTAAATGAAGATCTAGGGTTTATTAGGATGCAAAGCTCACTTCAAAATGAAATTATAGGAGCACATTATCAATTGGTTGATAGAGAGACTGGACAATTAATTATAGAAGTTGGCCAAGGAGTTTCAAGCGATAATTCAAATCTTATTCTAAAAATGATTAAAGCTCAATCTTCTCATCCTAATCACCCAGCTTGGGACTTAATGTTTAAAAATGTTTACTCAATGGGAGCAACTAATATTGACGAACAAAGCTTAGAAGTAGCAATTATAGATAATTTTTCTACACCCATTAGCGATAGAACAGATAGCGGAAGTACATTTTTAAATCTTTTTGGACTAGATGATTTTAATCAATCTGGAGCACAATCACCTGATGAGGTTATTGATTTTAATAATCCAAATATAGTTAATCTTATGTCAGGTGAAATTCACCTTCCTGCATTACTACCATTTGTTTCAGCAGAGACAATAGAAGGGGGAAATGAAAATAATATCCTATCATCTTTTCTTCAGCAAGGGAAAATGTATACTACATCAAATAGAACTGAATACACGGGCGATGCAAGATTCACAATAAATGCAAACTATACAAACCCTAAGTCTACAATAAGCTTAGGATTTACATTGGTTGAAGGAAGTGAAGAAATTTTTTCTAATGGAGAAAAACTAGAAAGAGGTCAAGATTATCAGATTGATTATTTTTCAGGAATAATAATGCTTACTGGCAATATAGATCCTAATAGTGATTTAGAAATTACATATGACAAACATGATCTTGTAACCTTTGATAGAAAAATAATGGTTGGTTCAAGAGCGCAGATTGATTTTAATGAAAATTCGTTCCTAGGACTTACTGCTCTTTACTATAATCAAGATATTGTTAATAAAAAAGTCGAAGTAGGTTATGAGCCTATTCAAAATTTCATTTGGGATATTAATGGTAGATATGAAAAAGAGTTAGATAATTTAACAGCAAAAATAAATCAATTAAATTTTTTTAATGCCGAAAAAATATCAAGTTTTTCTATAGAAGGAGAAATTGCCCAAGTACTACCAAATCCAAATTCAATTTCTAATTCAAGGACCGGAGATAAAAATGGCGTAGCGTTTATAGATGATTTTGAAGGATCAAAAAGAGTAACTAATCCATCAATTCTTAGGAGATTCTGGAACATTTCCTCTGCACCAGTAGACTTAGAAAGCAGTGAGGAATATAGCCAAAGAAATAGATTAAAAATGTATTGGTATAATCCTTATTCACAAGTTTTAACAAATAATATATGGCCCAATATATCTACATCTCAGAGAGCGCAGAATTTGACAACAGATGTATTAGTTTTAAACTATGAACCAAAAGAATTTCAATCTTCAGTTGATCCAGATTCGTTATGGGCAGGAATTATTACTCCGATGTTTATAGGAGATTATGATCAAACAAGAAGTAGGTTTTTTGAAATATGGTTAAGAGGAGATGAGGGTGATCTAACTATTGATTTAGGTAAAATTAGCGAGGATTATAATGGTGATGGATCATTAAATACTGAAGATGTTCCTGATGCAGGATTAGCACTCGGTAATGGTTTTCTTGAAGATGATGAGGACACTGGGCTTGATGGGTGTTTTGATGCCTATGAAGATGGTTTTGGAAATTGTTTAGAAGTTGAAGGGTTAACATATTTTGATTATTTATCATCTGGAGAAACACAATTAATCAATGCATCATCTGATGTAGATCAAAATGATCCAAATGGAGATAATTGGAACTACTCTGAAGGTAGTCAAAATTATGAGAAAGTAAATGGAACAGAAAGAAATGGTACTGGAGAAAGAATTCAAACTGGAGGTAAATATCCAGATACCGAAGATTTAGATAAGTCAGGATTCCTTGATAGGACCAACGATTACTTTACAAAGACTATTTCATTAAATGATTCTACTTACGTAGCTGGTTCTACAGAGGTTGATGGAATAGAAACTGGATGGAAGTTGATAAGAGTTCCTCTGAGTCATTTTGATAAAGTGCAGGATATTTCACTTAGTGAAATTAAATATGTTAGGTTAGTTGTATCTGGTGTAAATCAGCCAACAAAATTAGAAATTGCAAAAATTGAATTAGTTGGGAATGCATGGCAAGAGCTTGGTACTTCGTTAGCAAGTCAAGATTCTTATACCGTTCAGGATAGTACATTTATTGTTTCAGTAATAAACGATGAGGATAACCCAAATTATATTCCACCAACAGGAGTTTTTGGAGAGTATGACCAAATAAATCAAATAAGATCCAAAGAACAGTCATTAGTCCTTCAATTTGATGATTTAAGTCCACAGTATAAAGGTGCAGCAAAAAAAATATTAGCTATGGATGAAAAAAAAGGTCAAAGTTTTTTAATGTATGATAGAATGAAAATGTTTATATACGGCAATAGTGAATTTGCTTCTGCTGAAGAAACTGACCTAAAATTTTTCATTCAGTTTGGCAATGGAGATGAATACTATAAACTTTCAAAACCTATATATGATACATGGGATGAAGAATTTCAGAGAAATGCAATAAACCTCGATTTGAATTGGTTGACAAATTTAAAGAATCAAACTATAGAATCTATAGAATTGTTAAATGTAAATGATGTATTCACAGATTCTTTAGATTATAAAGAGTATAGTTTTATTGATGATACTGATATGACTTATAAAAATATTGAAATTGTAGGTAATCCATCTCTATCCAGACTACAATATTTTATTGTTGGAATAGAAAATGATTCTGACCATCCAATAAGTGGCGAAGTATGGTTGGATGAATTAAGGTTGAGCGGTGTTAAAAAAGAGTCAGGAACAGCCGTTAGGTTGAAATCAAAATTTAATTTATCTGACTTGAGTCAAAGTACAATCTCTTACAGCAGAAAGGATGCAGATTTTCATGTGCTTCAAGAAAGAATAGGAACAAATCAAACTGTTGAAAACTTTACTTTTAATAATAATCTTCAGTTAGGTAATTTATTTCCAAGTCAGTTTGGAATAACATTTCCTGTCAATATGAGCTATAATATGATTAACAATTCTCCTAAATTTTTTCCAGGCACAGATATTCGAACAGGTGGTTCTGCACCAGATTCAGTAATTGTTAAATCATCTACAGTTAATCTAAGTGGAAAAATTTCAAAGAAAGTAAAATCAGAGAATCCTTTTATAAAATATTCAATTGATAATCTTAGTGCAGGATTTAATCTGTCCACACAAAATAAATCTGACGTTATTATGGAGTCGGTTGATATAAGTAAAATAAATACAAATGTTGATTATAATTTACGCTTCCCAAGCGATAATTATATTGAAGCATTTAAGTGGGCTGATAAAGTTCCTTTAATTGGAGAAAAATTAAGTGAAACAAGATTCTTTTACACGCCATCAACATTTTCAACAGGAATTAAAGTAAACAGAAACCTTACAGAGAAAGTATCTAGAAGAAATAGCGATACGATTGAAGATTTCAGTTTAGGCTTAGAAAGAAGATTTACAGTGAACTATAAAATTTTTGATAATTCGCAATTAGTATATAATAAAAATATTCGTAGCGATATGTCAGATTATAGAGACGAAGTATTAAGCGAGCTAAAGATTGGGTCTCTAACAAATTCAACAGAAAATTTTACATACACATTTAATCCTCAATGGATAGAATGGTTTAGACCCAACTTTTCATACAATACAAACTATTCATGGAATAAGCCTTTAAATAGTGTAATTGATGGAGCAAATTTAAATTTAGTAAGAAATACTGGGGTCAATTTTTCAATATCTCCTACTGAAATTATTGAAGCTTTTTATACACCAGTCTCTAAAAGAGAAAGTAGTAAATTACCTCCTAGAACTAGATCAAGAGCACTAGGAAATTCAGATCCAAAACCAGACAATAAAGAAAAAAAAGATAGCAATAAGAGAAATAAATCTTTAGAAAATAATTTTGTTCTTGAAAGAATATATAATGAGTCTAAAAAAATTGAGCCACTGACTTTTTCAATAACCAATTTAACCAATAGAGTGTCTAATGGTATAGATGGAGATATTCCATTAGCCTATCGTCTTGGTTTCAAAGAAAACTTAGGTATAGCATCTGTATCCGAGGTTGGTCTAAACACAGGAAATGAAGATATTAAAAAATCATTTTCTGCAAGAACTGGAATAAGATTTAATCCGCAAACGTCTTTAATGATTTCATTCAATGAAAGTATTTCTTCAAATATAAATGGCTATAATATTGACATAAGATCAACCAATAGAGATTATATAGCATATGGAGACTATCTTTCAGAAGGATTTCCATTTTCTAACTGGTCATTGAGGGTAGGTGGTATCGAAAAAATTAACTTCATAAAGCCATATGTAAGTTCAATGTCTATTGAACATGCATTTTCAGGGAAGCAAAACTTATCATGGAAGTTTAACGAAGAAGGTATTTCTCCTATTAATTTGTTAAATATTTCAGCGTTTGAAAATGATTTTAATGAAAACCTTCAATTTTCTAGAATTACTAGGTCATTCAATCCGTTATTGGGTATAAGCACAACATTTAAAAATGGTATTTCAACTAATATAAGAAGTAATATAACCCATACGTTGGATGAAGTTGCATATGGGCTAACTTACATTTCTGACAATAGCATCCTCAGTACAATAACCTATAATTTTTCAAAAGGAATACGTTTTTCACTTCCGTTCTCAGAAAGAAATATTTATTTACGCAATAATATGAATATCACTTTAAATCTAGATTATTCACAAAAGAAAGAGGAAGGATCAAAAGATAAAATTAACTTTGTCGAACAAAATTTTACAAATACGCGAAAAGGAGTATTAAGAATTACCTACACCTTAACAGATGATATCACTGGAAGCTTTTTCTATGAATATAGAGAGAATGACACGAGGTTAACTGGAAGAAGAATTGATCGCGACTTTGGTCTCAATCTAAATGTAGCAATTAGAGGGCAATGATAAAGTTTATTCTAATATTATTAATTATTGGAGGATGCTCTCAAAATAATCAAAAAATTGATATTCCTTCTTTTGATGAAGAGCAAGCATTTCAACATTTGTTAGATCAATGTAGCTATGGCCCCAGAAATCCTGGGTCAGAAGGACACAGTAATTTTTCAATTTATCTAGAAAAGTATCTTAAAAATTTATCTTCAGATATAATAATACAGGAGTTTAATTATCTAGAACATGTAACAAATATTGAAAGAGATGGAAAAAATTTTATTATTCAATTCAACAAAGAAGCAAATGAAAGAATATTAATTGGAGCACATTGGGACACCAGAGCTTTATCTGATGAGGATCTAAATGAGAATAACAGAAGTATGCCTGTTCTAGGTGCAAATGATGGCGCAAGCGGTACAGCTGTCTTAATGGAGTTAGCTACAATATTTTCAATTACAAGTCCACCAATTGGAGTAGATATAGTTTTTTTTGATGCAGAAGATGTAGGGATATCAGGTCAGCCTACAACATATGCAATGGGATCAGAATATTTTTCAAAAAATTTGCCAATTAGTAAGCCTAATTCTGGAATAATAGTAGATATGGTTGGCGATAAATATCTTAAAATACCCATTGAAAGATTTTCTTATCAGATTGATAGTGATACAGTAAAAGAGCTCTGGAATCTAGCAAACGATCTTTCTTTGAGTGCTTTTGAATACACTATTGGCTATGAAATTTATGATGATCATATACCTCTTTGGGAAAATGCTAAAATTCCTACAATTGATATTATAGATTTTGATTATCCAAACTTATTTTATAACCATTGGCATACTCAAAACGATATCCCTGAAAATTGTTCGCCACAAAGCTTGGCACAAGTGGGAACTTTATTAGTAAATTATATCTATGGAAAAACTAATTAAAAAACTTTTAATCGTATTTTTTATTATTTCTTGTTCTGGCGGCGGGGGGTCTGCACCTACTGACAGTGATGGTAGTGGTAACGGAGATACAACTAACCCATATGAACTGCCAAATGCAATAAATTACAATATCGCCAATCAAGTTGAGGTGGTAACTTGGAATATTAGACAATTTCCTCAACATTCTACTTCTGTTGACTATGTTAAAAATCTCCTAGAAAAATGGAATGCTGATATATATTTTTTTCAAGAGATAAATTCAGAATCAAGCCTTATTGCTATGGTTAATTCTATGCCAAACTATTCTTATGTAGTCGATGAAGAATCTGGAAATCTTGGATTCGCATTGGTATATAAAAACGAACATATCACTTATAATTCTAAAAATGAACTTTGGGCAGATACCCCTAATAACGATGATGGTGACAGTGATTATGAAAATAATGCATCATATCAATTTGCAGATAGACCTCCCATGGAAAATTATTTAACCTGGACAGATGGTACAAAATCAATAGATTTATATGTTATAGGAGTCCATTATAAATGCTGTGGTGACGACACATATGATGTTAATGATACTTCAGATGAAACAACAAGAAGACACCATGCTAGCTTATTGTTGACTGATTATATTGTTAATAATCGTGCAAATGATAATGTCATAGTTTTAGGAGATTTTAATAATACAGGTTCACAATCGGTTACGAATCCAACGCTAAGTCCTTTTGCCGATCAAAACAATTACGATACAGCCTCCTCATTCAAAATGACTGATTTAAGCATACTACAAGGACCAGCTACTGGTTATTCTTGGCAAGGGTGGACAAGCTCTTATGATGCTGCACACTTTGACCATATAATAATTAATCAATCTATGTTCACTGTTGATGCAACTTCTGCTACAAGCGTGATTGCTTTGCCCACAGAAACAGGTCTATCAAATTCTAATGTATCAAATAGAATATCAGATCATCAGCCTGTGATATATAGATTTTATCCTTGATCAATTTCATTAAATATTTAATTTCCTTTTCATTGCCAATTGGTATAATATTTTCTCAAGACTTTTCAGATATTGATAATAAAATTGTCAACTTTAACTTCAAAGAAGCCAAAGTTTATTTAGAAGAACTGGATAAAAATTCTGATAAGAATATTGAAGTATTGACAAGACTATCAATTGTACATCATTTTCTTTCTGAGTCTGCAGAAGATAAATCAACTGAACGTAAAAATGCAATCAAAGCATTTGAATACATTGAAAAAGCATATACTATTAATCCTAAAAATCCTAAAGTGTTAAAATGGTACGTTATTGCATTGGGAAAAACAGTTGAGAAAAAAAGTATTCGTAAACAAATAGAAGAATCAAAAAATATTGAAAAAATAGCGCTTTCTGTTATTGAACTATTACCAAATGATGAATATTGCTATAATATTTTAGGTCAATGGCACTATAGATTAGCAGATTTAAATGGTCCTTCACGAAAAATTGCTTCATTTCTATTTTCTGAGCCACCTGAAGGTTCTTTTATTGAAGCACAATTTTTTCTAGAACAAAGCATCAAAATAAACCCTGATTATATTGGTACCTATTATTGGCTTGGAAAAACTTATTTAAAGATTAATAAAAAGCAAAAAGCGATTGAGCTATTTAAAGTGGGAATCGCTCTAGATAGACCATTTAAGCGAGAAGAAGAAGCATATCAAGCAATGAAAAGCTACTTAAATAAGTTATAATTTTTTAACTTTTTTATACTTTTCAGAAATTTTAAATATCTCAGGTAATAAGTCCTGTTCTGAGTATTTTAATAAGTTGTAAGTAAATGTTCCATCTTTACTAATTGCTTTAAATTTAATTGTTAATGCATTGCTATCAATATCATGCTCATCATAAGGTATATCCATTGCATTCATACCTAAATTAGGAGGTATTGATCCATCGAACATTTGTTCTAGTCTTTTAAGAATTTCTAACTCTGCTTGAGATTTTAAAGTTGACTCTGAAAACCAAATGAATAAGCCTGATTCTTCTTCATCTTTATATACTATTTCAGCTTTTCTAGTTTTAAAGTTATTCAAGATTTCTATTTTTTCACTAATATTAATCGTCACATCTTCTTCACCGCTATCAGATTCATCTTCATTTTTTCTATTTTCTTCAGGAGGTCCATCTTGTGGATTATTTTTATTTTCTTCGAGAAATTCATTAAATGAATAAATTGCAAATCTCTTTTTTTTATGATTTATTTTTGTAACTGTTGAATCACTGAATGATATAATGTATCCCTCATCTCTTTTAATATTAAATAACCGTAAAATTTTAACATTAAAATTGCTTCTTAAATAATATTTATCATGTGCAAAAAATTTACTTATGGAGCCTTCCATTTTTCCTTGAGAAAAAGTGCCATTTAGACTTTCATTTACAAAAAGATTTGATTGTGAATACGCATTATCTATAATGCATAAAAAAAGAATGAAAAATAATTTTAACGGGTTATTGTAAACCAGTTTCACTAACAGTTTTTTTTACCTCAACAAGTGTATTGCTTAAAGCTGCTTTTTCATCTTTGTCAAGATCAAAGGTAAGTATTTTTTCAACACCACCTGAGCCAATGACTGTTGGAACTCCAATGAAATATCCATCAATATCAAATTCGCCTTCGCATAACGAGGCGCATGGTATAACTCTTTTTTTATCTCTTACAAAACTTTCAATCATTTCTACAGCAGATTGAGCGGGAGCATAAAATGCAGAACCTTTTCCAAAAAGCTTAACAATCTCTCCTCCGCCAACGCGCGTTCTATTTTCTATAGCGATAATTTCATTTTCGCTCAATAAAGATGATAATGGTACACCACCAACAGTAGCTAGTCTACTAACAGGTACCATCGTATCTCCATGACCTCCAAGAACCATACAATTAACATCTTGAGATGATAGGTTTGTAGCTTCAGCAATAAATGCTCTAAATCTTGCACTATCTAAAGCTCCAGCCATTCCAACAACTTTATTTTTTGGAAAACCAGAAATTTTATGAAATGCATATACCATAGCATCAAGTGGGTTAGAGACAACAATAACAAATGCTTTAGGTGCATATTTTTTAACTTGATTTGCAACATTTGTCATTATATCAAGATTTTTTTGAAGCAAATCTTCCCTATTCATTCCAGGTTGGCGAGGAAAACCTGCAGTAATAACTACTACATCTGAGTCTTTTATATCTTCAAAATTAGAAGTTCCAGATAATTTTGAATCATATCCATCGTGGGGTAATAACTGTGAGATATCTAAAGCTTTACCTTTCATAAAGTTTTCAGCTTCGGGAATATCTAAAATGATGATGTCGCCCAGTTCTTTTTGAGCAGATAAGAGTGCAATATTTCCACCAACTTGACCGCCACCAATTAATGCTATTTTAGGTCTAGACATTTCTTAATTTAATTCATCGACACTTACAAAGGTAGTACCACCTTTTTTGCTAAACTTAACTAGGCCATGAGATGTAGCAAAGAGAGTGTCGTCATTTCCTCTTTTTACATTTCTTCCAGGATGATATCTTGTTCCACGTTGTTTGATAATGATTCCACCAGCTAATATTGACTGACCATCAGATACTTTAACTCCAAGTCTTTTAGCATTTGAATCTCTACCATTTCTTGAACTTCCTTGTCCTTTCTTATGAGCCATATTTAATACCTTTTATTTTTTGTCTTCAGTTTTTTTAACAGTTTTTTTTGCAGCTGTTTTTTTTGGTTTTGCTGCTGAAATTGACTGAATTTGTAATAATGTTAAGTCTTGTCGATGTCCACGTTTTCTCTGATAGCCTTTTCTTCTTTTCTTTTTAATAATAGTGACTTTTGAGTCTCTTGAGTGCTCAAGAACTTTAGCACTTACATTATATTTACTTAAATCATTTGAATCAAAAAGGCTTTGATCCTTGTCTGAAACAGCTTTGACATTTTCAAATTTAATAGTTTTACCTTCAGCAACATCTATCTTAGAATTAACTAAGAGCTTGTCGCCTTTAGCAACTTTATACTGTTTTCCATATATTTCAACAATTGCAAACATAGCGTGGGAACTTAATAGCTAATTTTGTCCTTTTCAAGTACCTATTTCATTTGTTATATCTTTAGAATCAGACATCTTTGTAAATCTAAATTCATTCTTATTCATTGTATCATCTGTAATTACTTTCAAATAGATAAAATTTTTCCACATTAAACTGATATAATCTCTTGTCTTTTCTTTCTTTAAGTAGTCTGCTAATTGTGGATGTAAAAATAATTTTAATCTTAAATCTTTATATTTCTTTTTATAATCACGTAACCAATAATCAATTCTTGTTAAGAGAGTATCTTTAGAAAGAATTCTACCGTTACCAGCACAAACTTCACACGAGTCTGTAAGCGAGTCAATGATACTAAGACCTGTTCTTTCTCTAGTCATTTCAAGTACTCCAAATTCTGAAATTTGAGATACGGCTACTTTAGCACGATCTTTTCTAAGCTCTTTTTTCATTTCCAAGAAAACTTTTTTTCTATTTTCCGGTTTAACCATATCAATAAAGTCTATGAGGATTAGTCCAGATAAGTGTCTTAATCTTAGCTGAGCACAGACTTCCTTGGCAGCTTCTAAATTGATTTTTAATGAATTTTCTTCATGACCCTTTTTACCAACAAATTTTCCGCTATTAACATCAACAACTACCATAGCTTCAGTTCTTTCGATAATCAAATAAGCACCGCTTTTAAGCCATGCTTTTTTCCTCAACAATTTCATCATTGAATTATCTATACCACTAAATTTAAAGAGAGGCTCTCTTTTTCTGTAATGTTCTAATGCATCTCCAATATCAAGAGCATCTTCCTTCACCATTTTGGAAATTTTATTGTAGTCCTCTTTTGAATCAACAACAATTTTTTCAACTTTTTCACTGATTAAATCTCTCAAAACACTTGATGTGACTTTTAGGTCTTCATGAATGAGAGCTGGAGCCTTATCTTTTTCCGCTCTTGCTAACAAGTCATTGTATTTATTAGTTAAGTTTTTATAGTCATTTTCTATTTGTGCATCTGTTTTACCTTCTGCAACTGTGCGCAAGATCATTCCAAGTCCTGGTTGTTTTATACTTAATGCAATCTTTTTTAAACGCCTTCTTTCAAACTTATCTCTCATTTTTTTAGATACACCAATATATTTTGACTTAGGAATTAGTACGATAAATCTTCCTGCAATAGAGAGCTCAGTTGTAACACGAGCTCCTTTCTTATCAAATGGTTCTTTTATTACTTGAACAATAATTTCTTGTCCAGGCTGTAACAAGACATCAATTTCTTTCGAATTTTTTGATTTTTCATTTTTTTCAGCAATTAATTCAGAATCTGAAATTTCTGAAAATGGCAAAAATGCATTGGCCCCTTGGCCGATATTAATAAATGCTGCTTGCATACCAGGAATAACATTTTCAACTATTCCTTTGTAAATATTGCCAACAGTTCTTTCTTGTAATTGATTATCAACATGTAGTTCTGCAAGTTTGCCATTTTCTGTTACGGCAATACGTGTTTCACCTACTCCTTTGCTGATGTAGATTTCTTTCTTCATCTGTATATATAACCTCTTTCAGTCAGAAACATCTGACTTTTTATTTTGAATTGAGGTAAGAAGAAATTTTTATAAGAAAATTATCTTTTACTTTAAAATAAAATTATAAAAAAACTGTTTTGCTTTTAGCTTTAAAATTAGCTTCAGGCCCCAATAATATATTAATTTAACGAAATTTACATTTAAAATACATATAATCTATTCTAATGTTTAATGAAGAGCTAATAGCAGCAAAGGTTGCATCAAGAAATGCAGGTAAAATCCTAATGGATTTCTATTCAAAAGATGAAAAAGAGATTGAATTAAAAGGGATTGATAATCCAGTTACAATAGCTGACAAAAAAGCGGATAAATATCTTTACAACTTTATATCTGGGGAATTCCCAGATTATGGCTGGTTATCAGAAGAAACCGTTGATACAAAAGAAAGACTTTCAAAAGATAGGGTGTGGATTGTTGACCCATTAGATGGAACCAAAGAGTTTATAGAAGGTGTACCTCACTTTGCTGTAAGTATAGCACTTGTAGAGAACGGTGAACCGGTTGTTGGTGTTATTTATAATCCTGCAAAAAACGAAATGTTTTCTTGTCAAAAAGGAAAAGGTATTTACTTTAATGAGAATAAAATGAAAATAAGTTCTAAAAAATCATTAGCAGAATCATCTATAATAGTTAGTAGAAGTGAAATAAAAAGAAATGAATGGGAGCCATACAAAGATAAGTTCAAGACAATTAATCCTATTGGAAGCGTAGCATATAAATTAGCTCTTGTAAGTGCTGGTAAATACGATATCTTTGCAACAGTTGCCCCAAAAAATGAATGGGATATATGTGCAGGAGATTGTTTAGTCAATGAAGCAGGAGGAGTTTTTAAAACAATTAATGATAAAAAAATTATTTATAATCAAAAGAAAACACTTGTTACAGATACAATTATAGCTACAAATTCTACTTTATTTGAGGGGGTTTCAGATTTACTTTTTTAGTTTAAAAATCCATTTATTAACATAAATTAAATTTAGCAAATGAAATATATAGGACCAGATTTTTGTAATATTACATCACTTCTTACTGATGAAGAGTTACTAATTCAGAAAACTGCAAATGAATTTGTATCAAAAGAATTTTTACCTCTGGTAAATGAATTCTATGAAAAAGGCTCATTCCCTAAAGAGTTAATCGGGAAGATGGGTAATCTAGGATTTTTTGGGGCAACACTTCCTAAGCAGTATGGTGGCAGTGAAATTAGTAGTACTGCGTATGGTTTAATCATGCAAGAGCTTGAAAAGGGCGATTCCGGCTTACGATCAGTTTGTAGTGTTCAAGGTGGGTTAGTTATGTACCCAATTTTTGAATACGGCTCAGAAGAACAAAAAGAACAATGGCTACCTAAGCTTGCTTCTGGAAAAGCAGTAGGATGCTTTGGTCTAACGGAATCAAATCATGGATCAGACCCCGGAGGTATGACAACCAAAGCTGTCAAAGATGGAGATGATTGGATAATAAACGGTTCAAAAATGTGGATCACAAATGGATCTATTGCAGACGTTGCTGTTGTTTGGGCAAAAGACGAAGATGGAATTGTCAGAGGATTTTTACTTGAAAAAGGTATGAAAGGATTTTCTGCAACTAATATTCATGGTAAAATGAGCTTAAGAGCATCTATTACATCTGAACTATTTATGAAAGATGTTAGAGTGCCTGACAAAAATAGATTACCTGGCGTAGAAGGTTTAAAGGGACCTTTATCGTGTTTAACTCAAGCAAGATATTCAATTGTTTGGGGTACTATTGGTGCAGCAATTGATTGCTATGAAGTTGCGCTAAATTATAGTAAAGATAGAAAACAATTTTCAAAACCAATTGCAGGTTTTCAATTGACTCAGCAAAAACTAGTCAAAATGGTTCAAGAAATAACCAAGGCACAATTACTTGCTATTCAGTTAGGTAAGTTAAAAGATCAAGGCTTATTAGATTTTTCTCATATTTCACTCGGGAAAAAAAATAACGTAGCAATTGCTAGAGATTGTGCAAAAAGTGCTCGTGAAATTTTAGGCGCAAATGGAATAATGGACGATTATTCTATTATGAGACATATGATGAATCTTGAAACTGTATATACATATGAAGGCACTCATGAAATCCATACACTTATTCTTGGACAAAAGATTACGGGTATACCAGCTTTTGAATAGCTTTATCTAGCGATTGAATTAGTTTACACAAAATATCCTCTCTATTATAAATATTCCCTGTATGCTTAAGTAGTGAGGTACTAGTAATCTTTGAAGATGGATCAAATTTATTTAAATCCAAATTTGAATTTATATTAATACCTACACTGAGTGCTTGATAGGGGAAGTCGTTATTTGATCCAACATTTGATAATAAAATTCCAGCTATTTTTTCTTCATCGATATATATATCATTTGGTTTTTTTTGATATCCAACAATCTCTAGCTCTGTTAAAACATGTAGTACTGATTTACAAGCTTCATCAACTAAAGATTGATTAAAATTATGCTTATTCCCTAATATGATGCTAAATGTTAAATCCTTAAAAGGTTCACAAAACCAACTTTTATTATAGGTACCTTTACCTTGGGTCTGATAATCGGTGATTACAATTTTCCCTACAGAGTTTGATTGATATTTTTTATCAAGCGCAATATCTAGGGTTGACTCAATTTGATCAAAATAGATAAATGTTGATGAGCCAGCCTTTATCCAATTAGTATTAAGAGATATATCTTTTAATACTAACTGCAAGGATCAAGTTTTTTTCTCATCTTGAAAGAGGTTCCTGGTTGTAATACGCCATCATTTGATTTAATCAAATCAGCATTATCTACATAGATAACCACCCAAGCTAATTCATCGCCATAGACTCTTTGAGCAAGATTCCATGCTGTATCTCCTGATTGAATAGTATAATCAAAAAATTCAGGATCACAGTCTCTAGCATTTGTAGACTCTCTTTTAAGTGATAAGAAATTATATGGATATAGTCGATCTGGATTTTCTCCAATTTCATCTTTATTCCAACTATAAATATCTCTCCACATAGAGGCATCACCATATTCTCTTAAAGCTATTTTTGTAAGAAAGTCACCTCTTTTAATCATATAAGGTTCAAATACGGTGACTGGTATAGGTGGTGATTCTGGCTCTTGAACAGTAAAAGTTTCTACTGAAACTTCTTGTTGTTGTGTTTTTTCATTACTCTCTTCAGCTGTTTGAACAGTAGTTTCATTTCCAATGCTGGGAACTGTTCCAGAGCAACTAATCATTACAAAAGCTGACAAAATTATTATTAAATATTTATTCATTATTTTTTCTCCTACAATTTTTACTTAATACAATAAAAGATGTTCCAATTTTTTATGAATATTCACCAAAAACTTTTTTTAAAGCAAATACTATTTCTCCTAATGTGCAATTTTGTTCTGCACAACTAATTATTCTAGGAATTAAATTTTCGTTAGTACCAGCCGCAGTAGTTAGCTCACCTAGATATTGGTTCACATTAATTTCATTACGTTTTTTCTTAAAATTTTTAAGGCGACTAATTCTATCCTTAGAGGAATCATTAAAAGATATGCCATTATCTAAAACATTATCATTGGATTTATATTTATTTACTCCAACAAGCACTGTTTTTACTGAGTCTATATTTTTTTGAATCTGATATGCTGAATCTTCTATTTCTTGTTGAACTTCTCCATTCTCAATTAATATTTTCATCCCGCCTTTACTAAAAATCTCATCAATTTTTGAATTAACCTTGTCAACAATATTATTGGTTAAATCATTTACAACTTTACTATCGCCTATTGGGTCAACAAAGTTTGTTACGCCGCTTTCATGAGCTATAATTTGTTGAATTCTTAAAGCTGTTGTCGCATTCTCTTCCGTTGGAAGACTTATTGCTTCATCTTTTCCGTTGGTATGTATTGATTGAGCTCCACCCAAAACTGCTGCTAAACTCTCTAAGGTTGTTCTTGCTATATTGTTGTCTACTTGTTGGGCTGTTAGAGTAGATCCGCCTGTTTGAACATGAAATCTACATAGCTGTGACTTAACGTTATTAATTTTAAATCTATCTTTAACAATATGCGCCCATATAATCCTCGCTGCCCTAAATTTTGAAATTTCTTCAAAAAAATCTCTATGTCCGTTAAAAAAGAATGATACTTGTTCAGTTAACTTTTCTATATCAATTCCATTATCTTTCGCATGTTCTAAGTACGTAATTGCATTTGCAAAAGTAAATGCTAGCTCTTGAACAGCAGTACTTCCTGCTTCTCTAATATGGTATCCAGATATAGATATACTGTTCCATTTAGGAAGACTGCTTTGACAATAGTCAAAAATATCTGAAGTCAATCTTAAGGAATGATCTACAGGAAAAATGTATGTTCCTCTTGCTATATATTCTTTAAGAATATCATTTTGTAGTGTCCCTTTAAGTACATTTAAATCGTCACCTCTTTTTTTTGCAGCAGCAACATAAAATGCTAACAAAATTGGAGCAGTTGCATTAATAGTCATTGATATAGAAATTTTTTCTAAATTAATTTCATTGAATAAATTTTCCATATCATATAATGAAGATATTGGAACACCTGATTTGCCTACTTCACCAAATGACATATCATCATCAGAATCATAACCCATTTGTGTTGGAAGATCAAAAGCAACAGAAAGTCCACTAACACCATTTTCAATTAGTTTTAAATATCTAGCATTGGATTCTGATACCGAAGAAAAACCTGCATATTGTCTCATGGTCCATAAGCGATCCTTATACATATTTTTGTATATACCCTCAGCAAAAGGAAATTTACCAAATTTATTTTTTGACATATTTGAAATTAACTCTTAAAAAAATTAATTATTGTAATTAATGCAATTAAATTAACATTAGAAAATGGAATTCAGTTCAAAAGAAAAATTTTTCCTTAAAAATAAATATAAAAATTTAAGCAGAAACACGGGTTTAAAAATTTCCTCAAGCGGAACAACTTTGATAATTCTTCCAGATAGTGATATTGCATTTGATTTAGCAAAACTTTTTTTCAATAAGGCTGATAGTAAGATAACTTTTCTATTAAAAGATTCAATTACGGGTTTTTATCCAAATGAAATTATTTCACAATGCATTCAATATACTTATAGCGATATGAACTCCTTGGGATTACCTAGAGAAGTTTTCATTCAAAAAATTCAACAATATAATTTTGAAAATATGATCGATTTAAATGTGTCATTTAGTCGATTTGGCGCCTATCTTTCATTGTTAAGTGATACTAAAGTTAGAATGGGTTTTAATTATGATAATTCAAAAAAATATTATAATGTTATATTAGACTCTAATTATCAGCGCGATTTAGATGGAACATTTAAAATGATACAACAGTTTATTAAGATATAATGAAAAGCATTAAAAAAATTTTGCTATCAGAGTTAATAATAAATGATACCATTTTTTTACCGAAAGATAGTTTGCAGTATCCATGGCAATGGATAGCAAATATTGACTATTTCTTTAAAGATATGCAAAGCTCCAAGTCATCATTTGAAAATGTTGTAATTGATGAATCTAATGGCCCTGTTTTCATTTCGGAATCTGCAAGTATTGAGCCTTTTACTATTATTAATGGCCCTGTTTTTATTGGGGAAAATTGTTTAATTAAATCTCATTCAAATATTTCTAATTCAATTATTAACCATAGTTGTAAAATTAAAGGAGAGATTCATACATCAATTTTCCAGCCATTTTCAAATAAAGCACACGAAGGATTTATTGGTCATAGTTTTATTGGATCTTGGGTTAATCTAGGAGCTGGAACAACAACCAGTAATTTAAAAAATAATTATTCTGATGTATCTATTAGATGGGATGAATCATTAATAAGCACTAATTCAATATTCTTTGGATCAATTATTGGTGACCACGTTAAAACTTCAATTGGTACTAATTTAAATACTGGAACTGTTATAGAAATGGGATCTAATATAGTATCACAATCATTTCCTCCTAGACACATACCTTGCTTTTCATTTTTTTATAAAGGCAAATTATCAAAAATCAAATTTGATGATTTTAAAAAAACAGCAGAAGCGTCAATGAAGAGAAGAAATGTTGATTTCTCCTCATATGTAGATAAGTTTTTGGTTGTTTACAAAAAAGATTGACTCAATAGTAAACTAATAATATCTTCGTTTCATCATGAGCACATTTGATTTAAATGAAATAGATGAAGTAATAACTCCCTGTTGCGATGTGGAAATTAAAACTTCTGAAATTAAACCTAATTTAAAATGCCCTGCATGTGGAGGAAACTTCAAGCAGAGAATTTTTTTGCCTTTCCTAGAATATCTAATGGAAAACGGACATGTTGAAAATCTAGATTTTTTTGATTTAGACTTGTATAACCAAGATAAAGAAGCACTTGATAGCGATGATGATGAAATTCAGCTAGATAAATATGAAGTTAAAAAAGATAGCTTAAATATCTATGAAGATGATGCAAGACATGGTGGAAATACTGTTGCAGCAGAAACAGAAACAACCATTGACGAATCTGCTGTTTCAAGCGATTGGACCAAATTCGCAACCGAAGATTCTGATTAAAATTTTCTTTTAATAGCTTATTTAAAATACTAAATTATTTAAAACGTAGATTTATCAGGCTATAAAAAATGTGAAAGATTGTAAGACTTTCCCCCGCTTATCAACTTTCTTTTATAGCCTGTTTTTTTTACAATAATTAATTGTCTAATACAATCTATAGGGGTTATATTGAAATAGACTGAATAGTCGGTTTTATAAGGGAAAATTATGAAAATAGCAGTTTTAACAAAAGCAATTCCAAGCTATGAGTCAAGCATCAGAGTAGATAGTTCTGGTAAGTGGATTGATGAATCAGTAGTTAACTATGTTGTGAATGAAAGTGATTCATATGCATTGGAAGAAGCATTGCAAATAAAAGAAAATATTGGTATTGAAACTGAAGTTGTTGTAGTAACACTTGGTTCGGAAGCAAATACATCAAAAGTTATTAAAGATGGCTTGGCTAAAGGAGCTGATAGAGGAATTTTCATTAAAAATGATTCAGTAACAACAGATCCATTATCTATTGCTAAACTTTTTTCTGAGCATCTAAAGTCAGAAAATTTTGATCTAGTTTTGTCTGGCTTGCAATCAGATGATATGGGGGCAGGTCAAACAGGCGTCCTGATTGGAGAAATGTTAAATATGTCTACAGCTACTTTAGCTATAGAGACCCAAGCTCAACCTGATAAGATTAAAGTTAAAAGAGAGTTAGAATCTGGATGGTTTCAGTGGGTAAGTTTACCGCTTCCAGCAAGTATCTCAATCCAATCTGGAATTAATGAACCTCGCTATCCTTCACTTAAAGGTATAATGGGAGCTAAAAGAAAAGAATTAAATACTTATGATGGTAGCCCAGAAAATCAATCTCAAAACTTTGTTAATCTTTATGTTCCAAAAAATGAAAAAGTAACAGAGAAGATTGAAGGCGATACTGACACTATTGTTTCAAAGATTATGGATGTATTAAAAAACAAATTAAAGGTTATATAATGATACTAGTTGTTTTAGAAAATCAAAGAGGTAGTATTCACCCATTTAGTATTGAAGCTGTTGCAGCTGGACAAAGATTTGCAAGTGAGCTTAACTGCAATCTAGGAATTGTTTGTATGGGAGAAAAGGTTGATGAACTTAAAAGTCAGGCCCAAAATTTTAAGTCATCTCAACTTATCATTGCTAAAAACCCAATGATTGATATGTACTCAGCAGATGGGTATTCTAAAGTTTTATCAAACATTATTAATGAGTTATCTCCAAAATATGTATTGATGGGTCATTCTTATATGGTCAGAGACTTTTTACCTAGAGTCAGTGCTAAACTAGATATTCCATTTGTGAGCGATATAATTTCTGTAGATTTTAATAACGGCTCTCCATTGTATTCAAAGCAAGTTTTTAACGCCAAATTAGCTACTAGCATAGAACTGTCTTCAGATCAAGCTCTATTGAGTTTTCAATCTGCTGCATTTTCTAGCGATGATATTGAAAATGGGTCGCCTGAAACTGAAATTGAGTTTGACGTTCAAATATCAGATCAAGACATTAGATCAGAAAGTGAGCCTGAATTTCAAGAATCATCTAGTGGAGTTGATTTAACTGCAGCCGAGTTAATAGTTTCAGTTGGTAGAGGCATTGAAAGTGAAGATAATTTACCTTTAATGCAATCATTAGCTGACTCAATGGGAGCTGAAGTAGCTTCATCAAGACCAGTAGTGGACATGGGATGGTTGCCAGCATACAGGCAGGTTGGTAGTTCCGGTCAAGTTGTATCTCCTAAATTATACTTTTCTGTAGGAATATCTGGTGCAATTCAGCATGTTGTAGGCATGAAAGGATCAAAAAATATTTTAGCTATCAATAAAGATGAAGATGCGCCAATTTTTGAAATTGCAGATTATGCTGTAATTGGAGATTTGATGGAAATTGTTCCTAAGCTAACAGAGGAAATTAATAACTCTAAGTAATTTACTCTATGTTACAATTTTCCTTATTAGAACAAATAGCTTTAGCTGTTTTCCTTTTATCGGGAGTATCCTTTTTTTTATATCACCTTCTATTAAGATTAAAAATAGTTCTTAAAGGAAAATCTGACTTCACAGTTAATGATCTTCCAAAAAGAATTTTACGAGTATTCAATGAGGTTATACTCCATAAAAAAGTAGCAAGTGGAAATAGAAAATCTGCAGGGGTATTACATGCTTTTGTTATGTATGGATTTATTTTTTTTGGACTAATCACTGTTAACCATTTTGGAATGGCGTTCGGATTGCCAATTTTTAACGAATCTATTAGGCATACTTATTTCTTATTTGTTGGAGCGCCATGGGCTATCTTATGCTCTATTGGTATTCTTGGTCTGGCATACAGAAGATTCGTAACAAAACCTGAAGCGCTTGGAAAATTTTCAAGTACATCTGCATTAGTTTCTGTATTCATTGTTACATTAATGACAACTTACTTTATTGATGAACTGCATATACTATCCGGGGCAGCTGAAAAAGTTAATTGGTGGATTCATTCGGGCGTTATAGGAGGATTTTTATTTTTAATTCCTCAATCTAAACATATGCATTTAGTTTTATCTCCTTTTAATATATTTTTAAGACCTTTTGAAGTACCAAATCATGGAGCTATTCCAATTGATTTGGAAGCTTCAGAAGAAGAATTAGATAACCTATTGCTTGATCTTTCAAGGCTAAGTAAAGATCAGGCTCTTGATATTTTTACCTGCGTTGAATGTGGAAGATGTACCGATGTATGTCCAGCAAATAGAGGTGGTGGAATTTTAGATCCAAAGTATCACTTTATTTTAGATTTAAAAGATCCAATGCTTGAAAGTGGAGATGTTAACGTTGTTGATAAAATTAATGTTGAAGCTGGATGGGAGTGTACAACTTGTCAGGCATGTACCGAAGTGTGTCCAGTTGGTAACCATGTTGAAAAAGCTGATGAAATTAGAAGTTTTCAAGTTCTTGCCGAAGGAGACGTTCCACAAGAATACCAAAAGTTGCTAAGAAATTTACAGGAAACTGGAAATACCGAAGGAGCATCATCTAGTGCTATTTTAGATGAATTACCAGCGTATACATCTGATAAAGAATTAGTATTATGGCTTGGGTGTTTTGCTAAGCATGCTATGGATCCAAACTTCATTAACTCTATAAGAAATTTTGTCAAAATTCTTGATTCCGCCGGAGTTTCATACGGCGTACTAAGTAATGAACAATGTTCTGGTGATCCTGCTAATAAATTAGGAGATAAACTAACTTATCAATTACTTATGGATCAGAATGTTGAGCAGCTAAATAAAGTTAAAAATGTAACCTCAATGTGCCCTCATTGCGTTGTAAATCTTCAGAAAGAATATAAAAAATATCATGAAATAAAATATGAAGTCAAACATCATACCCAAGTAATATCAGAGTTACTAGAAGAAGGAAGAATTGATATAAATCCTGGTTCTTTAGAAAAAGTTACTTATCATGATCCATGTAACTTATCTAGAACCTTAGATGAGGTATCAGCTCCTAGAAATGCAATTAAAGCTGCAGCTCCTGAATTTTTTGAGTTAGATGAAAATGGGAAAGAGACGTTATGCTGTGGTGCAGGCGGCGCTCTTTGGTGGAAGAAGGATGGAGGAGAAGGAAGAACTCATCTGTTAAGAGCCGAGCAAGTAATCGAATCTAAAACAGATACTGTAGTAACTGGATGTAATTTTTGTTATGGTATGATGAATCAGGGAATTGGACCATTAACTCCTGCAGATCAAGAGCCAATCAAAGTTAAAGACGTCGCAGATATTGTAGCTGAGAATCTTTCTTAAGAGTTTTTAAAAATATCTATCGCAGAGCAAGGCTCGCCAAAATAAATTCTCTTAGCATATTTTGTTAAGTTTGTTGCAATGATAAGATAAGCCCAAGTAGGAATTTGAGCCTCTGAACATCCTTTGATAATTACTCTTTTATTTTCAAACTTTGACCAATCTGTCAATTTTACTTTTGCTCTAAAATCTTTTTCTTTTATCATGCCTTCTGTTAAGAACTCGTCTAGACTAATACTTTCCATTATTTAATGACTTGAATAGCTTTATTAATTTTTTCAACGAGAAAATCTACTTCACTAAAAGTGTTGTAAAAGTAAAAACTAGCTCTAGCACATGCTGAGATGTCTAATGCTTGCATTAATGGTTGACAGCAATGATGGCCAGAACGAATAGTGATTCCTTCAAAATCAAGAAAATGAGCTAGATCTAATGAGTGAACACCCTCAATGTTGAAGCTTAAAATTGGAGTCCTATCTTTTGCATCACCATAAATTGATATTCCATTTATTGAATTCATTTTTTCAATAGCATACTCCATTAGTTTGTTATCATGACTCTCTAAACAATTTTCAAGATAATCTGCAGCAGGAGAAAGTGCTATTACTTGTGCTATCATAGGTGTACCTGGCTCAAATTTATGAGGAATAGATGTCCATGATGAATTTTCCATTGTAACAGTTTTAATAATACCGCCACCAGTTTGATATGGCTCCATTTTATCCAGAAGTTCTTCTTTACCATATAATACTCCAACGCCAGTAGGGCCTAGCATTTTATGACCAGAAAATGCATAAAAATCACATCCGAGTTCTTCAACACTAACTTTCATATGTGGTATAGCTTGACACCCATCTAGCATAATTTTTGAACCATTTTTGTGCGCAAGATTAACAAATTCTTTTACGGGATTTATAGTTCCAAAAACATTAGATGCATGTGTAATACTTACCATTTTAATATTTTTATCCAACGCATTTTTAAATTTGTCCACATCGATTGTGCCGTCACTAGAAGACTTTAGGTATTTAATCTTTGCACCAGTTTTCTTACATATCATTTGCCATGGAATTATGTTTGAATGATGTTCCATATCTGTTAAAAGAACTACATCATTTTTTGATAAATTATTATACCCCCACGATTCGGCAACCAGATTAATGCTTTCGGTTGCACTTTTAGTGAAAACAATTGATTTTTCTGATGCTCCAATGAGTTTTGCAATTCTTTTTCTGCTATTCTCAAAAGCATTTGTAGCTTTTTCTCCAAGCTCATATACGCTTCTGTGAACGCTCCCTCTATATTTTTCATAATATTCTAACTCACTTTGAATAACCTGATTGGGGGTAAGACTTGTTGCTGCGCTATCTAAATAAACTAAAGGTTTATCTCTATTAGTTTGACCTAGACTGGGGAAATCTTTTCGTATTTCATTCATATTTAATATAAACCTAGTTGTAACTTTGCAGCATCACTCATCATGTCTTGATTCCATTGCGGTTCCCATACTAGCTCAACTTCAACTTCCTTAGCACCGCTAAGTGACGAGAGTTTTTGCTTAACTTCATCTGCTATAACAGGACCCATTCCACAGCCAGGTGCAGTTAATGTCATTTGAATAAGAATATTTACACCCTCACCTTTTTCAGTGATTTGACAATTATAAACTAGTCCTAAATCAACAATATTTACTGGAATTTCAGGATCATAGCAGGTATGAAGCACGTTCCATACTTCTTCTTCATTAGCAAAATTATTTGAATCAACTTGTCTTTTTTCTTCGCCAATTGCTTCTCCGTCAATACCATTAACTTGATACATGTTCCCTTCAACGACAACAGTGTAGTTATCTCCAAGAGATTGTGAGATTATTCCTGACATACCTTTTTTTAGAGTTGTCTTAATACCATCAGGGACACTGTGTACAACAACATCTTGTAGAATAATAAATTCCTTATGCATTACTTAATTCCCTTTTAATGTATTCTAAAGAGCCTATAAATCCATTTTGTCTTTGACTAGAAATCGAGGGCCCAATATTTAACCATTCAAATAAACTGTTACAATCATCAAAGCTATCAATAAAATTAATAATACTATTTTTTTCCGAATTATTAAATGCAATTTGCAAAACCTTTAGCAAACCTTTAACTACACTACTTTCTGAATTTGCTTTAATCAAAATATTGTCTTTATCAAATACAATCTTAATCCATGTTTGAGAATTGCATGCGTGAATTTTATTATTTTCGTTGCAATCAGATTTACTGATTAAATCTAATTTTTTCCCAAGATCAATTAGATATATCAATTTATCTTGACCATCCAAAATAGAGAAACCATCGCGGATGTTTAAAAGATTATTTTTTATTTTATCCATTTATCCAACTATCCAAAGCAATTTCGGATATATCTTGGACCGATGAAAGAGAAAATTCATCAATAACTTCTTTGGCAAATGCTTTAATTAGCATTTTTTGAGCACTGCTTTGATCAATACCTCTTGCTCTCAAATAGAAAATACTGTTTTCGTCTAAAGCCCCAGTAGTTGAACCGTGCCCACAAGATACATCATCAGCATAAATTTCTAATTGGGGGTTTGAAAAGGCTGTAGAATCAAGAGATAGAAGTAGATTCTTATTTGATTGATTAGAATCTGTATGTTGGGCGCCTTCAGCAACAATAACTTTACCATTAAAAACTGCAGTAGATTTGTTATCTAAAATATTTCGCACATGTTGGAAGCTTGTACAATGCTCAGCATTATGGTTTATTAAGATGTTATTATCAAGGTGCTGTTCATTTTTCACAAGATTTAAAATATTAATCTTTGCATCACTGCCTGTATTGTTAAGATCTATTTCAATAAATTCTTTACTAAAAATAGAGTTTTTATTCATTGAGTCTATATTCAAGCAAACATCTTTGCCTACCTCATAGTAGCTATAGGAAAGTAAATGGCAATCAGATTTCTCTTCAATATATTTTCCAAATTTTAAATTTGAAGCATCATCGCAAATAAATTTATTTAGCTTAAGGTTAAAACTTGGAGTGCCTTCATTGATATCTTTCTCAATAATTGAAACTTGGGATCCTTCTTCAAAATGAAAAATATTAAAGGATGTTATTCTACAATCACTTGAATTATTTTCAAAAAAATTAATAATCTTAATTGGATTTTCTAGAGTTGTATTTTTTTTAAATTTAATATAATGGCCACTCTCAAAATCAGACATTCCAAGATTAAACATAGAATCATTTGAGAATGTATTTGAAAATGCAAAAACGTTTTCATCGTTTATATTTACTAAATCCTGAATTTCTAAATTATCTTTAAATTTAAAATTCTCTAATGTATCAAGGCATAACTTTCCATTAATGAAAAGTAAAGTTGATTCATCAGTTTCAATTTTCCTAGATACTATGTCAGGAGAATCTTGCTTATCAAACTTTATCAAATTTTTACTAGAAGTAAATTTCCAATTTTCTAGTTTTTTTGAAGGGTAGCCTTGTTTATTAAAAAAATCTGAACTTATTTTTTTAAGGATATCAATCATATTATTTTTCTAACCAGGAATAACCATCTTTTTCAACTTTTTCTACAAGGGACATATCGCCTGTTTTAACTATTTTTCCATCAATCATTAAATGGACTACATCAGGTTTTATGTAATCGAGCAATCTTTGGTAATGAGTAATAATTAAAACTGAATTATTTTCATTTTTAAATTTATTTACTCCTTTGGCAACTGTTCGTAAAGCGTCAACATCTAATCCAGAATCAGTTTCGTCTAGTACAGCTAATTTTGGATTAATAGTTAAGAGCTGTAAAATTTCACTTTTTTTCTTTTCACCTCCTGAAAAACCATCATTAATTGATCTTTTTAAAAAAGAATCATCAAGACCTAGTTCAGATAAAATAGCTTTTGCCTTGTTCAAAAATTCCAAAGCATCCATTTCTTCTTTTCCTTGATATTTTCTATGGGCATTTAAAGCAGATCTGAGAAAGTAAGCCATGCTTACACCGGGAATGGCAACAGGATATTGAAAGCAAAGAAAAATACCTTCAAGTGCACGATTTTCAATGCTCATTTCTGTAATGTCAGTAGTCTCCATTGTAATATTTCCACCATCAACTTCATATGTTTCATTTCCAGCAATTACATTTGCTAAAGTACTTTTTCCAGACCCATTTCTTCCCATAATTACATGTACTTCACCAGCTGGTATCTCCAAATTAATTCCTTTTAAAATATCTTTATCATCTATAGATGCTTTTAAATTTTCAATTTTAATCATTTTTTATCCTACGCTATTTTCTAATGTTACTTCAATTAATTGTTTTGCTTCTACAGCAAATTCCATCGGAAGTTCTTCAAAAACCTCTTTACAAAACCCATTTACAATCATGGAAACAGCATCATCCAGCTTGATTCCTCTTTGATTGCAATAAAATAATTGATCTTCTCCTATACTTGAGGTTGTAGCTTCGTGTTCCATTTTTGCAGTCGGGTTATTGACATCAATATATGGAAAAGTATGTGCGCCACATTTATCACCAATTAGAATGGAGTCACATTGGGAGAAATTTTGAGCATTTTCAGCATTTTTTAGAATTTTTACTCCACCTCTGTATGTATTTTGACCTTCTCCAGCCGAGATACCTTTAGTGATAATTGTGCTTTTAGTATTTTTACCAATATGAATCATTTTAGTTCCAGTATCAGCTTGCTGTTTATTTTTTGTTACAGCAACTGAATAAAATTCACCGACACTATTGTCACCTTGCATAATTACGCTTGGATATTTCCAAGTTACCGCAGAACCAGTTTCAACTTGCGTCCATGAAATCTTAGAATTATCCCCTAAGCAAGTTCCTCTTTTGGTAACAAAGTTGTAGATACCACCTTTGCCTTCTTTGTCCCCTGCATACCAGTTTTGAATAGTTGAATATTTAATAGTAGAATCTTTATGAGCTACTAGTTCAACGCATGCAGCATGTAATTGATTTTCATCGCGCATTGGAGCAGTACAACCTTCAAGATAGCTGACATAGCTTCCTTCATCAGCAACAATCAATGTTCTTTCAAATTGACCAGTATTTGTTGCATTTATTCTAAAATATGTAGATAGCTCCATCGGACATTTTACACCTTTTGGTATGTAGACAAAAGAGCCGTCACTAAAAACTGCAGAGTTTAATGCTGCGAAGTAGTTATCAGTTGCTGGAATTACGGAGCCAAGATATTTTTTAACCAATTCTGGGTGATCTTGTACTGCTTCTGAAAAAGAGCAAAAAATAATTCCATGCTTTGATAGTTCTTTTTTGAATGTTGTAGCAATAGATACACTGTCAAATACTGCATCAACAGCAACTCCTTGTAATCTTTTTTGTTCGTTAAGAGAAATACCTAATTTATTATAGGTTTCAATAATTTCTGGATCTACATCGTCTAAGCTATCATTTTTTAATTGTTTAGGCGCAGCATAATAGCTTAAGGCTTGGTAGTCAATTGGTTCATATTTGATATTAGCCCATGTAGGTTCAGACATTTTTTCCCAATTTCTAAAAGCTTTTAATCTCCAATCAAGGAGCCATTGAGGTTCTTTCTTAATTTTTGATAATTTTTTGATTACGTCTTCGTTTAGACCTGGTTCAAATTTTGTTTCTTCAATATTAGTTGAAAAACCATATTTATACTCCTGCTCAAGAGTTTTATCAATTACTTGTTGATTCTTATCTACCATTACGCTGAAAAGCTAATACCGCAACCACATGTTCTTGTAGCATTGGGGTTATTAACTTTAAACCCTCCATTAAGTAAGTCTGTTGAAAAATCTATTTGGCATCCTCTTACATAGATCCAACTTTTTACGTCGCAAAAAATTGTAATTCCATGACTTTCGAATACTTTATCAAATTCTTTTTGCTTGTTTTCAAATGTTATTTTGTAAGACATTCCTGAACATCCTCCAGTATCAATAGTGACTCGAATACCTTTAGAACCTGCTTCTTCGTTTGCAATGATATTTTTTAATCTTGATGCAGCGTTTTGAGTAATTTCAATCTTCTGATTTTTTAATGCTTCTTCCATTATAAACCTAATTTAACTTTACCTTCTTCTGTCATCATCTTAGGATTCCAAGGCGGATCAAATGTTAATTCAACATTTACGTTTGAAATCTCCTCAATTGAAGCCATCTTATTTTTGATATCCTCAATCATATACTGTCCCATTGTACATCCAGGTGTTGTTAATGACATTATAATATCTACTGCAAATTTATCATCCTTTTCGTTGATATTTAAATCATAAATCAAACCCAAATTCCATAAGTCTATTGGTAGTTCAGGATCGTTGCATTGTTTAAGTACATCAATCACATTATTTCTAATATTTTCCATAAGCGATTGGCAATTTAAATATCAGAAAATTTATGTCCTATAACTATTGGATGTTTATTGTAAATATTCTTTAAATAATTAGTCGTAAAAAAAATACTATAATTTTTAATGCTCTTACTCATTGCTAAGTTAAATTCCATAATGTAAATTGTTTCTCATTTGGAGTGAAAATGACAAAAAGTGTAAGTAATAAAACTATAGATAATGTTACCATTCGTTTTGCTGGCGATTCTGGCGATGGTATGCAGCTAAGCGGAGGAAGATTTACCCAAACTTCTGCTGTAGTTGGTAATGATTTAAGTACTTTACCTGACTTTCCTGCTGAAATTCGTGCACCCGCTGGTTCACTTGCTGGGGTAAGTTCATTTCAAATTCATTTTAGTTCTCAAGAAATTCATACTCCTGGAGAAAGACCCGATGTGTTGGTTGCAATGAATCCAGCAGCTCTAAAAGTACATCTAAAAGACTTGATACCCGGTGGTACTTTAATTGTCAATAAGAATGCTTTTACTAAAAAGAATTTGTCATTAGCGGGGTATGATAATGATCCTACGGAAGACGGTTCATTGGTAGATTATTATTCTACACATTTTATAGAAATGGGTAAGCTTGTTACATTGGCTTGCGAAGGAATTGATATTCCATCTAAAATGGTCGATAGAACAAAAAATCTTTGTGCTTTAGGAGTACTATTTTGGATGTATGATAGACCATTAAAACCAACGATTGATTGGCTAAATCAAAAATTTAAATCCAAGCCTGATATTATTGAAGCTAATGTTAGAGCCTTAAATGCTGGATATAATTATGGAGATACCGCAGAAATTTTTACTACAAGATACATTGTTGAAAAAGCAAAACTTCCTGAAGGTAAATATAGAAATATGAACGGTACTCTTGCTTCATGCTTAGGTATTTTAACTGCAGCAGAAAAAAGCAAGCTAGATATTACTTTTGCTGGCTATCCTATTACACCAGCAAGTAACATCCTACATACATTATCTAATTGGAAAAAATTTGGTATTAAAACTTACCAGGCAGAAGATGAAATTGCCGGAATTGGCGCTGCTTTAGGAGCTTCTTATGGTGGATCTTTGGGAATTACTGCTTCATCAGGACCTGGAATTGCATTAAAAACAGAATTTATGGGACTAGCAATTATGACTGAACTTCCCTTAGTGATTATCAATGTTCAAAGAGGAGGCCCTAGCACTGGTCTACCTACCAAAACAGAACAGTCAGACTTATTTCAAGCAGTTTATGGAAGGAATGGAGAAGCTCCAATTCCAGTTCTTGCTCCCACAACTCCAGGCGACTGTTTTCATGCTGCATATGAGGCTTGTAGAATTGCAGTAAAATATATGACCCCAATTATTGTTTTATCAGATGGATATTTGGTGAATGGTTCAGAGCCATGGTTGATTCCAAATCCAGACAATCTAGAATCATTTGATGTAGAATTTGCAAAAGTGGAAGATGCAGAAGGATTTTTACCTTACAAAAGAAATGAAAAAACCTTAGCAAGAAGTTGGGCAATCCCAGGTACAAAAGGTCTAGAGCATAGAATCGGAGGCCTTGAAAAACAAGATATTACAGGAAATGTTAATTATGATTCAGATAATCATCAGAAAATGGTTGAAATTAGATCTCAAAAAGTAGCAAATATAGCAAATGAGATTCCTCCAACAGAAATTTTTGGCGAAAGCAAAGGAGATATATTAATATTAAGTTGGGGAAGTGGACATGGCGCAAGCAGAGCAGCAACTGAGTCACTTCTTTCTGAAAATATTAAGGTTGGACATGCTTCAATAAAATGGATTTCTCCTCTTCCAAGCGACTTAGGTTCTATTCTTAAAAACTATAATAAAGTTTTAATACCCGAAGTTAATACTGGCCAATTTAGGCAAATTATCAGAGCAGAGTATCTAATAGATGCTGTAGGATTAAATGAAGTTCAAGGAAAACCGTTAGGAGCTTCAAAAATTGTGGAAAAAGTAAAGGATTTGATTAATGACTGATAAACCTGTACTAAAGAAAAAAGATTTTGAGTCAGATCAGGCAGTAAGATGGTGTCCAGGATGTGGAGACTATGCTATTCTTGCTCAGACACAAAAAGTATTTCCTGAGATTACAACAGACAAAGAAAAAGTAGTATTTGTATCGGGTATTGGTTGTTCTAGTAGATTTCCATACTATATGAATACTTATGGATTTCATACTATTCATGGAAGAGCTCCCACAGTTGCAAGTGGATTAAAAATTGCAAACCCCGATCTTTCTGTTTGGCTAGTTACAGGTGATGGAGATGGCTTTTCAATTGGCGGTAATCATATGATTCATTTATTGCGTAGAAATATTAATCTAAATGTGATGCTGTTCAATAATAGAATTTATGGTTTAACTAAAGGACAATACTCTCCTACCTCAGAGCAAGGAAAGGTGACATATTCAACTCCAATGGGTTCATTAGACTATCCATTTAATCCAACAAAATTAGCATTAGGAGCAAAAGGAGCATTTATTGCCAAAACAATTGATAGAGATTTACAGCATTTGCAAAGTATGATTAAAAGAGCAAATGATCACAGAGGAACTTCATTTATTGAAATTTATCAAAATTGTAATATTTTTAACGATGGGGCATTTTCTGAATTAACCGATAAAGAAACAAAATCAGACAGAGTTCTAAAAGTCGAACATGGGGAGCCAATGATTTTTGGTGCTGAAAATAACAAAGGTATTTATCTTGATGGAACCACACCAAAAGTAGTAACAGTTGGAGAAAAATTTTCAATTGATGATATCTTAGTTCACGATGAAACTGATGAATTTATTGGAGATATGCTTTCAAACTTTACTGCAAGTGATACTTTCCCGGAACCTTTAGGTGTATTATATTGTGTAGAAAGACCAACCTATGACGATTTAATGGTGGATCAAATGAACGAAGCAAAGAAAAATACAAAAGGCCCTAAAAGTGTCAACGATTTACTTAATGCTGGAGATACCTGGGAGGTAAAATAATGTCCTTCAGGATCGAAAAAGATAGTATTGGTAAAATAAAAGTACCCTCTAAAGCATATTACGGAGCTCAAACTCAAAGAGCTGTTCAAAATTTTCAAATAGGATGGCCAATGGAGTTTAGCTTAATCTTGCCTTATATCATTATAAAGAAATGTGCAGCAAAAACTAACTATGCTCAAAAAAATATTTCAAAAAAATTATCTGATGCTATTATTGATGCATGTGATTATATAATTGATAATCCAGATCGATTCATCGATGAGTTTCCAGTACCAGTATTTCAAACGGGTAGCGGTACTCAAACTAATATGAATGTAAATGAAGTAGTTGCAAATAAAGCTAATGAGATTTTAGGAGCAAAGTTAGGAACTTATCAATTTGTACATCCAAATGATCATGTGAATATGTCTCAGTCTACTAATGACACATTCCCAACAGCTATTTTAGTAGGAAGTGCAATTTCATCAGAAGATAATTTACTCCCTGCTCTTGAAATGCTTGAAAAGGCTTTAGTAAAAAAATCAAAAGAATTTCACAAAATTATTAAGGTAGGACGAACTCACCTTCAAGATGCAACACCAATTAGATTAGGTCAGGAATTTTCTGGATATGCTTCAATGATAAAGCATGATATTGCAAGAGTTAAAAGCGCAATGAAAGAATGTACCGATTTGCCTGTAGGAGGAACTGCAGTTGGAACTGGTATCAATACTACGCAAGGGTTTGATGAATTAATGTGTTCATTTATTTCAGAAGAAACTGGTATCTCTTTTAATGTTTGTAAAAATAAATTTGAGTTACTTTCTTCACAAAATGCTATATCAAATTTATCAGCTCAAATTCGTATTTGTGCTGGTTCTTTAAATAAGATTGCCAACGATATACGTTGGCTAGCTTGTGGTCCTATGGCAGGAATAGGTGAGTTAATTCTTCCCTCTAATGAACCAGGAAGCTCAATAATGCCTGGAAAAGTAAATCCTACACAATGTGAAGCAGTCAATATGGTTTATGCACAGATTATAGGTAATGACTCTACTGTTAATTACGCTGGCGCTAACGGAAATTTTGAATTAAATACATATAGACCAATAATAGCCTCATCTATTCATGAATCAATATCGTTATTAGCTGAAGTCTCAGAATCCTTTTCGTTAAATGCATTAGAAGGGTTGAAAGCCAATGAAAAAAAAATCAAATCTAATCTAGATAAATCATTGATGCTAGTGACTGCTCTTGCTCCAAAAATAGGATATGAAAAGTCAGCTGAGATTGCCAAAAAGGCATTAAAAGAAAATATTTCTCTTAAAGAGAGCGCAAAAGCTTTAGGGTATTTATCGGAACAAGAGTTTGATAATATTGTTAAACCAGAATTGATGGTTTCACCTAAAAAAGTATGATTAAAACCTTCTTCTCTTCACTTAGAATTATTTTATATCTATTTATATTAGTGTTAGTATATGTTTTTTATTTATCCAGAGATTTACCATCCCTAGAACGACTTGAAACTTTTGATCCAGCAATGCTATCAACTCTTTATGATAGAAATGGAGAGGTTATTGGAGAGTTTTATATCCAAAAAAGAGTTTTTGTAGATATTGAAGATATGCCTAATCATTTGAAACAAGCTGTTATATCATCAGAAGATAAGCGATTTTATTCTCATTGGGGTGTTGATTTGCAAAGTTTCTTTAGAGCAGTAGTTGTTAATGTTTCTTCTATGAGTTTTAGACAAGGTTTTAGTACTCTTTCTCAACAATTAGCACGAAATCTTTACAAAGAAGTAGGTTTTCGGGATAGTATAACTAGAAAATTAAAAGAGATGATAACTGCCATTCAGATTGAGAGAACTTATACAAAAGAAGAAATACTAGAAATGTACTTGAATACTGTTCACTTTGGTCACGGAACATATGGAGCAGAGTCAGCAGCAAAAAGATTTTTTAACAAAACTGCATCTGAACTAACAATTGGAGAATCAGCGATGCTGGTAGGATTGCTTCCTTCGCCAGCCAACTATTCACCTCTGAGAAATTTAAACAAAGCTATTGGACGAAGATCAATTGTTTTAAAGTTGATGTATAATCAAGACTACATCAATTATCAGGAGTATATGGAACATAATAGCATAATACCCGATAATATTTTTTATGAAATTCCAAAAGGGAAAGCACCATATTTTGCAGAGCATGTAAGAAGAATTTTAGAAAAACAGGATGAGCAGTTAGGTATAGATATTTATCAAGATGGATTAAAAATTTATACTACCTTGGATTATCGATTGCAAAAAATTGCAGAAGAATCTGTAATGCAAACCCTTAAAAAAAATCAAGATGAATTCAATAAACAATTATTTGCAGACAAAGATAAATTTTCAAGATTAGGGTATCTTTCTATTTTTCCAGCTGATTCAGTAAAAATGATGCTAAATGGTCAAATGGAACTATACGAAGAACTAAGAAAAGATCTATTGGTTCAATGTTCATTTATAGCTTTAGATACAAAAACCGGTGAAATACTTGCTATGATAGGAGGAAGATCTGACTACCTAGATGAGTTCAATAGATCTACTCAAGCATTGAGGCAGCCAGGGTCTGTATTCAAGCCCTATATTTACACTGCAGCAATCGATAATAATTATCCAGTTACTACTCAATTGCTAAATCAACCTGTTGCCTTATATAGAAATAATGCTAAAGGAGAACGTGAAAAATGGTCTCCTAATAATTATGATTATAGTACAGGAGGCTTAACAACTTTAAGAGAAGGATTGCAAAGATCATTAAATCTAATTTCTGTCAGAATGGTGCAAGAATTAGTACCACCAAGACAGGTTAAAGATATTGCCAAAAGAATGCAAATTACTACTCCAATCAGAGCTGTTGATTCAATTGCATTAGGAACGTCAGAAGTTAAACCAATTGAGATTGTTGCTTCGTACGCTACATTCGCAAATAAAGGAATTTATTCTAGTCCAATAGCTATTACTCGCATTGAAGATAAGTATGGTAGAATTATTAAAGAATATTCAATTGATCAAAAAGAAGTATTAAGTCCTGAAACTGCATATATGGTAACTAATTTATTGCAATCTGTTATAGACAGGGGCACCGGTGGAAGCATACGATGGAGGCATAAATTTAGACATCCAGCTGGCGGAAAAACTGGAACAACTCAGAATACAAGTGATGCATGGTTTGTAGGATTTACTCCTAATATAACTGCAGGTGTGTGGTACGGGTTAGATCAATATTCAACTAGTCTTGGTAAAGGACAATATGGAGGCGTTGCTGCACTACCAGCATGGGCAACATTCATGAAGAAAGCCCATCAGGAATTGAATATTCCAAAAGATAATTTTGAAATACCTTCAGGCGTAGTTGAAGTAGAAATAGATGCCGATACTAAGCAACTCCCAACGAACAGAACTAAAAATTTAGAAAAAGAATACTTCTTAAAATCTAATGCTCCTCAATAAATTTAATTTTTCTTACTAGTTTGTTTCAAAATAATCATACCACTTACAAACAATACAATATTTGGAAGCCAAGATCCTAAGCCAGGATTTATAAGATTTCTATCAGCCAATTGCTCTCCCCATATTAATAAAATATAATATATTAAGAAGAATGCAATGCTCAGTCCAGATGCAATAGTCATTCCACCATTTCGAACAAGCATTCCCAATGGAGCACCAACCAAGGTAAAGAGTATGCATGCAAGTGCAAGAGTAAATTTTTTGTGAATTTCTACCCTAAATTTATTATTTGTTTTTTGATAATTTTCGATCAAGGTAAATTCGTTTTTGAACTGTCTCATATTATTATTCAGAGATAGTATATACTCTTTTTGTTCAAAATCTGAAATGTTGATTTCACTATTATATACTCTTTCTTCTGATTTTGAAATCATTTCAACGTTCTTTAAGCGTTCTATCTCCTCAATAATTGAATCAAGTGAATTGGCATTTACATTTGTTATTCCAATCTCTTTTTTTACTTTATTTATTCGATCATAGATTTGAGCTATTAATAATTTGTTTTTACCAATTTCATCTATCATTTGTGGAACTCTCATTTCTCGATCAGTTCTATTTGATTCGCTGGTCCGATTTAACATTAAATCATCCATTGAAATCATAATTTGATGAGTTGAAAATTTGATTTTTCTGTAATAGTCATAGTCAGATAAATCAATTTCATGAATTTCTCCATCTTTTAAATCTATCGTAATCATATTTCCATCGGAGGATAACGAACCTTGATTTGCATAGATAGTAGTTTGTTCAGTTTGCTGGTTTTTGCTAAAAATTTTAACATCCTTAAAATCTGAACCATCCATTTCTTTAACAATCATTGTGTATTGTGGAATCATATCAACAAAGTATCCTGGCTCTATAGATAACTCAGGTTTTTTTTGATAAATATCTCTTGCAAGTAAGCGAGCGTTATAATTCATTTCAGGAAGAATAAAATTGTTAAAAAGACATAGTAAGATTGCTACAAATGTTCCAAACCATAATGCAGGTTTAATAATATTAAACATATTTACACCAGCAGATTTTAACGCCGTTATTTCATTTTGCTGTGCCATTCTACCAAATGTCATAACACTTGAAATAAGTAAAGACATTGGGACAGATAATGCAATTATCCATGCTAGATTTAGATATAAATATTCAAAAATTGTAACAACATCTAATCCTTTTCCTAAAAAGCGATCAACTGCTCTAATTAAAAATTGCAAAAATAAAACAGTTGTGATTACAGCTACTGACAACAAAAATGGAATAAGAGATTGTTTAAAAAGATATTTATTTAGTGTGTTCATATGAATTTTAAAATTTAACTCTACTTGTGTTAAAACCTAAACTATAATAAGTTCCCATGCTTAAATTCAATTTAAGCATTATGGTGACTGTAGCTCAGTTGGTAGAGCCATCGGTTGTGGTCCGATTGGTCGTCGGTTCGAGTCCGATCAGTCACCCGCAAAAAATTTTCGGGGTGTAGCGTAGTCCGGTTAGCGCACCTGCTTTGGGAGCAGGGGGTCGCAGGTTCAAATCCTGCCACCCCGACAAATTCAAATTATTTGTAGATTGTAATATGACATTTTTAAAAAAGACAATAAGCCATAATCAAAAGATAGAGCTTTACAAATTCACTGGAGAAAGTTTTGTTAATCTACCTGAGAATTATCATAATGAAGATGCTGTAAAAGTATGCTTTCTAGATCTTGAGACAACTGGCCTTAATAAGCAACAATGTAAAATCATTGAATTTGCAGCAAAGTTAACTGCAATTGATAAAAATAGTGGAGAACTATTGGGGGTTATTAATAGTTATCAATCATTCAATGACCCAGAAGAAAGCATCGGAGCAGAAATTACCAGAGTAACAGGTATTACAGACGATGATGTAAAGGGACATTCTTTAGATTGGGAGTTGGTTTCTACATTAATAGGAAATGCTGACATCATTGTTGCTCATAATGCTAATTTTGATCGTGCTTTTATGGATAGGTATTTGCCACTTTCAAAAGATAAAGTGTGGGTATGTTCTGTAAATGATATTAATTGGACTGAGCGAGGTTTTGGTGCTAAAGGTCAGGAAATTTTATGTATATGGCACGGTTTCTATTATGAATCACATCGTGCGATGTATGATGTAGATGCACTAATTCATTTAGTAACACATGATATTGAAGGAGTAAGCAAAGCATCGTTAGAGCTATTAGAAAATGCAGCAAATCCAAGCTACATAATTGCCGCTTTAAACAGCCCTTTTGAAACCAAAGATATTCTAAAGGCCAGAAAGTATCGCTGGAATCCAGAAAAAAGATACTGGTGGAAAAAAGTACTATTTGAAGAAATTGAAATTGAAAAAGAATGGATGGCTGATAATATTTACAACGGTCATTTTCAAGGCAAGGTTGATGAAATTGGCTTTACAGAAAAGTATAAAAATTAATATTTTGTTGTCCATTATTTAAAAGTTGCATAAAAAAATATGCAAGCATTCTAAAATATCAATATTGCAAAAAACAAATTAGAAGGACTATATATGGATTATAAAAATAGCGTTTGGTTTAAAATAGAAAGATTTTTTGATAGGCATAATCATTTAATGGAGTTTATAAGAACTCTTATAGCATTACTTGTTTTATTTTTACAATTTTATATTTTAACAAGACTATAATAAAAGTGAAAAAATTAGAAAATTCAAAGTGTCCAAAGGTTAAAAAATAAATAATTACAGTTATTATGAAGCCAAAAAATCTTTACTTGTCATTTTAAGGGTAAAGTTAATAAGATTATATTATTTGAAAATTATAAATCCTAAAAACAAAGTAATCATCTGTATTAATAGCATTAATACTTAATGACAAATCATACCACAGAATATTATAGTTTAGTAATTTAACTTATGTATTTATTGTTCCTAGTTTTTCTTACACAGGTTACTCTAGCACAAGAGAATTTAGAAATTTCACTAAGTTTGACAGTAGTTAATTACAATGAATTGTTAAAAAATAATAATATTTTTATCTTAAATAATAGTTTAGAACCATATTCTGGCGATGTATTTGTATCTGATTCTTTGAACAAAATCATTTTAAAAGGAAGTATGAATAATGGAAAAGCTGTTGGAGAATGGACACATTTTTTTGAAGATGGCAACGTGCACGCTTTTTTTAATATAGAAAATAATAAATTGAATGGAGAATTTAAGGAATATTACCTAAATAATAATCTATACAAAGAGGGAAATTTTTTAAATGGGGAAATGGATGGAGTATGGAATTTATATAATTTAAATGGTCAACTTCTTTTTTCGATCGAATATGAAAATGGCAAGGTTAAATACTAGCTCTGAGTAATAAATGAAGCATTTAAAAAATTCCAAATGGACAGCAATTAAAAAAATTAAAAATTGGCGTCACTTTGAAGTAATAAATATTTATAAAAAAGAAAAAAAAGTGGAAATGTTCTCTGTATGTGATAAAAAAATCAGAATTGAAGTTTCGTTTAAAGATTTAAAAAATCAAATGAAGTGGCATAGTGGCTGGGTTGAAATTGTAGATTAGGATAATTATGTATATATTGGTGTTCATTGAATGAAAGTAAAGCAAGAAAAAGTAAGAAAATTTTTATCTAAGCAGATTCAAGAACTTAGTAGTATCGTAGCTGATCTCGATGATCTCGTCACGGAAATTGGGACTGAATACTACAGGGTAGCAATTTTTGGTTCAGCAAGAATTCAAGAAGATACTCCAGAATATAAAAGTGTTTATAATTTGGCAAAAAGTCTTGCGCAAAATGGAGCAGATATTGTTACTGGCGGTGGACCTGGATTGATGGAGGCTGCAAATGCTGGTGCCAAAGAAGGTAGCAAAAAAACAAAATCATTTGGATTGAGAATTGATTTACCATTTGAATCAGGTTTTAACGATCATATAGATATTAAATTTTTTCATAAGAAATTCTCTTCTAGACTAGATGAATTTATGCGCATAAGCAATGCTGTAGTGGTAACTCCTGGTGGAATTGGCACATTGTTAGAGTTGTATTATGCGTGGCAGCTTATGCAGGTTGGTCATATAAAAGAAAGGCCAATTATTTTAGTTGGAAAAATGTGGCAAGGATTGATTGATTGGATGAAAGAAAATCCACTTAAAAAAGAATTGATAGATCAGAAAGATATCAATCAGATTCAAATTGTTGAAAAAATGGAAGATGTTGTTCTAATTCTCCAAAAAGAAATTGAAGCTTTTTATAAATAATAATTAAAAATGCTTTCTTCTCAATTTTTAATTAGTCAAAAAAAATGTTGTGGTAATGGATGTAGAATGTGTCCATACGAACCTAGGCATATTAAAGGAAATACATCTCTTCAAAAAAGATGGAATGTTTCTGAAAAAAACCCGTATACTACTATAATGAATAAAATAAATATCCCAATGATTGGTCTTGGAACATGGCTCATTCCAAATGATGAAGTAGATAGCATTGTCAAAGATGCTATATCTTTAGGATACAAGCATATCGATACTGCCGAAGTATATCGCAATGAAGAAGGAATTGGAAAAGCATTAAAAGTATCAGGTATTCCTAGAGATGAAATCTATATTACTACTAAAATGTGGCCAGGTATGTTTGGACAAGAAGAGCCATTTCAAACGTTTAAAGGTGCTATTGAAGCATGCGAACAGAGTTTACAGTTATTGCAAGTTGATGAAATAGATTTGTACTTAATTCATAACCCTTTTGCAAAAGAAAATCGTTTAGAGTTGTGGGAAGCAATGCTGGAGTTAAAAAAGCAAGGCAAAGTCAAGCATGTAGGTGTTTCAAACTATAATGTCAAACATATTGAGGAAATTGAAGCAGCAGAATTAGAAATGCCATCTGCTAATCAAATTGAAATTCATCCTTGGCATGTTATTAAAACAGAATTAGCGCAATACATGGATAAGCATGAAATATTACCTATTGCTTACTCAACCTTAGCCCCAATTCCTAATTGGAGAGAAGGATCACAGTGGAATGGAAAGCCAGAAGATATGAAGTCTGGGTCCATGCCATGTCAAGATATAGCTGATAGCTATAATGTTACTGTGCCGCAATTATTTTTAAAATGGGCTATTCAATTAGGGTATCCAGTATTACCAAAATCTGTTAAATATGATAGATTAAAAGAAAATTTAGATTTACATCATTTTGAAATTTCAAGAGTAGATATTAAAACTATTTCAAAAATTGCCAAAGATGACCAAAAATGTTTAGCATGGTCTGGCGACTTTGATCCGTTAGAAGTGGAATAAATTATGGGCTATGGATATAACCCAATTGTTGGAAAAAACTGGCGTTATAACCCTGAAAAAACTTTTAAAATAAGTAGATCAAAAATTGAACTATATTTTAATTGTCCTACCTGTTTTTATAAAGACGCCAAGCTCGGACTTAGAAAACCTCCCATGCCAGGGTGGGCAATAAATAGCGCAGTAGACGCATTGTTAAAAAAAGAAATGGATATATGCCGAGCCAAAGACAGACCCCATGGAATTTTTATTGAAAATGGATTAGACATCAAGCCATTTAAGCATGATGATATTGAGAAATGGCAAAATGCCTTTACTGGGATTCAATATAAAGATACAGAACATAATTTTCTCCTATATGGTGGCGTGGATGATATCATGGTTGATAAAGATGGTAAGCTAGTTGTTATTGATTTTAAAGCCACTGCAAAAGCAGCAGATATCCTTTCTTCAGCAAATGTGTATAATAATGGTGAATCATACAAAAGACAGTTAGAGATTTATAGCTGGCTCTTGCAAAAAAATGGTTTTGAAGTATCTACAAAAGGATACTTAATGTATTATAATGGAGAAGCTTCAAGACCGCACCTTGGAAAACAGATGCACTTTAGAAGAACATTAGTGCCATTTGAGTTAAATACAAGTTGGATTAGTCCCATGATTTCAGAAATGTATGCTTGTCTTCAGAGGGATAAAATGCCCAAATATAATGATTCAAATTGTGAAGATTGCTTATACCTTAAAACTATTGCAACAATTTAATCTTTTCTTATTGGCAAGTAAAACAGATAGCAATAAGGAATAAAAATCATTTCAATCCATAAAATATACCAAGGCCAAGTTGATATTGGGAAAATAGGATTATAAACAATTGTAACCGGTGCTTGTGTAAGAAAAAAGAAATTTTCACCCGTAAAATAGTTATAAGTCCCTACGGGTATGATAAGTATATTTAAAATAAGCAATGCAAATAGAATCGATTGCTTAGTGGCTCTCATCTTTAGTGCACTAATACACCACATTAAATTCACAATAATTAAAGAATGCTGAAAATGAGCAGTAAGATTAGAAGCAATATTATAGATGCCTCCATCTCCTGGAGTAATTATGCCCATAAAAGCTCCAGACATTCCAAAAAAATATGCTACGTAAAAAAAGTGAATATTTTTATTCCATAAGGCAACTATACTCGCAAAATATGCAAAGTGACATGGCTGTAATGGCATTTCTTTAGTCAATCTAAAATCATATAATCCAGCTTCAGCTCCATTTACTCTTAAGATATAATCAACTATCTCTTGTAATAAAGATACAATAATAAGAAATGCTGTAAAGTATTGTATTTGATGTTCGTTAGCTTTTTTCCCGAACCAATATGTTGCAATCCATACTATGATCATTACAATAGTTATTAGATAATGGTGGGTTAGAAATTCTGGATAACTTGATGGTATCATTGTCTATAGCCAGATGGTTTTTCAAACATATAAATGATATCAATAGCTTCTGAGCGTGACATTCCACCAGGATTTAAACCTAATTCACCTTCTGGAATAGGATGATTTAATTCATTATAGTAATCTACCCAATGTTTAAATGGCTCATTAGTACCAGGTTCGTTAAATGTCATTGGATTTAAAGCAAGAATTTCTTGCGAAGAATCAGCTACTTTTAGTCCTTCATAGATAATTTCAGAACAATAATACGTATCATCAGTTAAATCAAAAATATAGTCATATTTTTTACCAAGAAGATTAGTAGATATATGCTCTACAGTATCATTAATCATATACTGGTAATCATTTTTTAAACGTCCTACTATCACCTTGTCACTACGATTTAAAAATTCTTCTAAAGTGGTTTCAATAACATAATCTCCAATAGCTTCTGTAAGAATAGTTTCTTGATAGGATGGACCAACGGCAGTGATAATAGCACAGTGAGATAATTGAGATCCATTATATCCTTGAGTGACAGCTTCGATTGCTTCGCAGGGTGGGCCACAGTCAAGATCTTGAAAGAAGATATCGCCTTCTCTGAAATGAAATAGAAGGTTGTTTAAGAAAAAGCCCGACATAAAAAATAAAAAAACCTACCATGCCGATGAGATAGAGTTTTTTTGCTGACATACTTTTATGTGTTATCAACTATTTTGATTTCTCTGCCTGTATACTCATATCGATCAGGGTCGGGCCAAGCTTTTGCTACATCATGCCAATTATCAGATGAGCCATATTCTGTTTTTCTACGCTCCATAGCTTCTTGATATTCAGCTTCAGTATTGTACCATAACTCTGCCATGCCACAGCATCCATTTTCAATATCTTCTTCAAAAAAAGTTAAAACATATTTTAATGGTTTTAACACTTTTACCATATGTGGGGCGTGAATATTTTCCCAATGATCAAAGAAATTGGAACGCTTAATAGCGGTTCGATTTTGTATGAAAAGTACTTTTTTTATCATAATTCTCTCCTTAACGCTTTAAAGATAACATCTTTTTTTTATTTACAACATCATTATTTGCTGCTTACATTGATAGTTCACTCAATTTTAGGAGAAATAATTATGTTTAAGAAAACCGTTATAACCATTTTTTTATTATCTTTTACTTTTGCTCAAAATGCAGTTGAAATTGAAGAAAACAAACATTTCAATTCATATCAAATTAATTTAGATCGCTTTAAGCAATTAAATGAAGATATAACTACACCAAATACTTATCGTACGGCAGCTGGATATCCAGGTCACGAATATTGGCAAGTAAGAGCCGACTATGATATGAAGCTTCGAATTGATGATAATAAGCAAAGACTTTACGGGGAAGAAACTGTAACCTTTTATAACAATTCACCTGATGCGCTAAACTATTTATGGATGGAGTTAACACAAAATGTTAGAGCATTAGATTCAGACTCCTACAAAATACAATCTACAGGTGATTTATCTGCACAGCGTGGTAATGAGAAGATGGTCATTGGAAGTACCGTATCATCTAGAACATTAGAAAACTTTTATAGGGATTTTGATGGCGGTTTCAAAATTCAATATGTAAAAGACGAAAAAAATAAAAATGTTCCCTATACTATTAATAAAACAATGATGCGTATTGATGTTCCAGAGCCAATTCAGCCTGGAGAAACCTATAAATTTAAAATTAAGTGGTGGTATAATATTAATGACCATATAAGAGATGGTGGAAGATCGGGGTACGAACATTTTGAAGAAGACGACAACTATATCTATACTATTGCACAGTTCTTTCCAAGAATGTGTATGTATAACGATGTATATGGCTGGCAAAATAAGCAATTTTTAGGTCGTGGAGAATTCACATTAATCTTTGGAGACTATGACGTAAAAATTACAGTCCCAGAAGATTTTGTTGTTGGTGCAACTGGAGCATTGCAAAATGCTGATGAAGTTCTTTCTGAAGAACAGATTACAAGGCTTGAAAAAGCAAAGAAATCAAAAGAGCCAGTGTTGATTGTTACTGTAGATGAGGCATTAGAAAATCTAGAAACAAAAACAAGCAGACAAAAAACATGGCACTTTAAAGCAGAAAATGTCAGAGACTATGCGTTTGCTGCTTCCAGAAGATATATATGGGATGCAATGGGAGTTGAAGTAGGCGACAAGACGGTGATGGCTATGTCCTACTATCCTAATGAAGCAAATCCTCTATGGGGACAATATTCCACAAAAGCTGTGGCACACACCGTTGATTTTTATTCAAAGTATACATTTGATTATCCATACCCTGTTGCTATTTCAGCACACATTGATCGTATGGGGATGGAATATCCTATGGTCTCATTTAATGGATATCGTCCTGAAGAAGATGGTACATATTCTGAAAGAACAAAAAGAGGATTAATTGGAGTTATTATACATGAAGTTGGACACTTTTGGTTCCCGATGATTGTTAACTCAGATGAAAGACAATGGACTTGGATGGATGAAGGGCTAAACTCATTCATGGATGATCTAGCTGGTAGAGCTTGGGATTCTGAGCTATTTCACCCAAGAAATAATCAAGACTACATTGTTAGATACATGCGAGGAGATAAATCAAATATTATGCCAATTATGACAAACTCTGAATCGATCTATCAATTTGGTGCGAATGCTTACGGGAAACCTACCGTTGCGCTAAATATTTTAAGAGACACTATTATGGGTAGAGAATTGTTTGATTTTGCATTTAAAGAATATTCCAGAACATGGATGTTTAAACACCCAACACCATCTGACTTTTTCAGAATAATGGAAAATGCATCTGGAGTTGATTTAGATTGGTTTTGGAGAGGATGGTTTTTTACCAATGACCATGTAGATTTATCCATTGAAGAGGTTGAATGGTTCCAGTTAGAGCTTGACCCTACAAATAAAAGAGCAGCAGAGAAGAAAGATAAAGAAGGTAAAAAGTACTATGCTGCAATGTTAGATGAGAAAGATATTAAACAAACTGTTACTGATAAAGATCCTAAGACAAGAGATTTCTATGATTCATATGATGAGTTTGCAGACATTACGGATGCTAGCGATCGCAGAAAATATGAAACCATGCTTAATGATGCTGACCTTTCAGATGAAATGAAAGCCAAGATCATGGAAAAAATGAGCGGGAAGAGCAAGTATGAAGAGCTAATGGATGAATTATCTGACAATGAAAGAAAACTAGCTCAGCGCGATGATCACTTCTATAAAATTAAATTCAAAAATATTGGTGGATTAGTAATGCCATTAATTATTGAAATGACTTTTGAAGATGGCTCCACAGATGTTGTAAGAGTTCCAGTTGAAATTTGGAGATTTAATAGACCTGAGGTATCAAAAGTATTTAAGACTGAAAAGAAAGTAGTAAGTTTTATGCTAGATCCATTTAGAGAAACTGCAGATACTTTTAGAGACAATAATCATTGGCCACCTAAAAATGAACCTACATTATTTGATATATATAAATATGATAGTTCATCTTGGTATGGCGGATCAAATCCAATGCAAAGAGCTAAGCAGCAAGAAGGCAAGTAGTATAACTACAGTTGAAAAGATGTTTAAATTATTTTTTCAAATAATTTTACTAAACACAATAGCGTTTAGTCATCAGTTCTTTTTGACAACTACTGAAGTGCGCTTGAGTGACAACCAAAAGAATTTAGAGGTGACTATTCAGACATTTTCTCATGATGTCGAAGCTTTATTGAAAGCTGCAGATTTTAATTTAGCAAATCTTGGTTCAGAGAGAGAAGACAATGCTATTGATGATTTTTTAATTGATTATCTTTCAGATAATTTTATTATTCAAGATCATTATTGGAAGTATCTTGGTAAAAAAGTTGACGGAGATTTTACCTTATTTTTTTTAGAAATTGAGAAATTTAAATCTCCTGCCAATGTTGCTGTACTAAATACAATCTTTATGGATATGTATGAAAAGCAGCAAAATATCATGAACGTTTATGGACAAAGAAATGTTCAGTCAGCTACAATGACAATTGATGATCCTGCATTTAAGTTTGAGCTTTAATACTTTCTTGATTTCCAACATACCAGATATATATACCGCTCAACATCATTGCAATACATAGCAACTGACCCATACTAAGGTTAAGAAATATAAATCCTAGGTGAGCATCAGGCTCTCTAAAGTATTCAATACAAAAACGAAAGAAGCCATATCCAAATACATACAATCCGCTGTTAAATCCTAACTTATTATGTTTACTGAAAAATCGAATTATGGCATACAGGATAATACCTTCAAATAATGCTTCATATAATTGTGATGGGTGCCTTAGTAATTGATCTCCTGCATTTGGAAAGTACATTCCAATAGACGATTCAGTAGTTCTACCATACAATTCCCCATTTATAAAATTACCTATCCTACCAAAAAAATATCCTAATGGGATTGCAGCTGTTAAAAAATCGGCTAAAACAAATAGATGAAGATTTACTTTGCGGCTAAACAACCAAATTGCAGTTACCACTCCAAGAACTCCACCGTGGTATGACATGCCAGCTATCCCTGTAAAAACCCAATTGCCATTATAATATTTAAATGGTAAAAGAATTTCTAGAGGATTGGAAAAATAATATTCAAAATTATAAAAGAATACATAGCCAAATCTTGCACCTATTAGCAAACCAATAAAACACCAGGATAATAAGTCTTCAAATTGCTCAAGATTGATTTTAGTAAAAGTGCTATTTTTGATTTGTCGACTACATAGAAGGTATACAACACCAAATGCAACCAAGTACATCATAGAGTACCAGTAAATTGTTAAAGGACCAATCGATATAAGAATAGGGTCCATTTTTGAAGGAAGAGTTTGCCACCATGATAAGAAATCCATAGTGGAAGATACAAAAAATACTTTGTAACCTAAAAAAAATTATATAACCTCGAACAGACATTATGATTTTATCAGGAAAAGAAATTTTAAAAAGAAAAGATTCGGATATCATTATCGATCCATTTAGGGAAGAGCAAGTTAATCCGAACAGTTATAACCTAAGGCTCCATAATGAATTAATGGTTTATGATAAAACCCCTTTAGATATGAGGGAAGACAATACTGCATCTAAAATTATAATTCCGGAAGAGGGGTTATTACTTGAAAGTAGAAAATTATACTTAGGTAGAACTATAGAGTACACTGAAACACATAATCTTGTTCCAATGCTAGAAGGAAGATCTTCTGTTGGAAGGCTAGGGCTTTTTGTACACGTTACTGCTGGGTTTGGAGATGTAGGTTTTAAGGGGTATTGGACATTAGAAATCTTTTGTGTACAGCCTATCATCATTTATCCATCGGTAGAGATTTGTCAAATTTTTTACCATTCTGTTGAAGGAGATGTTGATCCTTATAAAAGTGGAAAATATCAAGGCAATAAAGATATCCAAACAAGCATGCTCTATAAAGATTTTAATAAAGATGAATAAATTATTAATCTTTCCTTTTATTATTTTAATAAAATTTTATCAAACATTAATTTCTCCATTATTAGGATCGAATTGTCGGTATCAACCAACCTGCTCTGCGTATAGCATAGATGCCTTAAAAACATGGGGACTATTTAAAGGACTATTTATGTCGTTTAAAAGAATAATTAAGTGTAATCCATGGGGTGGAAATGGATATGATCCTGTACCAAAGAAAGACTAGCAATGTATGAGTTTATAGAAAGTTTAGAAGTATTACTCAATAACAATTTTACCTATACAGTTATATTTGTACTAGGAATGTTTCATGCTTTAGAGCCTGGGCATGGTAAAACTTTAATTCTTGCTTATTTAAGCGGAGGTTCAATCAGAACAATTGGTTCACTAAAAATTATAAGCGGATTAATTCTGACACACTTTATTTTATTTTCGTTTATTGCATTTTTATTAAAAGCTGGAGGAGAATTATTTCCAATTCTAGAAGTAATCGGTCCAATATTAATTATCTGCCTTGGCATATATTTATTTTTAAGATCTATTAAAGAAACAAGGCACGAAGATGAAGAAGAGTGTGACGATCCAATGCATTTTCATTTTAATGACACAAAATTTGCAAGCCCATTTGTAACTGGAATGGTTGCTGGGCTAATCCCATGTCCTTCCGCAATTGCAGTTTTATTAATTGCAGCAAATAAATTTCAACAAGATAATTATACTTTATACTCATCGATTTTTATCTATGTATTAGGAATTGCATTAACATTAATTAGTATAATGACATTATTTTTATTATTTAAAGATCAATTCTCAGATAAGCTAAATTCAATGAATAGTAAGTTTAATACTAACTTGATTGCAGCAATGTTAATAATCTTAGTTGGAATATTGTACCTAGCGCTACATTTGCTAGGAATTGAGCATCAGCATTAATCGTGTTTTACAAGTTCAAATTGCTCTTCAGTATATCCTAATTCAACTAAAGCGCTCATAATTTTTTTGTAATCTTCATCACTGACTTTTGTAGATCTTCCCATAATCCATCCCATGCTATTTTTTGGATAACCAACTGCCATGAATTCATAATTTTTATCTACATACACTATTTTAAAAGGAAATTTCATGAACGGAACAAATGGTTTTCTCATTTGAATAGTCCATTCGGCATTAGAAGTTTTATTAACAACAGTCCCTTTCTGTTTGATTTGTCTTTGCTTGCCATCTTTGATAGCGTCATAGGTGATATCAATGGTTCCATCTTTATTTAATACATATGTATCTGATGAATTCGTAGCACCTTTTTCAATCATGTTCGGTACTAATGCAATTACAAACCATTTACCCATAAATCGTTCTAAGTCAACAGATTCTACTGTCTTCATAGTGTCAGCTCCTTTAATAAAACTTGCAAAAATAATAAATAGTAATAATAGCGTTTTCATCTAAATATCCACTCCAATTTTTTTATATAACATGCTCAATGCAAAATATAATACTACCATAATTGATATAGAAAGAAACATGCTTGGTGCAAAAGAAATTCTCTTCAGAAAGTAAGGCAATGTTAAAAAGAATGATAATGATGGCATTATCATAGCAAATACCCCATAGGAAAAGTCTATAATTTTGTCTACATCTTTTGTCTCAAAATAAAGCCATGAGATTGTAATAAGAGATATCATCGGTAGCGAAACTATAATTGCTCCTAGAAGAGAGTCTCTTTTGCCAATTTCAGATGCAGCAAATATAATAAGGGCTGATATTAAAATTTTAGCTATATTGAACACTAAATAACTTATGGAATTAAACAACATATATCTAGGTTTTGCTTTAGCAACATTTGCTGGGCTAAGTACGGGTATTGGGAGTGGTATTGCTCTTTTTACCAAAATTTCAAATAAAAGATTTTTAGCAATCGCTTTAGGATTATCGGCAGGAATAATGATTTACGTTTCATTTATGGAAATGATGCAATTATCATTTGAATCTTTGTCGCTAATATATGGACATAATTTTGGGAAGCTAATTAGTGTAACAGGGTTTGTAGTTGGATTATTGCTAATGTTATTAATTGATCAATTATTTGATCACCAGTCAATTGCTGATTTCATTGCTAGATCGGAGAATAAAAACGAATCATCATTAATTAAAGCAGGAGTTTTTTCAGCCATAGCTCTGGCAATCCATAATTTTCCTGAAGGATTTGCAACCTTTACAGCTACGGTATATGATCCTGCGATTGGTTTAACTTTAGCATCAGCAATTGCGGTTCACAATATTCCGGAAGGTATTGCTGTATCAGTTCCGATTTATTACGCAACTAAAAGTAAGAAAAAAGCATTTTTTATTTCATTTTTATCTGGCTTTGCTGAGCCGGTTGGTGCATTGATTGGTTTTTTAATTTTTAGAACTGTATTTAATGAAGCTTTGTTTGGAATATCATTTGCTTTGTGTGCAGGTATTATGGTATATGTTGCATTGAATGAATTATTACCTGTAGCAAAAGATTATGGTGAACCAAGCGATGCTATTATCGGTGTTACTATTGGGATGATTATTATGGCTGTCAGCCTAATAATGATGTACGCTTAAAGAAGTTCAGTAATTTCTTTAGACATTGGCTTAACAGATTTATCAAAAAACTCAACAAGATTTCCATTTTCATCTATTAAGTATTTACAAAAATTCCATGTAGGTTTTTTTTCATTCCACCCGTTCAAATCTTTGTTTGTTAACCAGGTATACACAGGACTTTGGTTCCTGCCTTTGGTAGTAATTTTTGAAAACATTTGGAATGTTACTCCATAATTCTTTTCACAAAAATCAGCTATCTCAGCGTCTGAACCTCTTTCTTGAAATAAGAAATCGTTAGCAGGAAAACCGAGAATTTCAACGTCTTTCCCATAAATATCATTAAGTTTTTGTAAACCTTCATATTGATATGTGTATCCACAGCTAGAGGCAGTATTAACAATTAATACTTTCTTGCCCTTATATTTTTTAAATGAAATTTCTTCTCCATCAATTGATGTAGCTTTTAAATCGTAAAAACTTGAAATAGCCTTAGATTTTTTCGAAGAATCATCTGATTTCTTAGCTGAAAATCCAACCAATAAAAACGCAGTTCCTATTGCTAGGAAAATTATCATACCGGCAGTTATTGTAAATGTTTTTATCATAATATTGATTAAATTTGCTTGAAAAAATACTATGTATTTAATTAATAAAGAAGAATTATCTGGGAATGCACTGTGGATAAAGAATCATTTTGAAGAGATATTCATTTGGTTTTCTATTGTATGCATTATTATATCAATGTTGTTTATATTAAAATTATATTTCAATCGTCAAAAATGAGAATACTTCAAATTATATTAGCTATATCTTTGCTTGCATGTCAGAATACTGCTGCAGAAGATTCAAAAAAAAATAAATCTGAAGTTGCACAAAGCACACAGTCTGGGAATCAAATCAAAAATGGAATTGTTTTTCGAGATGCACAGGGTAAATTTTTAACCGAAGCAGAAAAAGACAGTATTGTTCAAAACCTTGAAAGCGTTCAAGCCTTAAAGCGTTATGATAATGAAAATAATAATACAGAATATATCCTTTTTCAAGATTATGATGATTTAAAAGGATTTGTAGATGATGATGTGATAGCAAATTTGATTGAAGAGAATAAATTAATGCGCTCAGGAGGTAGAGGAGCTGTTATTAATAAAAGAATTAATGACCAATGGATAGATAAGCCTCTTCCTGCTGGAGATTTAAATATGCTAGATGGTTCAACTAAGTCATTCGCTGATTATAGAGGTAAAATATTAGTTATTAATTTTTGGTATATTAATTGTGGGCCTTGTATTGCAGAAATGCCTTACTTGAATGATTTGGTTGATAAATACAGCAATGAAGATATTCAATTTCTTGCTCTAAGCTTTGATTCTAAAACTGATATCAAAAATTTTTTACAACGCACAGAATTTAAATACGAGCAAGGATCTATTTCTAGAGCATTCATGTATGATTTCACCCCAGTTTCACCCGGGCATTTTATAGTAGACGAAGAAGGAATTATTAGAGATATTCTTATTGGAGCACCTAGACAAACTTCCATTATTTATCAGCGCTTAGTTGAAGTCATTGAAAAAAATAAAAAATAAATTCTATAAAGCATATTCAATGAGTAAATTTTTCTAATGAAAAAAATATTATCAATAGTCGTACTTGCTTGTTCTTTTTTAAGTGCTCAGACACATATTGTTCCTGAAGGTTTCACTGGTTTTTCTGTTTCTTTTAAGCATGATCAAAATGTAGACTTTTTTGGAGAAGGAAAATTTTTGAGAGATAGTTATGGTAACGGGCTTGGTGTTGGATATATTTATGATGGTACTTTTGGTGTTGATTTTGAATATGGTTATTCGTTGTTTGACCGAAAAGATACCTATACTTTTTTCCAAGCTGATTCTGAAATACCTGTATTGTCAGAAGATGAAAATTTTAATTTTGTCGATAATTTTAGATCTGAAAATGCTGGAGTGGGTGACAAAGGATTTTCTTTTGGCTTAACATACTATTTAAATGAAAATCAAACACTGTTTGATCAAGCTCTTCCGGTAAATCTTTCTTTAGGTTTTCGTTATGGTAGTACTAATTATAGTAGTACTGCGCTTACCTATTTAGATCAAGATTTTTATGGAAAATTTTATTCAATAGAATTGGGTGTATTTAAAGAAATTGAAACTTCAGCAAGCTTTTATATGATTCCTCGAATTAAATTAAATATTACTAATGAAAAAAATATTTATGACGCAGTATCTATTCAACAATCTGATGGTGTAACAGAATCTTTTAGCCTTGGAAGTAACTATTTTGAAATAGCACTTCCCTTTATTTTAAATAATACTTCCGCTGGACAACCTTTTGTTGAACCTAGCATCGCTAATAAATATGGCACTACTCATTTAGGATTAAAATTTGGATTTTTATTTTAACTAAATATTGAGACATTTGTGTCAAAGACATTCAATATTAACTCTGATATTTCGCTAGCTAAAACATTACCTTCAAGCTTTTATAGAAGCCAAACTATTTTTGATAAGATAAGAGATGATGTATTTTTAAAGTCTTGGCAATTTATTGGAGATAATTCACAGATTAAAATTAATAATTCTTTCTCTCCTCAAACACTTTTGGACGGATTTTTAACTGAGCCTATTGTTCTTACAAGAGACAATAATAATCAAGCGCATTGTTTAACGAATGTATGTACTCATAGAGGGAACATTGTAGCTATGGGACCTGGTAAAGGAAAGAAATTAACCTGCTGTTACCATGGTAGATCTTTTGAGTTAGATGGAAGCTTTAAATCCATGCCTGAATTTGAAAAAACAAAAAATTTTCCGTCAGATAGCGACAACTTACATAGTTTTCCCCTTGAGGAATGGGGCCCTTTTCTATTTGCTGGTCTAAATCCATCTTTTGATTTTAAAAATGTTTTAAAAGTCATGAACGAAAGAATTGGATTTTTACCATTAAACGATTTTACCTTTCATTCTTCACTTTCAAAAGACTACTTGGTGCATTGTCATTGGGCATTATATTGCGATAACTATTTGGAAGGATTTCATATTCCATACGTCCATGAAGGCTTGAACAAGGTGCTAGATTATGGAAACTATGAAACCAAAATTTTTGATTATTGTAACTTACAAATTGGATACTCTGATCAAGCAAATGAAGTTTTTGATTTACCAAAAGGGCATATTGATGAAGGAAGATCAATCGCAGCATACTATTTTTGGATCTATCCTAATATGATGTTTAATTTTTATCCATGGGGTTTATCAATTAATATGGTAAAACCATTATCAATTAATAAAACCAAAGTATCATTTGTCACCTATGTTTATGATGAATCTAAGCTTCAAAAAGGCGCTGGTAACGATATAGACAAAGTTGAAAGAGAAGATGAATTCATTGTAGAAAGCGTGAATAAAGGCATTCAATCTTCTTTTTATAAAGCAGGAAGATATTCACCAACAAGAGAGCAAGGCGTACATCACTTTCATCGGTTGCTTGCTCAATCTTTAAAATAATTATATATAGACTAACAATCTTTCACTACCTAGATACATTAATTCAACTGTAACCCAATTTCTTAGAAAGAAAGAGAGAGGCGGAGGTTAATAGGTATTATGTATTGTAGAATTGAGATATAAATACGTTTGTATGAACCAATCAAGGATTTCCCCCGCCTCAACTAACTCATATTGACCTGTTAATTTAAATACAGACTTTTTAAAAAAACAAGAAAAAACCGACCAGTCGGTTTAATTTTATTAATTTAACTTTTAAAAAGAATGTTTTTGTGGGGAAGTGGAGCAGCCCGTAGGGGGATCGAACCCCTGTTGCATGGATGAAAACCATGAGTCCTAACCACTAGACGAACGGGCCAAAAACGTAGCAAAATATAGACCTAAGATATTATTTTTACAATAGACTTTCTTTACTTACGAATTAACGTCTAAAGCGTCAAGTAGTTGACCATTTTCATGCATTTCAACTGTAATATCGCAGCCACCTAATAATTTACCATTTACAAATAATTGTGGAAAAGTTGGCCAGCCAGACAATTCTGCTAATGCAGGTCTCATTTCTTCGCTAGCTAAAATGTTCACATCATGGAAATCGACACCATAATGATTCAATACACTTACAACTGTTTTTGAAAAGCCACAAACTGGCATATCTTTGGTTCCCTTCATAAAAAGGACAATATTGTTTTCATCAATGATTTTTTTGAAATCTTCTTTGTAATTCATGGTTAAATTTATCAATATATTTTAAAAATAAAAGGGAGTTATTAAATCAATGAGACTTTTTTCATGGAATGTTAATGGAGTACGAGCAATTGAGAAAAAAGGTTTCTTAACTTGGGTAGATAATGTGGCTCCAGATATCTTATGTATTCAAGAAACCAAAGCTAATTTTGATCAACTGCCTGATTCTCTTCAAAGTGTTGATGGCTATCATGGTTATTGGCATTCAGGAGAAAGAAAAGGATACAGCGGTGTAGCTACTTTTAGCAAGCAGGAACCACTCGATGTTCAGTATGGGCTTGGTATTGAAAAATATGATAGAGAAGGAAGAGTACTTATTACAGAATTTGATAATTTTTTACTTTATAATATTTATTTCCCAAACGGACAAAAAGATGAACATAGGTTACAATATAAATTAGATTTCTATGATGATCTTTTGGTTATCCTTAATGAACAAGTTGAGTCTGGAGTGAATGTAGTTGTAGCTGGCGATTGGAATACTGCACATTTTCCTATCGATTTAGCAAATCCAAAAGCAAATGAAAAAAACTCCGGGTTCATGCCTGTTGAAAGAGCCCAGTTAGATGAATACGTTGAAAACGGCTATGTTGATACCTTTAGATTGTTTCACGATGAACCTGATAGATATTCATGGTGGACGTATCGTTTTGGAGCACGTCAACGAAATATTGGATGGAGAATTGACTATTTTTTTGTAAATGAAAGTTTTGTTGAGTCAGTTATAGATGCTGAAATTCATGAAGATGTAATGGGTTCTGATCATTGCCCAGTTTCTGTAGAGCTAGTTGATAATTTCTAAAATAGAAAAATGTAAGCTAGAGGTATGCCCAACTCTTTCACCATTTAAACTATCTGGAAATTGAAAAACAATGGAGTTTTTAATTTCTCCATCATAAGGATCAAAATCATAATTTTTGAACTGAGAGTCAAACTCTTTTAAGTTTCTCCATTGCACATGCTTATTGGTAAATCCATTTTCAAATTCATAATCAAGACTATTAATATTTTCAGAACAATTTTTATTAAAAATTGATTCATAGAGTCTTATATAAAAGGGAGTCTTGTCTCTTTCATAATTCACCGGGGTGGCTACAGTGTTGAATGTAATCTTTTCATTAAATGGAAAGGATTGATTTGTAAACATTACAACACTTCCGCCCATGCTATGCCCAACAATTTGCCAATTATCAATTTCTGGATATTGCATAATGAGGCGCTGTAATTCTTCTTCAAAATCTTCTGAAACATTGCTAGGACATTCATTCCAATTATATTTATAAAAAAATGTATTGATATTTTTTTCAACAAGATAATTAAATGGTTGTACCCATTCATGATGTATTTCCACCCAATATACTGGATAGAATCCATGAACAGCTACAATTGCAGTATTACCTGCTCCATAATGGACTACATTCATACCACCTGGAATTTTTTTTAAATCTTTAAAAGATGTATACTTGTCGTCCCCATATGAAAATGAGCATAAACAAATAAAAGCAAGAATTGTTGTCAGTGTGCGATTAAACATTATATATTGTCAAAATTGTTAAAATGAATTTAAAAATACAATTAGTAAAAAATAAGGAAGAATACGAAGATATCCTTGAGATTCGAAAACAAGTTTTCATTAGAGAGCAAAATGTGCCTGAAAGCATAGAAATTGAATATGAAAATGTTTCGTCTCATGTCATTTGCTTTCTTGATGGAAATCCAATTGGAACGGGTAGATGGAGAGAGAGTGATTTCGGAATAAAGCTAGAAAGATTTGCTGTGTTGAAAAAATACAGAGGTCTTGGGATTGGAAAAGAGATTGTTAATTTTATTTTATCTCAAATTTCTTCAAATAAAACCATATATTTACATGCACAGGAAGCAGTGGTAGATTTTTATAAAAAACTCGGATTCAGCGTTTCAGGAAAACAATTTTATGAAGCAGATATCCCTCATTCTAAAATGATTTATAAGTCATAATTATGCAAGAGTCATCATTAAAAAGATTATTTAAGTTTGTTTTGGCACATTGGCCTTTTTTACTTTTATCAACATGCGCAGCCTTCTTTTTTGTTGTTTTTAACAGTGCATCCATTTGGATTACTGCAACAATGATTAATAATATCTTGATTGACTTCAACCAAATGCTAATTGAGAATCAAAAATTATTAAGCTTGAATGATTTGACAATGAACGATCGGTTAAAGCTATTTTCAAATAATCTATTATTAAAAGATACTGCAATTAATACTGTTTCATCTGTATGCATAGCTTTAATTATTGTTTTTTCTGCTAAAAATATTTTTTTATATATAAAAAATATTACTCTCTCTGTAGTCCAGTACAAACTAATTCGAGATTTAAGGAATAAACTCTACAGCCATTTTCATTACTTATCATTATCATATTTTAATAAAAATAAATCTGGTGAATTAACAGCTGTGTTAGTGAATGATATCGATAACATGAGAAATTCGTTATCAATAATGTTTCAAAAGTTGTTTGTTGAGCCGATAAATATAATCATTCTGATGAGTTTATTATTCATTGTCAGTTCAAAATTAGCTCTTATAGCATTATTAATTATTCCTATAAGTGGTGTTATAATTTTTGGTATCTCGAATAGCATTAGAAGAAGATCAAAAAGAAGTCAAGCTCAGCTAGCAGGAATGACATCAATGATTGCTGAAACAATAGGTTCAATGAGAATCGTTAAAGCATTTGCAACTAAAGGATTTGAAATTAATAGGTTTGCTAGTGAAACACAAAAATACTATAAATTAATGCTTAGACGAGATAGGTTAAGATTTGTTTCTTCTCCAGTTTCTGAAACGTTTGGAGCTTCAATTGCTGCTTTGCTTCTTTGGGTGGGTGCAAGAGATGTTTTGGTTGTTGAGTCTATTAGCTCTGAAGATTTTTTGAGATTTATTTTATTATTGTTTAGTCTTTTCCAGCCCTTGAAAAATCTTACTAATGTCGTGAACGAGCTTCAAAATGGTCTTGCTTCAGCAGATAGGGTGTTTGCAATAATGGATACAAAATCAGATATTCTAGATTCAGATAGAGCTGTAAAGATCAGCGATTTAGATAACAATATTGCTTTTAACAATGTCTCTTTTGCATACAAAAAAGAGCATGAAAAAGTATTAGATAAAATTAATTTTAATATAAATAAAGGCGAAATAATAGCTTTAGTGGGTCCTAGCGGGGCCGGTAAATCTACATTGGTAGATTTAATTCCAAGATTTTATGATACCATAGATGGATCAATTACAATAGATGGAATTGATGTTAAAGACATTAAGATTAATTCTTTACGATCTCTCATGGGTATTGTAACACAAGAAACATTTCTTTTTGACGATTCAATCAAAGCCAATATTGCATATGGTGTAGATAATATTTCAGATAAAGAAATTGAAGAAGCCGCAAAAGCTGCTAATGCACATGAGTTCATTACTGAACTTGAAAATGGGTATAATACTATAATTGGTGAAAGAGGCGTTTCACTTTCTGGCGGACAAAAACAAAGGATTGCCATTGCAAGAGCTATTGTTAAAAATCCTCCAATATTAATTTTGGATGAAGCTACATCGTCATTAGATAGTGAATCAGAAAAGCATGTTCAGTCCGCAATTGAAAATTTGATGAATCAAAGAACAGTATTTGTTATTGCTCATCGATTATCAACTGTACACAATGCTAGCAAAATTTTGGTCCTAGATAATGGGAAGATTGTTCAAGAAGGTAAGCATGAAGAATTAGTAAATATTGATGGGCTTTATAAACAATTACACAAAATGCAATTTCAAACTTAAATTATAATTAGCTATGGGGAAATTAAAAGAAAGATTATCAAAAAAAATTCCAGATTGGAGATACAATTATCGTCAACTTCTTGATGAAAAAGGCGATCAAGTTACTAGCACTGTTACCATAGAAAAAGCATACTCTGGTATGAAAGGTGTTAAAGGTATGATTTGCGATACATCTTCTGTTACTGCAGAAGCAGGGTTGCATGTAAGAGGAAGACATATCTTAGACCTAGTTGATTTAAAACCTGAAGAAATTTTATACCTTCTTCTCATTGGTGATTTACCAGATGCTGAATCTCTCCAAGATTTACAAAAAGAATTAAAAGACAAAAGTACAGTTCCGGATTATGTTTGGAGTGTGCTTGATAGTATGCCTAAAGATTCTCACCCAATGGCAATGTTTAATACTGCAATCTTGTCAATGCAAAAAGAAAGTAAATTTGCTGAAGCATATGATTTAGTTGTTTCCAAAAGTGATTACTGGGAAACAACTTTAGAAGATGGATTAAATATTATTGCAAAATTACCTGCAATTGGTGCTGCTATTTACAGAATGCGTTTTAGTAAAGGCAATAGAATTGAAGCTGGAGATTCAGTTGATTGGTCAGAAAGTTTTTTACAAATGATGGGTTTTGATTATTCCGATGATATGTTAAAGATGATGCAACTATATTTAATGCTGCATTGCGATCATGAAGGTGGAAATGTCAGTACTTTTAGTGCTCTGACAGTTAATTCTGCATTATCAGATCCATATTATTCACTATCAGCAGGGTTGAATGGATTGGCTGGACCTTTGCATGGATTAGCGAATCAAAATAATCTAAAATTTGTTTTGGATATCATTGATCATTACAATGGGGTTCCATCAGATGAGCAATTAAAAGAATTTTCTTGGGATAGATTAAACTCAGGTAAAGTAATTCCTGGATATGGTCATGCTGTCTTAAGATGCCCAGATCCTAGATTTACTGCATTTATGAATTTTGGAAAATCTCACATAAATGATAGTGATGTTTTTGATGTTGTTACAAAGTTATTTGATATTGTTCCAGATGTTTTAAAAGAGCATGGTAAGGCAAGAAACCCTTGGCCAAATGTTGATGCTGCTTCAGGTTCATTGCTTTATCATTATGGCATCAAAGAATTTCAATTTTATACTGTTTTATTTAGTATGTCTAGATCGCTTGGAATTGTATCGCAAATGGTATTAGCACGAGCAATGGGAATGCCATTAACAAGACCAAAATCTTTAACGTACGAGGCGTTAAAGCAGCTTTAAATATTGATGCTCAAAAAAGATAAAGTAAGATTTATTATAGAACAGCTTGATAAATTTTATCCAACAGTCAATCCACCATTAGACCATTCAAATAATTATACATTGTTAATTGCTGTACTGTTATCAGCTAACTCAACAGATAAGTCTGTTAACAAAGTAACCCCCTCGCTTTTTAAAAAAGCAAACGTTCCAAATAAAATGATTCAATTATCTTATGATGAATTATATAGCATTATAAAGCCATGTGGGCTTGGTCCTGCAAAAGCTAAAAATATTTTAGCCCTTTCTCATATATTGGTAAACAACTTTAAAAGCGAAGTTCCTGATAGTTTTCAAGAGCTTGAAAAGTTGCCTGGCGTTGGTCATAAAACAGCTTCTGTTGTAATGTCACAAGCTTTTGGATATCCTGCCTTTGCAGTTGATACGCATGTGCACAGACTAATGTATAGATGGGGATTGTCGAATGGAAAAAGTGTTTTACAAACAGAACGTGACGGTAAAAGACTGTTTCCAGAAGAAAAATGGAATAAACTACATCTTCAAATCATTTTTTATGGAAGAGAATATTGTCCTGCGAGAAATTTTAATCCAAATTCATGCCCAATTACATCTATTGTTGGAAGAAGATCATTATTTAAATAAATTAGAAGCTCTATGAATAAAAATAATACAACCTTTCTAACAAAAGTATTTTCATTCGCTGCCGCTCATCAGTATGGAAATAAGAAGTGGTCTGAAGAGGAAAACTGGAATGTTTTTGGGAAAGATACAAAAGTGCATGGACATAATTATGAGTTGCATGTTACAGTGAGTGGAGATGTTGATCCTGATACTGGATTCTTGGTTGATTTAGGACATTTAAAAAAGATTGTCAAAACACACATTGTTGATGTATTAGACCATTCGCAATTTGAAATAGATGTAGAATGGTTTAAAGGAAAGCAGCCTTCAACGGAAAACTTGGTAGTTTTTATATGGGAAGAAATTGCTAAAAGGTTAGAAGGATGTCATCTTCATAGGATTAGAGTAATAGAGACACCAACAATTTATACTGACTATTACGGTCCTAATAATGAATGATTTTCAAGAAAGATTATATTTAATCTTTTCTGGTATATTCATTGCTTCACTGGTGGCGTGTAATTTAATTTTTCAAAAGTTTTTTACTTGGAATTTTCTAGGCTTAACCTTTGAACTATCTGTTGGAATTATAGCATATCCTGTAACATTTTTAGTTACTGATTTAATATCTGAGTTATATGGAAAAAAGAGAGCAAATCAAGTTGTAATTTCCGGTTTTTGTGCAAGTATTTTTACAACTCTACTAATTTATATTTCAATGAACGCAACAGCTGCAGATTGGTCACCTGTTGATGCTGCAACATTTAATAAAGTGTTTGGATTATCAGCCCCAGCTTTTTTAGCATCAATGATTGCTTATTTGACAGCTCAGTTTATTGATGTTCGTATTTTTCATTTTTGGAAAAAACTTACTAAAGGTAAACATTTATGGCTTAGGAATAATGCTTCAACTATGTTTTCTCAACTCGTAGATACATCAATGGTATTATTTATCTTGTGTTCTGCTGGAGCTATTGGATGGGAAAGATTTGGAAGCTTACTCCTGATGGGTTGGCTATTTAAGGTTTTAGTAGCGTTAGTAGATACACCAATTATATATTTTGCATTATGGATGTTAAAAGATAAAATAAAACCAACTAGCTATTTGGAGGAACATTGAACGACGAAAAACAAAAAAAATTAGAAAAAAATACTAGAGATCTTTTAGAGCTTATTGGTGAAGATCCAAATAGAGAAGGATTAATTAATACTCCAAAAAGAGTTGCTAAAGCTTGGAATTTTTTAACAAAGGGATATAAAGAAGATTTAGATGCATTGATCAATAACGCAATCTTTGAAGGCGAATCAAAGGATATGGTCATTGTTAAAAATATTGAATTTTATAGTTTATGTGAGCATCATATGATTCCATTCTATGGAAAAGCTCATATAGGATATATTCCAGATGGAAAAATTATTGGATTATCTAAGCTTGCACGTATTACAGATCTTTTTGCTCAAAGATTGCAGGTTCAAGAGCGTTTAACAAGTCAAATTGCTCAATGCCTTCAAGATGTTTTAAATCCTCGAGGAGTTGCAGTAGTCTTAGAAGGAAAACATTTTTGCATGCTTAGCAGAGGAGTTCAAAAGCAAAATAGCATTGCCACAAGCAGTTCAATGTTAGGAATATTTAGAGAAAAAGAATCTACTAGAAATGAATTTTTGAAACTTATTGAAATGAACAATATTTAGAGGATTTTTGAAAAAATATCAATTAATTATAATCGGTGGTGGTCCTGGAGGTTACACTGCAGCATTTAGGGCGGCAGAGTTAGGAATGAGCGTGGCAATCATTGATGATAATGATCTTGGCGGAGTATGTTTAAATTGGGGATGTATTCCTACAAAATCACTTTTAAAAAATGCGGAAGTATTAGATCTAATCAATGATGCTGATAATTATGGTATTGAAATTGGTAAGCCAACAATTCATTTTGATAAAATTTTAGATAAAACAACTCAAGCCAGAAAAAGACTTTCAAAAGGACTGCATTTTCAAGTTCGAAAATTAGGCATTGATTTCTTCCCGGGTAGAGCTACCTTTACAAGTTCTTCATCTATAGAAGTTGATGGACATATTCTTGAGGGAGAAAAATTTATTATTGCAACAGGTTCAAAAGCTCGTGAGCTAGCTCATTTAAAAGATTCTTCAAAAAAATTAATGACAGCGAAAGATATTTTTAATATGAAACATCTTCCTGAATCAATGACAATTATTGGCGCTGGAGCAATAGGTATTGAATTTGCATACTTTTTTAATGCTTTTGGAGTAAAAATTACACTCATAGAAGCACAAAAATTTATTCTTCCAAATGAAGATGAAGAAGTCTCACAATGGATGCATAAAGTATTCAAAAGAAAAAAAATTCATATTGAAACTGGTACAATGGCAGATGATATTGATGATGATCATATCCTAGTATCTATAGGAGTGGAAGGAAATTCTCTAGGACTAGGTCTAAATAAGATTGGGGTAACTATTGGAGAAAATAATCATATCGTAGTAAATGAAAATGGACAAACAAACATAGAAAATATCTATGCTGTTGGTGATGTTATTGGCCCTCCTTGGCTTGCACATGTTTCTGCAGCTGAAGGATTATATGTAGCAGAACATATTGCAAAACGTAGTCCAAAGAAAATTGACTATAATTGTATTCCAGCATGCACTTATTCTAAACCCGAAGTTGCATCTATTGGAATGACCAAGAAACAATTAGATGCAAAAAATATTGAATACAATATTGCAAAATCGTTTTTTAATTCCAATGGAAAGGCAGTAGCAACAGGCGGCACTGATGGTTTCATAAAGATTTATATTGGAAAAGATAATTTAATTCTAGGTGCACATATTATCGGATCAAATGCTACCGAAATGATTTCAGAGTTTAGTCTGGCCATGCGAAATAGCTTAAGTGTAGAAAATATATTAGATACCGTTCATCCTCATCCAACTTTTTCAGAAGCAATTTTTGAAACATTGATGCAATTAAAATAAATGCTCTTCAATATTCAAGATTTACAGCGACTTAATTACAATGATACATTGAAAATTCAACAAGACTTACAACAGCAAGTTGCAATCAATCGAGTCAATGACCATTTAATTTTTGTAGAACACGATCATGTTTATACTTTGGGGAAAAATGCAAATTCAAACAATATTTTGAATGATAAATGTAACGTAGTAAAAACAAATAGAGGTGGAGATGTAACTTATCATGGCCCTGGACAAATTGTTATTTATCCAATCTTTAATCTTAAGAAGAAAAATATTGGTGTAAAAACATATGTTAAAAAAATTGAAGAAGTTATAAAGCTAACACTTGCGGATTTTAAAATAGACAGCCATGTCCCATATAAGGAAACTGGAGTGTGGACAAATAACAAAAAAATTGCAAGTATTGGTATTCATGTTTCGAGAGGTATTACAATGCATGGCCTTGCTATAAATGTTTCTACAGACTTATCTTTTTTTGATCATATTGTTTCTTGTGGTATCGAAGGAGTTGAGATGACCTCAATAGAGAAAGAGCTTGGAAAAAAAATTCCTATGAACGATATTAAAACAACGGTTACCAAATATTTTAACCAATTATTTTAATATGATTCATTCAAGACTACATAAACCCAAAGTTAATATCTCTACAGATAAAAATTATAAATCTGTTAAGAAGATGGTGCAAGAGAGCTACTTAAATACAGTTTGCGTAGAAGCGAGATGCCCAAATATTTATGAATGTTGGAATAGAAAAACTGCGACATTAATGATACTAGGAGATACTTGTACAAGAGCCTGCGGTTTTTGTTCAGTTAAAACTGGAAAACCAACTTGGAATGATCCCCTAGAACCAGTTAGGGTTGCTCAAGCTGTAAAAAAAATGGGTTTAAGGCATGTAGTAATTACTTCCGTTGATCGTGATGATCTTAAAGGAGATTACGGTGCGTCGATATGGGCAGAAACAATTTCTCAGACAAAAAAAGTGAATAAAAAATGTACAGTTGAAGTTTTAACTCCAGACTTCAAAGGTGATAAACTTGCTCTGAAAAGGGTTTTTGATTCACGTCCAGATATTTTTAGTCACAATGTAGAGTGTGTTGAGCGAATTAGTAAAGCTGTAAGAGCTCAAGCTAACTGGAAAAGATCGTTGGATGTGTTAAAGAGTTCAATACATTATGGATTAAGAACAAAAACTGGAATGATGGTTGGACTAGGAGAGCAGGAGAACGAAGTAAAGAATACTATGAGACAGGTAGTTGATTTAGGAGTACAAATCTTTACAATAGGCCAATATTTACAACCAACTAAAAATCATTTACCAGTAATAGATTATATTCCCAAAGAACAATTTGAAGAATATAAGCAATATGGATATTCTATTGGATTCAAGGTGGTTGAATCAGGACCTTTGGTTCGTAGTTCTTATCATGCAGATGAACAAGCAAGGATGGTTTTTAATAATGGTTAGAAAAGCAATTATATTGACAGTAATTTTATTTTTTTGTGGATTTATTTCTTTTATTTCTGTGAATGGCACTGATGATTTTTATGGTAGAAGTCAGGTACAAAATATTACTTATAAACTTCCTGATTCATGGAGGGCAACTCTTTCTGAAAAACAGTTTAGGTTGCTAGAAATATCTTTAGAGAGCAATAGTGATTTTAGTGTTATTCTGTTTTCTAACATTCAAGGTACTGCTGATCAAAATATCCAACGATGGATTAATCAATTTCAAGTAGATGAATCTACCATTGATACTGATAAGTATACTTTAGATGACAAAACCATAAGCGTTGTTGAGTTGTATGGAACTTATGAAGTGCCAAACATGTTAAATAGAAATGCGACTAAAGAGTTAAAAGAAAACTATGGTCTTCTAGGAGGAGTAGTTGAATTTGGTAATAGCATTTATTTTGTAAAAGCTGTGGGAAGAAAAGACGATATAAAACAAAATAAATTAAATTTTAATGACTTTGTTAATTCAATATCATTAAAATAGCATACTTTAATGCCATATTGGCATAAAATAATAACATATTAGTACTATTTATACTTTATAAAAGAAAGGCATAGTTTTTGCATCAATAATAATATGGATACAACAAAAAAATACCCAGTAATGCCGTTGAAAAATACGGTTCTCTTTCCACAGCAGGTAATCCCTATATATGTTGGAAGAGAAAAATCATTAAAACTCATTGAAGATTTACCAACGGATAATAAATATCTTGTAGTGGTGGCTCAGCAGGATGGTTCTATTGAGGATCCTAAAGAAGCTGATTTATATTCTTACGGAACTCTTGCTTTAGTGCTTAAAACTTTTGATATGCCTGATAATAGCAAGTCAGCCATTGTTCAAGGTGTAGAAAGAGTAAAGATTTTAAAATTTAATAAAGGCGATTCTTACTTTATGGCTGATGTTGACAGAATCCCTGAATCAATTACTACGCCTGATGTACAAATTGAAGCATTGGCTAAAAATTTAAAGAATTCTTTTACAGAATTAATAAAAATATCTCCAAATCTAAATGAGGAGCATGCTGGCATGTTATCGAACATAGATAAGCCTTCAAGGTTAGCTGATCGTGCAACTTCACTATTATCAGTATCAAACTCAGAAAAGCAAGAAGTCTTGGAAGAGTTAGATATTAGAAAGAGAGTAGAAATTGCAATTAATCTGCTCCAAAAAGAAATTCAAAGAATTAAGCTCGGCGAAGAAATACAAACAGAAGTTCAAGATGAAATTTCAAAAACTCAGCGTGAGTACTACTTAAGAGAACAGATGAAAACTATCCAAAAAGAATTAGGAGAAGATAGTCAAACTGTTGAGCTTGATGAATTACAGAAAAAAATTGAAGATGTTAAGATGAGTGAGGAAGCAACAAAGGTTGCCAATAAAGAATTAGACCGTCTTGGTAGAATTTCTCCACAGTCTCCTGAGTACTCAGTAGCAAGAACTTATCTTGAATGGCTTACAGAGTTACCATGGAGTAAATCAAGTAAAGATAATCTTAACGTTAAAGAAGCTAAGAAAAGATTAGATCATGACCACTATGGTTTGCCTAAAGTAAAAGAAAGAGTCTTAGAATATTTAGCTGTTCGATCCCTTAAAAAGAAGGTTACTAAAGAAGAAACTGTCCGAGGACCTATCTTATGTTTTACGGGACCTCCTGGAGTTGGAAAAACTTCGCTCGGTAAGTCTATTGCTAAATCAATGGGTAGAGAATTTGTCAGAATTTCTCTAGGCGGGGTAAGAGACGAGGCGGAGATAAGAGGACATAGAAGAACTTATATTGGCGCTTTACCAGGAAGAATTATTCAATCATTGAAAAAAGCAAAAACAAATAATCCAGTTTTTATGCTTGATGAAATTGATAAACTTGGTTCAGATTTTAGAGGAGATCCATCATCAGCAATGCTTGAAGTATTGGATCCTGAACAAAATCATGCATTTAGTGATCACTATCTTGAAGTAGATTTTGATTTAAGCAAAGTAATGTTTATTGCCACTGCAAACTATCCTGATAATATCCCTGCTGCGTTATATGACAGAATGGAGATGATTGATTTTAGGGGATATATTGACGATGAAAAAGTAAAGATTGCTCAAAAACATTTGATTCCTAAGCAAATTACTGAAAACGGATTAACTCCTAAACAGATTAAATTCAATGAAACTGGGATTAAAGAAATTATTTCATCATATACTCGCGAATCTGGAGTTAGAAGTCTGGAGAGAGAAATTTCTAATGTGTTAAGAAAAGTAGCAGTAGATGTAGTAAATAAAAAACTTAAAGCAGCTAGTATCACAAAGAAATCTGTTAATGAGTATTTAGGTATTCCTAGATTTCAATCTGATTTAGCAGAAAGAACAACCAAACCTGGAGTAGTTACTGGAATGGCATGGACTGCAGCTGGTGGAGATATTCTATTTATAGAATCAAGTAAAATGAAGGGTAAGGGAGTTTTGACTCTTACTGGGCAGCTTGGCGATGTTATGAAAGAATCAGCATCCGCAGCATTTACTTATGTTAAATCACACACAGATATTTTAGGATTAAGCGAAGATTTTGCTGAAAAAATGGATATTCACGTACATTGTCCGGCAGGCGCTATACCAAAAGATGGGCCTTCAGCCGGAGTAGGAATGTTTACATCGCTAGTGTCATTACTTAAGGATACTCCAGTAAAGAGCAAAGTTGCTATGACTGGAGAGATAACACTTAGAGGAAATGTATTAGCCATTGGAGGAGTTAAAGAAAAAGTAACAGCAGCTCATAGAGCTGGTATCAAAACTATTATCTTGCCTCATGCTAATAAAAGAGATCTTGAAGAAATTCCTGAGCATATTGCCAAAGATTTAACCTTTCATTTTGCTAAAGAAGTGATGGATGTAATTGATGTTGCAATTCCCAGTCTTAAAAAATAAGCTTAGATAAAATATGTTAAATAAAAAAAGGCTACTAGATGTAGCCTTTTTTTATAAGAATTCAATTACAAAAAACTATTTTTCTTCAAATAAAATAGCTTTGAATTTTGTATCTCCGACATTCTTTGCTTTATGAACTTGTCCTTGAAGCGGCCTTCCTATTTGACCAGTTTTAATTTCTACAACATTTACCGAACCATCTTCCGCGGTCATTTCTAGTGTTCCACCTTGAACAGCATACCACGTCATTGGGTGATGACCATGAAAATCATCTGATTCTCCTGGTTCATGTTCAACTTCAATGACTTTAATATTTTCATCTTCAAATAATACTCTATATACGTCAGGTGAAACTATCTCTGGTTGTAGTTCTGAAGATACTGTTGATGTATCATCTGATATTGAAGTAAATGCAATAATACTAAGCGTACCAAGTAGAACTAGTGGCGGTACTGGTATTTCAGTAGCAAATCCTCTTACTTTATTAAGTAATACAAATGTAATAGTTGTAACTAAACCAGTTCCAATAGCACATAAGATAGTATTCGCTTCTGCTTGTCCAAGATCTCGAGACATAAATGCTATTAATGCAACAGTAAGTACTACCCCACCTAAAGCTGCTCTAATTGCAGCTGCAGGATTAATTGCTTCTTGATGTAATTCTCCCATTGCATTTTCATTAAATTTTTTAGGAGCAAGAAATTTAAATAATCCTAATAAAGTTAGTGCACCAGCAATGATTGTAAAGGCTAAACTTGTTTCCATAATAATTCCCTCCATTGTTATAAAAATTTAAGCATAAAACATACTTTTGAGTCAATAAGAAAAAAATATTCAAAATTTTTGGATTTCTTTGCATTGTAGTTTAACTTTGCGACTCGGGCGATTAGCTCAGCTGGTCAGAGCGCCTGCTTTACACGCAGGATGTCGGGAGTTCGAATCTCTCATCGCCCACGGTTTAAGCTATAACTCGAGAAAGAAAAGGACTGCTTCGGCAGTCCTTTTTTTGTATATTAAATTATATGGGATCATTTCAATCTGATATGAAAAAATTATTGACTGGACTAAGAATTCTTTTTGGTCTTTTTTTTATGGGCTGTGTTATGGCTGTAACCTTATTTTTACTCATTGATGGTAATAAGGGAGCAATGGACAAATTTGTTCGAATTACTGGTAATGCAGATGGATTTGCTTTGATTAATCTTAACCCAATTTTTTGGTTAGGTGTTCTTTTTGTCTCTTGTTGGCTTTTATTTTGTAATGAAGATTTCAAATAGTTAAAAAAGGACTTTTTCAACAGTTTTTTTGTTTCAGAATAAAGTATTGAAACTGATTAATTATTATAATTATACTTATTCATGAAGAAAATATTAACATTGATATTTGCATTAATTTTAAATGGATGTGCAGTAAACCAAGATCTATCTAACTCAGTCCTTTTATCTCCAGGTCTAACAAAGCAAGAAGTTATGGATATTATGGGAGGTCCACCAATTCAATCTGACTTTGAAAGGGATGTTGAGGAATGGACATATTGCAATACAGGTTTTAGCTCAGATGCCATGTTAGCACTTTTTTTCTATAAAAATAAATTAATTGCAAAATATAATTACAGAGTAAGTGTTAGTGATATAGACCCTTTCGGAGCTGGAAATAATTTTGATGTTTCATGTGCAAAGTATATCAGAAGAGGTACTTATAAAGTTCCTCAGGAAGTGATTGATATTAGAGTAAAGTTTGTGGATTAATTAATTTTTCTATACGAATCACAAACACTCCCAAGTCTGAAAGTAATTGCTTAATTTATACCAACTGTACGACAACTAAGGAGTATTAGGGTGATTTTACGGCACAGACTTCCTGTCAATACACGCAGGATGTCGGGAGTTCGAATCTCTCATCGCCCACAATTTAAATTATAAAAAAAGTCAAAATGAAAAAATTATCACTTGGAGCTATGACAGGAATTGCAGTTGGAGTAGGTAGCGGAATTGCTGTTGCTGTAGATTATGCGGTAGGGCTAGGTATTGGAATTGCGATTTTTGTTGTAATGAAACTCACAAGCAAATAATACCTAATTAAGCAGAAAAAAATAAAGGGCTATTTAGATAGTCCTTTTTTATTTAAATAAAGCCTATGATAGTTTAGGCTTTGTTGTATATTGCACCTCATATGGTAGTAAAATAATTATGTCCTTCAAAAACATTGGTTTGAAAGAACCTATTCTTAAAGCGCTTCAACAAAAAGGCTATACAGAACCAACTCCAATTCAAAAGTTGGCAATAGCATCAATTATTCAACAAAAAGATGTAATGGCTGCAGCACAAACAGGTACGGGTAAAACAGCATGCTTTACGCTCCCTATTTTAGAAATTTTATCAAATGCTCAAGAAAATAAAAATCATCATCAATTGAACGCCTTAATTGTCACGCCAACCAGAGAATTGGCCTCGCAAGTACAAGACAATATCAAGTCTTACGGAAAAAATTTATCATTAAAATCCATAGCAATATATGGAGGCGTTTCAGATGTTAATCAAAAACAAGCTATCAATAATGGCGTAGATATTATGGTGGCTACTCCAGGTAGACTATTGGATCTATATCATCAGAAAGCAATTAATTTTAGTAAAATAAAAATTTTAGTGTTGGACGAAGCAGACCAGATGCTAGACATGGGTTTCATTAATGATATAAAGAAAATTGACAAATATCTTCCGAAAAAAAGACAAAATTTAATGTTTACAGCTACATTTTCAGATCCATTCAGATCGCTGGTCAAGCAGTTTTCAAATGATCCTATTGAGATATCAGTAGCTAAAGACAATGAAACCGGAAAAAATATCGAACATTATTGTCATCCTGTTGATGCAAGCAACAAAGCAAAGCTACTCATTCATTTGATAAAAAATGAAAAATGGAATCAAGCGCTTGTGTTTACTAGAACAAAACATGGAGCAAATAGACTCACCAAAAAACTTATCAATGCTAAAATTACAGCAGTTGCAATACATAGTAACAAAACACAAAACTACAGAACAAAAGCTTTAAATAAGTTTAAAAAAAATCATATTCAAATATTGGTGGCAACTGATGTTGCAGCTAGAGGAATAGATATTAAAAATATGAATCAGGTAGTAAATTTTGATCTTCCAAGCGTGGCAAAAGACTACATCCATAGAATAGGTAGAACAGGTAGAGCGGGAAAGTCAGGGAAAGCCATATCCTTTGTTTGTAGTGATCAACAAAAATTATTAAGAGATATTCAGAAACTTCTCAATCAAAAATTACCAATGTATACTGTGGAAGGTTTTGAACCAACCAGCGATATGCAACCAATCAAAAAATCTAAAAAGAAAAAGAAGTTTAAAAAGCGTTTTAAAAAATAAAAATTATTATAGAGCAAAAATTATATTAATATTTATTAATGAAGCTCAGCCATATACTATATAAATCAAATAATCTTTCAGAAGCTGTTAATCAATTTGAAGAAAAGGGATTTAAAGTTGAGTATGGATCTAAAAATAATCCCAGCAATGCATTAATATATTTTTCAGAAGGGCCTTATATAGAAATTCTTGAAAAAGCTCCTATTTCAAATTTTTTGATGATCATATTAAGATTGATTGGTAAAACAAATTTAGTGAAACGTTTTAAAAGTTGGGAAAATGCTAACGAAGGATATTTTGATATTTGCTTAGAGAAATATAAAAATGATTTTGATGATGAAGTTCGAATATTGAAGGAGTATAAAGAGCATTATTTTATTACCAAGAGCAAGAGATTAGATACATTGGACAGACTATTAACATGGAAATTATTATTTCCTAATAATCTAAATCTTCCATTCTTTATGACATATTTTAATATTGATCCAAAGCCTAGAAACTTTGTTCATCCAAATGGCATTAAAAAAATAAATGAGGTATCTTATTATATAGATAATTCTCTAATTTCAATTTTTAAAAAGTTATGTGATGATAAAACTATCAAATTAACTAATAAAAAAGGAGAGATGCGTGTTAGTTTTCAAAAATAAATTTCATTTGATTGTTTTTTTATTATGGCAAACGAATATTTTTTCTCAAAGTATTACAATGGTAGATCCATCAAATAATATTGGTATTGATAAATGGGGAATAGTCAATGATGGTGTCATGGGAGGTGTTTCACAGTCTAATATTTATCTAAGTGAAGCAAACAATATTATTTTTACTGGCAATGTTTCTTTAGAAAATAATGGTGGATTTGCATCGATTAGAAGGGGATTTGATGGTGATCAATTAAAAGGGTTGTCAACATTCTTGCTTAAAGTAAAAGGTGATGGTAATATTTATAAGTTTCGCATGACAACAAAGGGAAGTTATGCCAATTATTCTGCTGATTTTAAAACCATTAAAGGTCAATGGATGGATATTAAAATCCCAATTGAAAATTTTAAACCTTACTATTTTGGTAGAAGTATTAGAGCTCCAAAATTTAAAATTCACAAAGTAAATTCTATGAGCATTCTTATTTCAGATAAGCAAGAAGGAAATTTTTTATTAGAAATTGAATACATTAAAGCGTTGTAATTATATTTCTTTCTGAAAAAGGAAAAAATTATAAGACATTTAAGTATTCTATTATTATTTACCTTATCATATACTAAATAGATTATTTTTTTGAAAAAATAATTTGGCAATTTTTTCAAAACAATTATGATAAAAATCATTTAATAATATGTTATCAAAACAATTTCTATTCTACAACTGTAACCCTTTTTTATTAAATTAAAATGAAAGGAAACATTTATGAAAAAAAATATAAATTTATTTTTAATGTTTACGATTTTAAGTTTTTTAGCATGTGACAATAATGCTGCTGGTCCAGATAAGCCTACACAAATTCCTGAGATCATAAATTTTGATTTAGAGGTAAACGAAGATAGTCAAATCACTTTTTCTTTACCAAAAACAGATAATTCTTCAAGTGGATTGACTTATACTATTTTTGATAATCCTCAAAATGGAAATTTAAATATTGTAGCTGGAAATTTAACGTATATACCTAATCCCAATTTTTTTGGTATTGAATCATTTTCTTATACAATTTCAAACGAAAGTAATTCGTCTATCTTGGGAGACATAGTTATTAATGTTTTACCTGTTAACGATTCACCCATTGTTCAGAATGGATCTTTTTTTATTACTTCAGGAGATAATATTATGACGCTTGAAGGAGAAGACATTGATGATGAAAATTTAGTTTTTAGGATCGTTGTTTTTCCATCTTCAGGTACTTTAGATTTAGACATTGATCAAGTTACATACAATGGACCAGGTGGAACGTCTTTTGATTATGTTGCTAACGATGGCGAAATAGATAGCAATAGGGGTAGGATTAGTATTATTTCACAAGATTGATAGCTGAGCATTTTGAAAGAAATGAAATATTATATTATCAATAATAAAATTTATAAATTATTTCCTTCTCTATCTAATAGTACAGCTTTTCCAAACCCTAATTTTTCAATTAATTCAAGCTGAGTTTTAGCATCACCAGCAACAACATAAATCATATGTTGTCCATTTAGATAATCACTGGCTAATTGTTGCACATCTTCTACAGTCATTCCTGTTAATACATCTTGTTGATTAGCAATGTAATTTACTGGAAGATTGTACTTACTGATGTTGTCAAGCATATTGATAAGACTTCCAAGCGTTTCAAATCTTAGCGCATTACTCTTGATTAATTTATTTCTTGTAACATCTAAGTCGTTTTGGAAATAGGTGGAAGAATAATTAGTGATTAAATCTCTAAAAATCTCCAATGATTCCAATGTTACATTTGTACGAACTTGTGAGTATGCATAAAAAGGTGTTTGAAATTTATTTGGTCGCAAGAAAGATCCTGCTCCGTAAGTATATCCTTTCTCTAAACGCAAAGTTCTCATTAATCTAGCTTCCATTCCTCCGCCTAATCTGTTATTGGTAACATCTAGAGGGTATAAAAGTGGATCTGCTCCTGGAATAGTTAATGTACCAACTGTGATAGCAGATTGTTTAGCATCAGGTATATCAATAAAATATACCACTGGTTTTGATGGTGCATCTACCATTGCTATTGTTGGTATTTCAACAGTATCTCCATTCCATTTTTTATTAAAATTGCTTAACACATTTACAGCTTCTTTTTCATTGATATCTCCAACAATGTGAAAGTGAGCAACCTGTGGTGATATATTAGCATTAAAGTAATTTTTTAAATCAGACATGGTGATTGACTCAACACTATCAGCTGTTCCACCTAATGGTGTTGCAGATGGATGATTATCGCCATACAATCTTTTATTCAAAGCATTAAATGCTAAAGATTGTGGATTACCCTTCACTTGTTGGATAGAAGCCAGCCTTCTAGTTTTAGCAATTTCAAATGCTTTTTCATCCCATCGTGGCTCTGTCAATATTTCATTTACTAAATCAAGAGTAGCATCCAGATTTTTAGCCAAGCTATTTCCAGATATACTAATACTTTCTAAGCCTGCACTAATAGAAATTGAAGATCCCAGAAGATCAATCGCCTCTTCTAGTTCAGCTGGTGTTTTGCTTTTAGTTCCTTCATCCATTAGATTGGCAACTAAGCTTGCAGTACCTTTCTTTTCTGCTGGGTCTAATAATTGTCCTCCATCAATGCGTAAATAAAACTGTACTAATGGTAATTCAGAATTTTCTATACCATAGAGCTTTGTACCATTAGAAAGACTATTTGTCCACACTTGTGGAATGGTTAATAAAGGCAATTCTCCAAGCGCAGGTTCTGAGCGGTCATATTTAGTTTCTGTTTTCACAAATGGTTTATTTTCTTGACCATATTTCATATCAAATTCCTTTTCTTTTCCTCTTACCACTTGCTCTACCTTGATAAATGCTTCTTCTGAATCATCTAGAATTAATTCAGGTTGAGATTGAGGAACTACACTTAAAATGACAGCATGTTGGTCTTTGATATATTTATTATAAACGTGCATGACATCTTCTTTTGTAACACTTAAAATATTAGCAATATCTGTTGTGACAAATCCTGGATCTCCAGCATATTCATTATAAAATCCAAGCTGCCTTGCTTTGCTAAGATTGGTAGAAATACTATTATAAAAGGCTGTTTCTTGACCTGCTTTAATACGTTTGAGGTCATTATCGCTCACACCGTTTGCTTCAAAGTTTGCTAATGATTGCATAATAGCATCATAAATATCATTTAAAGATGTATTAGGGTTTGCACGAACACTCATACTGAATTGTCCTGCAATTTCAGATGAATAATTATAGGCAGATGCAGAAGGTGCTAATTTTTGTTTCTCAATAATTTCTTTATAAAATACAGAATTTCTTCCATCTGATAATAGTTCTCCCAAAGTGTTTAATGCATAGGAATCTTTGCTAAACTGTTCCACGCTAGGAAAAGTAAGAGAAAGTTGAGGAAGCTGAGCATATTTATCTAAATGATATAATTTTTTAGTCTCGGACAAAGTCACTAGTCTCACTTCTGGTTTTTCAATGATATTTTCATTGGGCTTTATCTCGCCAAACCAGCGTTCAACTAGTTGCTTTGTTTCATCAAAATCAATATCTCCTGCGATGACTACTGTCGCATTGCTTGGACCATAAAATTCGTTATAAAATTCTTTTACATCTTCTATGGTTGCAGCTTGTAAGTCTTCAAGCTCTCCAATCACTGACCAACTGTAAGGGTGTCCTTGAGGGTAAAGCGCTTTTTGTATAATACCACTACTATGACCATATGGTTGATTGTCTACACGTTGCCTTTTTTCATTTTTGACCACCTGAATTTCTCCTTCAAGTGTTTCAGCATCTACGGTATTAATCATAAAACCTAATCGATCTGAATCAATCCACATTAACTTTTCAAGAGCATCTTTTGGTACTATTTCATAATAAATGGTGTAGTCAAAGCTTGTTCCACCATTCCTGCTTCCACCCCAAGTAGGGATCAATAATCTGTTTGCGCCTCGAGGAGTATTTTCAGATGCAGTAAAAGCCATATGTTCAAAGAAGTGAGCAAATCCAGTTTTACCAGGTTTTTCCCTATTTGATCCAACATGCACAATAGTAGAAATTGCAACTAAGGGATCTGAACTGTCTTTGTGAAGAATAACTTTAAGACCATTATCTAATGTATACTTCTCATAATCAATGGACAGTTCTTTGGTATTGTCTGAACAGTTAATAATAAAAGCTAAAATTAAAACGATTAATAAATTTTTTTTAATAAACATAATTTCTCCTAATTAAGTATAATAGCTCTTAAAATAACGAATATTTTTTATGAATATCGATAATTTTTATATAAGAGCCATCGATATTTATAAAGTGTTTAGATGATTGAGGTTCTAAAAGTATTCCTGAAAGAGCGCTATAAAATACTTCCTCTTTGTTGATAAAATTTCCTTTTATGATTATTCCGGGATCAAAGTACTGAAATTGACAAACATTAACGACTTTGATCCCATTTTGTTTACACATTTCTATTCGATGGTGACCATCAATAATAATATTTTCTTCTGATACTGCCACAGCTGGAATAAAGGATTTTTCAATGTACATTTTATTCCAATAGCTAACATGTTCGTTCGTTGTTTTTTCATGAGGTCTAAGAAGTTCTATTGGAACACTAAGATTATATTTGAATTTCCTCTTCATTATTATCCAACTGATGGCAGTCCTGAAAGAGCCATTGCTATTTCAGATTCAGAATATTTATTATCAAAAAGCTTTCCATCAAAATAGTCAATGTATGCTTGCATATCAAAATGACCATGACCACATAAATTGAATAAGATAGTTTTTGTTTCTCCGCTTTCTTTGCATTTTAAGGCAGCTTCAATTGCTCCTTTTACTGCGTGGTTTGCTTCTGGCGCTGGTACAATTCCCTCAGCTTTAGCAAAAGTGACACCAGCTTGAAATGTATCTAATTGCGTATAAGCCTCTGGAGCAATATAACCAAGATTTGTTAAATGGCTAATGATTGGTGCCATTCCATGATACCTAAGTCCTCCCGCATGAAAACCAGAGGGTACAAATTCTGAACCTAAAGTATGCATTTTAGTTAAAGGTGTCATTTTCCCTGTATCTCCAAAATCATAGGCATATTTTCCTTTTGTTAGCGATGGACAAGCGGACGGTTCAATCGCCTTTAGTTCTATAGAGCTATTATCTCTAAATGATTTACCTAGAAATGGAAGTGCGATTCCAGCAAAATTACTTCCACCTCCAGTACATCCAACAATAATATCTGGATATTCATCCTGTTTTTCTAGTTGCGACATAGCTTCTTGTCCTATGATAGTTTGATGAGTAAGCACATGGTTTAATACAGATCCAAGCGCATACTTTGTTGAGTCGCTTTTAACGCATTGCTCTACTGCTTCAGATATAGCAATTCCCAAACTTCCAGTTGATTCTGGATTTTCAGCAAGAATTTTTTGTCCAATTTCCGTTTCAATTGAGGGACTAGCTATACATCTTGCTCCAAACGTTTCCATCAATGCTCTACGATATGGTTTTTGATTATAACTGACTTTAACCATATATACATCAAGGTCTATTCCAAATTTAGAACAAGCAAAAGCTAAGGATGAACCCCATTGTCCAGCTCCAGTTTCAGTAGTCAATTTTTCTACACCCTCTTGCTTGTTGTAATACGCTTGAGGTATTGCAGTGTTGGGCTTGTGACTTCCAGTAGGGCTTACTCCTTCATATTTATAGAAAATCTTTGCAGGAGTATCTAAAACTTTTTCAAGATTCCTTGCTCTATATAATGGACTAGGTCGATATAATTTATAGATATCTTGAACTTCTTCAGGAATATCAATATATCTATCTTGACTCACTTCTTGTCCTATTAATTCCATTGGAAATAATGGCGATAAGTCATCTGGACCAACCGGATCTTTTCTACCAGGATGAAGTACGGGAGGAAGAGGTTCTGGTAAATCAGCAGATATATTGTAAAATTTTTCAGGCATTTCTTTTTCGCTTAGTTGTGTTTTAATAATCATTTTTTTCTCCATTGTTTTAATTGATTGATAGTTCAATCATGATTGTAAAGTTTAAGTAGATCTAGTTATGTTAAGATTGCACGTAAGTGCAGAAGGGTATTATTGGCCTGAAGGCCACCAATGAAGATTCCAAGAAAAAAGCGTTTTTGAATCAATTAACATGCAAGATATTAAATGTACTTTTGGTGCCATTGCAAGAAAAATATTATATATTGTATAAAATAAATACATTATATGAGGAAAATTTTATGAAGATTTTTATTGTTTTAGTGTTAGGCACTTCACTTTTTGGTCAAGCTAAAGAAGTTAATTCTTCTGCAATGTGGGGAGTCTATTCTGGATATCAATCGATGCAAATCTCAGGAATAGAAGATGATGCTTCGGATGAAGAACTTGGTTCATTTTCATCAGACAGATTAGGCTCGTATTACATTGGAGTTTGGAAAAGTACCGATTGGAAAATTGGTTCATTGCCAGTTACTATTGGCGCTGAACTTGGACATCGCGGAACTTCTTCAAACTACGAAACAGATTCAAGCCAAGATCAGCCATTGATGTATATAAATTCTGCTGAAATACTAATCACTTACTTGGATCTTTGGACGACTGTTAACTATCGAATGTCAGATAAATTTAATTTATGGATTGGACCATCAATTGGAATTCATCTAGATGAAAAAGTAACCTTAGATATAGAAGGACAAGAAGCAGAAAGCGCTGAGCTATCAACCGATTTTGGATTCAATGAGAATGATTTTGGATTTCTTGTTGGAGCAGGATATTCAATTAGTAAAAATATTTACATTAATGCTGGCTTATACAAAGGACTGAAAGACCATGATGGTGGAAAGTTTAATAATTTATTTATTGATCTTGGATATTCATTTTAAAATAGGGTAAAGCACATGGAAAAAACTGCAATAATAGCATTAGGAGGAAATGCTCTTTCCAATAAGCAGCAAGCTGGAACTGTTAAAGAGCAATTTGGTAACACTAGAAAATCTTTAACTGAAATAGTTAAATTTTTGAGGAAAGATTATAATATCTGTATTACGCATGGAAATGGTCCTCAGGTGGGAGATGAGTTGTTACGAATGGATTTGACACAAGATGAAGTGCCACCAATTCCTCTTGGTATTTGTGTTGCTGGTACTCAGGGAACAATCGGCTATATGATTCAACAAACATTTCAAAATATTTTAAATCAGGAAAAAATTGATAAGGAGGTGGTGACCTTAGTTACGCAGGTTGTAGTTGATCCCAATCATCCATCTTTAAAAAATCCTACCAAGTTTGTGGGAAAACGTTTTTCAAAACAAGAAGCTGAAAAAAGAGCAAAAAACATGGGTTGGATTGTAAAAGAACAAGATCCAGGTGAGTGGAGAAGAGTAGTGCCATCTCCAGATCCTGACTTTGTAATGCATGGTATTAGTATTAGAACGTTAGTACATGCAGGTATTGTTGTTTTAGCTGCAGGAGGTGGAGGCATTCCAGTTTTTGTAGATGATAATGAAAATTTTAAAGGAATTGATGCTGTAATTGATAAAGATTTAACGGCCGCAAAACTCGGTAGAGTCATCAGAGCTGATGAATATTACATTGTGACTGATATAGAACAAGTATACTTGAATTATGGAAAAGATAATCAAACACCAATTGATACAATGACGGACGAAGAAGCTAAGCAGTATCAAGAGGAAGGTCATTTCCAGCAAGGGAGTATGTGGCCAAAAATTCGCTCAGCTATTCATTTTTTAAAACATCATGGTAAGAAAGTTGTTATTACTAATATTGATAATTTACAAGATGCAATTGATGGCAAGGCTGGAACCTCTATTATTAAAAGATAAAACATAGTTGTCCTTAAAAGAAAATATTCGAAACAATCAAATCCACAATAGACTTCTTTTGTCACAAGCCCATATTGAACGATTGTCTGATAATTTTTTATCACAGTGGATAAAATTTTCAAAATTGGTATCTTATTCCACTGTTGCAGTATACTACCCTTTCAACAATGAAGGTTCGACCTTGCAGATTATATCATATCTACATCAAAAAAATAAAAATGTATTATTACCTGTTGTTAAGCATGATAGAAAAAAGTTATTATTTGCTAAGTATCATCCTTCAAGCATGTTGAAAAAAAATCAATTAGATATTTTTGAACCAGTTAACAAAGAATATGTTAATATTGAGGATATTGACATAGTGTTAGTACCGTGTGTTGCATTTAATAAAAAATTATCTCGCGTAGGCATGGGAGGTGGATTTTATGATCAAACATTTTCAAAAAAAGCATCAACAAAATTGGTAGGTCTTGCGTATAGTTTTCAAATGGAAGATAATTCATTTGAAGAAGAACATGATGTACAAATGGATTTTATAATAACGCAAAAAGAAATTTTGACAAATTAATCTCTATTTAAAAATTCTGATATACGATAAAGGTATCCATCATTTTGGGCCGGCTCAATATCCAATAACTTACACATTAATGCATACAAATGAATGTTACTTACTCTTGAGCCTGAATATCCTTCTTTAAAATTAGGTCCTGAAGCAATAAATATACCATCCATTGATCGTAATCCTGGATCATATCCATGAGTTCCAGCATAGGGCGTTCTGCTATCAGTCCAAACTGTCCATTGTTCATCTGGTACTAGAATTAATGGCTCAATTCTATCGTTTAAACCCCATTGAAATTCATCATACATTTCTTGTTTGGTAAATACTCTGGTATTAGGAACTTGTTTCAATTCATCATATAGGCTATTTACTCTATCCTCACTTGGTCTAAGCATTAAATATTCCCCTCTGCTAACAGTAATTACATTTGAAAGGTCGACATACGATGAAACATCAATTGCTTTTTCTTGAGGCGTTTCAATCATTCCATGGTCTGAAACAATCATTAAATTTACTTTATCAAAAATGTTCCTTGACTCAAGTCCGTCAATTAACATTCCAATTGCCGAATCTACATCTTTTATTGCATCAATAACTTCTTGTGATTCTGGTCCAAAACTATGACCCGCTCCATCCACTCTATTGAAATAAGTTGCTAAAAAAGAAGGTTTTTGTTCTTCTTCATAATCAAGCCAGTTAAGGATTTGTTGCACCCTCTGTTCATATGAATAATCATTGCTATAAGCATAATATTCTGTTGGTCTGATACCCATATATTCTGATTCAGACATTGGCCAAAACATTATCATGGCTTTTTTTAAATTTTTTTCAGCAGTTACCCAAATTGGTTCAGATTGTAACCATTTTCCGTCTTTAGCAGGCTCACTATTTAAACCAATATAGAAATATTCTTGAAAGTCTTGATCATAAAAATAATTACCAATAATACCATGATTGTCAGGATATCTTCCAGTAACAATAGTCACGTGGTTTGGAAAAGTTTTTGAAGGATATACGGTTTCTAAGCCATCTGCCTTAACACCTCTTTGAATAATTTTATCTAGATTTGGTGTAGATGTTTTTTCAAAATAGTCCCACCTAAATCCATCAATAGAAATTAATATTAAAGGAAATTCTTCAATTTCTTTTTGATTATTATTGTTTACATCTGTACATGAAATAACTAGCATTTGAAAAAAAACAGTTATAGATATAATTTTTAAGAAAAAATAATTCATTTTTTGGCCTCATATATATTTACAATTCCTAGATTTAATTTATTAATTTCTATTTCGATAAAACCATTTTTTTTAAGAATTTTTTTAAAACTTTTCCCGTGTGGAAATTGTTCAGCAGAATTGGATAGGTAATTATAAGCTTGCTGATTATTAGCTATTATTTTTCCTAAAAATGGTACAAAAATTTTAGTATAAATTACGTAACCTACTCTAAATAAAAAGAATGAGGGTACGGCTGTTTCTAGAATGATTAATTTTTTTCCAGGTTTTAAGATTCTCTTAATTTCTTTTAACCCTTTATCTAAATTTTCAAAATTTCTAACTCCGAAACCTACAGTAGCAACGTCGAATGTATTATCATCAAAGCTCATATTTTCTGCATCCTCCAAAAGAAATGTAATATTCTGTTTATTTTCACTTTTTTTCTTTGCTAAATCTAACATCATCTGAGCATTATCAACCCCAATCACCTCAACATTGTCATTCGCAAAGCATAGTGCTATATCTCCTGTACCTGTAGCAATATCAATAATCTTCTTTGGATTATCTTTCATTGAAAGATTGTAAACAGTATTTCTCCAATTTTTATCCATGCTTAACGTCATGACTCGATTAATTCTATCATACTTTGAAGAGATATTGTTAAACATATCTTTTACTTGAATTTTTTTTTGAACTTTTATTGGATTTTTCAGGTTTAATCACCTGATAAGATAAAGAAAAGGGCTGACATTGTGCCAGCCCTTTCTATAGATAGTAATTATTTATTAGCTCCAAGCCAGTTGTTGAACAAGCCGATGTCTTCATGACGTCCTGGTGCCCAATACTTAGCATACGCTGCGCCTTCTTCTTCTGAAAATGATTTACTGAATAATGCAGGATTATCGTCACCAGCATTATCCGCATCTTCCATTGAATTGTATTCAGAAATAGTGATGACTGGAAAATATCCATCAACAACTTTTCCTGACCAAAGGTGCGTTAATATTTTTTGACTAACAATTCTAGGATTATTAGCAATTACTTCTTTTTGGAATTTTTTCAATAATTCATAACGTTCTTCTGCAGAGCCATTTTCAACTAAACCCATTGGTTGAAAATATCCTACAGTCACAGTTACAATAGTTGAGTTTCCAAATCCGCCACTTCTTTTCTTTTCAAGAGCCACGTGATTTTCAAAAATATGAAGATCTTCGTGATAATTCTCAAAGTACTTTGATTGATGGTTCCAAGCAGCTCTTCTTTCTTCATCATTAGGAAAGGCTGTTTGACGAATTTTTCCAGCAGTTCTAATTGCTTCAGTTGCATCTTCAACGCTTGCATATTCGTTTACGATATGGACATCTTCAACAGCACCTGTCCAATAGTGATATAGAAACATACTGCTCTTGAGTAATTTGTTTGCTTGATTAGTTTTTGAATACCAAGTATTTACAGCTTGGTTTCTATCAGCAGCTGAACCACCGTCTACTTCAGACATATTGGTCCATTTATATTTGCTCCACATTATAACAGTATTATCAGTACCATTAGAATTGTATTGTGCAAATGTAAAT
>CALSYL010000005.1 GCA_943841495.1 uncultured bacterium
CAAAGGACGACCTAAAACTTTTTCAAATGCATAAAACATTAAGTGCCCACCATCCAACATTGGTATTGGAAATAAGTTAATCAAACCAAGGCTTATTGAAATATAAGCCATAATAGAGATAAAAGGCTAGAATACCAATTTCTGCAACTTGTCCTGTTATCTTTGCAATTCTAATTGGTCCTCCTAATTGCGAACTATCCCCTGATCCCGTTAACATAGTGCCTATATATTTAAGAGAGGAAGTACTTACAAAGTACACTTCTTTAACTGATTGAATTAATGCTTGAGCAGGTCCTAAGTTTTACATGGTTAATTTCATTATTTACAGCTCCAAGTTTAATACCAACCATTCTTTTATTAACTTTATTTCCTAAATTATCATCACTTAAAACAATATTTGGTTTAATTTTAAGCAATATTCTTGATCAAATCGCTCAACTTTAAAATCAATAACTCCCCTGTTGAAGTTGTTATATATTTTGAAACATCCATGATGCTTTCAACTTTGTTGCCATCAATTTCTAAAATAATATCATTATCTTTAAGCCCGCCAATCATTGCAGGACTATCTTTTTGAACTTCATTGATAACTGCAGGAGTAAAATCTTTACCAACAAAGGTATAAATACAAAAGAATATAGCTATCGCTAATAAAAAGTTAGCTAAAGGTCCACCAAATACAATTAACGCTCGTTGATATAATGGTTTTATGACAAATAACTTTTCCTGATCTTCTTCATTATATTGTTTTAATATTTTTTCATGATCAGCTTGTGAAAAAACATTACGATCGCCAAAAAATTTGACATAACCACCAAGGGGGATCCAACATATCTTCCATCTCGTTCCATGCTTGTCATTCCAACCAAATAGCTCTTGACCAAAACCTATTGAAAAATCAGTAACTCCTACTCCATATTTTCTTGCAAAATAATAATGGCCGTACTCATGAATAAACACCACAACTAAAATCAATATAATAAATGGGATAATATAAGTAAGCATAATCTATATTTTATCTGAATTAGATATAATCACAACCTTTCTAAAATCAATAATACTCATATTTTTTCTCAATTTTACTTCTATATTCATCTGAATGAATATTTCTGTAATTACCTTGATCATGAGAATTACACCAGTGGACTAAACGTTGCTGTTTATAATAGGTTGCTTCATTATAAGCTAAATCAATTCAACAATAAACAAGAGAATGTGATACATAATGCCTAAACCATTAACTAAAAAGAATAAACTTTGAAACTTTTATCTGAACTAAAACTTGGTAACTTAACATTAAAAAATAGAATTATTATGGCTCCGTTAACTAGAATGCGAGCTGGACAACCTGGAAATATTCCACAAGAATTAAACGCAACGTATTACGCACAACGGGCAACAGCTGGTTTAATTTTATCAGAAGCAACTCAAATTTCACAACAAGGTCAGGGTTACCCTGCAACACCTGGTATTCATAGTAAAGAACAAATTGCTGGATGGCAAAATGTTACTAAAGTAGTTCATAATAAAGGTGGAAAAATTTTCTTACAACTTTGGCATGTAGGAAGAATTTCTCATACTTCATATCAAGTAGATGGAAAATTACCCGTTGCCCCTTCTGCAATACCTGCAAAAAATAGTGAAACCTATACTGCTGATTGGCAGCCTACTGAAATTTTAACTCCAAGAGCATTGGAGATTTCAGAGGTAAAAGACATTGTTAATGATTTCAAGCAAGCTGCTCTAAATGCTAAAGAAGCAAACTTTGACGGTGTTGAGATTCATATGGCTAATGGATATTTATTAGACCAATTTTTACAAGATGGCAGTAATCAAAGAACAGATGAATATGGTGGAAGTGTTGCTAATAGAATGAAGTTTCCTCTCGAAGTGTTGGACGCAGTGATTGGTGTTTGGGGTAAAGATCAAGTAGGTGTTCGTCTATCCCCTTATGGAACTTTTAATGGTGTAAGCGACAGTGATCCTATGAATTTATTTGGTCAAGTAATTGAAGAATTTAATAAAAGAGGCATCGTCTATATTAACATGATCGAACCAAGAGCAACTACTGCTGGTGGTGATGATAATGTAAATGATAAAGCAGTTTGTACTTCTGATTTATTCAGAGCTAAATTTAATGGAATGTTTATTTCATCAGGAGGCTATAAACCTGAAACTGCTGAGGTTGCTTTAAATGATAATAAAGCAGACGCCATTATGTTTGGTAGATGGTTTATTGCAAACCCTGATCTTCCAGAAAGAATTGCTAAAAAGGCAGAGCTCAATAAATACGATAGAGCTACTTTCTATGGTGGTGATGAAAAAGGTTATACTGACTACCCTTTTCTATCTTAGATATTTTTAAATTTCTCCAATCATTTAAACCCAGAACCACGATCACTAAAAGTTTTTTCATTAATAAGTAAACTCATACGGTATTTCAATGCTACCTATAAAATTTAAATCTTTATCTGCAACTATCATGCCTCCTTGGTCTATTTTATAAGATGGAAAAATTGTTCTCATTAAAGTTCCGTGAGTAACTAAAATTAAATTATTAACTCCTTTATGTTTAGAGGATAATCTAATAATTTTTTTTTTAAATTTTTTTTTATTACCTGTTAATCCTTTATCTATCTTAAATTTCCATCCAGCATACTTGGCTGTTTCCCAACATCTGCAAACAGGGCTGGATAAAACTTTTTCAATTTTAATATCATTAGTAGAAAAAAATTCTCCCATCCTTGCCGATTGCTCTTTACCTTCTTGCAGAAGATTTCTTTGAGTAGAACAATCTTTTTGGTTGTACTCATTACCTTTTTTATCTATGTTTCCTTCAATTCCAGGGGCAAATGCGTGTCTAATTAAAACAATTTTACCACCTTCTTTTAAAGCCTTAAGTGCTTTATCTGGATTAGTTTCTATTGAAAAAGCAAATCCACTAAAAAATAAACTTATTGTGATAATGTATAAAATGACACTCTTAGTACGTGAATTCATAAGAGATTTCTATACTACCTATAAAATTTAAATCTTTATCTGCAACTACTATTTCTCCTGAGTCCACTTTAAACCATGGATAAAATTTTTTTATTAAATTCATATGAGTTATTAATAATAAATTTCCATCACCTTTGTATTTTGTGGCAAGTTTTTCTACTTTTGCTTTATTTTTTATATTTGATGTTAATCTTTTGTCTATTTTATATTTCCATCCAGCATACTTGGCTGTTTCCCAACATCTGCAAACAGGGCTGGATAAAACTTTTTCAATTTTAATATCATTGGTAGAAAAAAATTCTCCCATCCTTGCCGATTGCTCTTTACCTTCTTGCAGTAGATTTCTTTGCGTAGAGCAGTCTTTAATATTTCCACCTTCTTCTTTTTTTAAATCTTTGTTTCCTTCAATTCCAGGGGCAAATGCGTGTCTAATTAAAACAATTTTACCACCTTCTTTTAAAGCCTTAAGTGCTTTATCTGGATTTGTTTCAACAGAATAGCCTAACCCACCCCATAAGAAAGTAAGAATTATAATCCCTAATATTTTTTTCACAATCTAAGATTACCAAATTCTAAACTGTATGTCTATTTGCTTTAAAAAAATTATTTACCCTTAAACTTAAAATATAGGGAAAACAGAATAAGGCCAACTAGAACAACTCCTACAAATATTCTTAAATACTGATTAAAAAATAGATCAATCAATTCAATCATGTTTGTTTTATATAATTAAAACTATTTTAAAGTTCCCTCTAAAACGTATTTTAATATTCTAACCACTTGCATTTGGTCTGATGCAACCGCAGAAGCTGCAGCATCTATTTCCTTTAATGCATGTTGATGATCTTCATTTTGTATAACAATAAGTGATTTATTTAATGCAGATGCATATCCTGCATCGAAAGCTGCATTCCATTGTTTGTATTTTTCACCAAATTTAACAACAACCACATCACTATCTTTAATAGACTTTTTAGTTCTAATTGAATTGATATTGGCGCCTTTTCTATCTTTCCAAATATTTTTCTCTTCTGGGCCTAATATTTCAACTCCACAATCATCTGAGGATGCATGATCGGTTACAGGAGATGAAAATTGAATATCTAAATTTTCTTTTTTACAATTTTCAATTATTTCTTCACGCCAATTAGTGTGAATTTCACCTGCTAAATATACTTTCAACATTTATTCTCCTGTTTATTTTAATTCTTTATATTAAATATATCAGATGTTTAGTTTATCTTTAATTGCATAAAACCACACAGCTAATCTAAAATAAAATGTCCTTAATTGAGGAAAAATAAACTTTTTAGGTAATCCTTTATATATCTTTGAGATATCAAGTTCTTTACTATTGGATGAAAACACTAACTTAGATAACTGTTTTCCAGTCCAAGGAGCAGCACTCACCCCTACACCGTTATAGCCAAATCCATAATAAATTTCTTCATTATCAATTTTACCAATGGATGGAGTTAATTTTTGAGATAAGGCAATTAATCCTCTCCAGTTATAATCAATTGTAACATTGGACCACTTTGGAAAAATATTTTTTAAAAACTTTTCCATCTTTACGGACATTGCTAAATTTGATTGATCACTTCCAGTTAAATCTCCTCTAGTTCCAAATAAAATTCGATTATCGGGTAGCTTTCGATAATAATATAAAAGATTTTTAGTGTTAGCGATCGGTGAAAATGTTTTGAAGTTATGAGCATTCAATTCATCCTCATTTAGTTTTCTAGTTACAATTATATTTGAGATAACTGGTAATACTCTTCCATCCATTTGAGGGATTAAGCCTTCTTGATAAAATCCATTCGTTGCAACTACTATTTTTTTAGATCGAATAGATCCTTCTTTGGTTCTTAAAATATAAGAACCATTTTCTTTATCTATTTTATCCACCTTAGTGTGTTCAAATATTTTTAATTTTTTGGATAAAGCGTATTTTGCAATCCCATTAACAAATTTAAGAGGATTGATTGCAAAGCCTGGTTTATAAGAAAAAGCTCCATATTGTTCAGTTCCTCCGTGTCCAATTTCATTGAATTGTTCTTTTGAATAAATTTCAGTTTCAATACCAAACTCAGATTCATAAACTTCAGCTTGTTCTTTAATTTGCTCAAATTTATTTTTATGATGAGCTACAACAAAGTTACTGTCTCCTGTTACATCGCAATCAATATTATATTCTTTTATGATATCTTTGGTATGATTTGAGCCTTCAACAGAATTTCTAAAAAACTTTTTTGTCTCCTCCATTCCATAAATAGATTGCATTTTTTTAAAAGACATCTTGCTCGGAGGTAAGCAATTAAATCCAGCATTCCTTGATGATGCGCCCCATCCTATTTTTCCAGCTTCAACCAAAATGACATCTAAATTATGGTTTTCGATTAAATTAATCGCACAAAGAAGTCCGGTATATCCACCACCGATTACCACAATTTCTGAATTAGTATCTTTTCTAAGTCTATCTATTTGTAAATTTTCACTCGAAGTATCCTCCCAATAACTACTTACCGGGTTATCAAATTGATAAATATCTGAGTGATAAATATTATTCATTAATTAGAGTAATCTTGGAACACTATCGCATTGAAACACTGTATTAGATTGGCTAGATCCATCAGAATTTAATACAGTATAAGCCATAGTACCCAAATGACGGTGTAAAGAGATTTTAGCTAACCCATTTAATTCTGCTTGAATTAAAAAAGGAGTTAGGCGGGTAAAAGTAAATTGATACCCATTCCGCTCAATCATCATTTCCCTTGATACAGATACTTCGAAGTACTTGATGTTATCAGAGCTTTTAACACACCTTAGAAATATCCAATCCTCATCATTTGCATTTGCAAGATTGGTAAAAAAACTCAAAAAAAAGATAAAAAATATTATTTTCATACTTTTTGAATTAACGAAGCACTATTGTTTGTGGGTTTATTTACATCTTTTGATACTTCATGAAAGATAAGATCAGGTTTATTACATTCTTTTAAGAAAGCTGAACCTTGTAATTCCAAGTTTAAATATCGATTAACATCTGTTTGATTAAGAATAACCGGTTGGCGGTGATGAATTTCGCTAATGTTATCTTTAGCCTCTTCTGTAATTAAACAAAATTGATCGTCTTCATAAATTCCTGCAAAGAATATTGGGTTAGTATCTTTTCTTGTAAAG
>CALSYL010000006.1 GCA_943841495.1 uncultured bacterium
TTGGCTAGAATATTATCATAATCGCTTTCAGTCAAAGTAACAGTAGGTGATATGGTATCAGTAGTTTTCCATTGATACGAACCATATAAAGTTCCATTAATTGAGTTTCCACTAAAGTCATTTACTGTAGATCCTTGACCTTCATTTAATTTGTAATATAATTTAAGAGTTGAATTTGTATTGAGAGTTGAATTTTTATAATAATTAATATCCGATTGAGTTCTTTCAGAATCCCAAAAGCGTACATCACTGATTTCACCGTCAAAAAAATTAGTCGGATTATCACTTCCATTCCAAATACTCGCTCCAACTCCAACTTGATTATTCCATGAAGTCAATCCATATCCTCCAGATGACCAGGATTCTTCTTTGTCAAGACTTCCATTTATGTAAATTCTTATCCTTTGATCTGATACAGAATTAGTAAATGCGATATGATACCAAGTGCCCGTTGAAATTGATTGTGATGACACAACCTCTGGCCAATTACCACTATGATCCCTTCTAAATCTACCTCTTAAAAAGAGTGATCCATCTATATTTTTAATTGCAAGACTCCAATCATCTCTCTTTCTGAAAATAAAATCACCATAAGTGCTACTAGACGAAGGGCCATTTTCAATTTTAATCCATGCTTCAAGAGTAAATTTATCAGAATCAAATTTAAGATCTGTTGAAGAAGGTATTTCAATAAAAGAAGATGATCCGTCAAGTTCTAGGGTTGTAGAATATGTTGAACTTTGAGAATAGGAAAAAAAAGAATTTAAAATAGAAAAAATCATTATCCATGTTGAAAGCCTAAATATATATTCTCTTAATATCTCCATTATAACCAAAAAATCAAGTCTCCAAATAAATAAAACTAAAATGGAAAGACCTAAAATTAGGGTATTTCTATCTATCTAACTGATTTTTTATCTTTAAATAATAGCCTTTCACAAAATTTAATCGATTAAAACAACTATTAGATTCCATTCGGAGTTTGAGGTAGTAGCGTTGAATAAAAGCCTCTTTTTCCTCGTTTAATTAATAGTAGAATCAACAAAATCACAAAAGTTTACTTTGTAATTTTGTGAAAACAAAAATTGAATTTTTATGGCTTTTGATATCGAAATGATCAAAACAGTGTATGCGCGACTGGAAGAGCGCGTAGAAGCAGCAAGAAAACTTACTGGAAAACCTTTAACAGCCTCAGAAAAGATATTGTATTCCCACCTTTGGGATGGGAAATCGGACCGCACATTTAATCGAAGAAAAGATTATGTGGACTTTGCTCCAGACCGTATTGCGTGTCAGGACGCTACGGCACAAATGGCTTTATTGCAATTCATGCAAGCGGGAAAACCCAAAGTAGCGGTTCCTACAACTGTACACTGTGACCACCTAATTCAAGCCAAAACGGGGGCAATGGAAGATTCTGGCGGATGAATGGGGCTTTAAAATATGCAAGGATAGCGAGCTGTGGTACGATAAAGGATTGATTAAGAAAGGCGAGGATATTGCGGACTACTATATCAATCTATCTATTTGCTTGGATGCATACTATCTTAAGGTGTACTACAATTGGAATCAAGAAGAGCAAGAATCAATATTTAATAAGCCTAAGAATTATAGGAGCGATATTTATACTGGTCGCAGCCCTATTTAATAAAAAGCTAAAAAGTTAGATGCGGAATTTGTTACAGTCGAACCCCCTACTTGAAATAAAACGATTTTTCTTTTAGGGGGCGTTGTTTAGGGAAAGTATATAACGTATTTTGAAATTAATCCTATTGTCCATATCTTGTTAATATTATTAACCATAAATCAATTAAAATGAAAAAACTATTTTTTGCTATTATTTTTATTCTATCACTTGGCCTCCAAGCTCAAGATTGGTCCTCCGTCTACCGTCAAGTAGAAGAAGTTACGTTAAACGAAGGGCTTGATAATGAGTATGTTGATTTTGAAGAGTTTTGGAAAACTATTAAAGAAAAACACGTTAAAGAAGGCAAGCAAATTGCTTGGTTCGTATGGAAAGTTTTACCAACAGAAGAAAATAAGGGTTGGGCAAATTATTTGATATATAATATTTTTGCTAATGAGGAGCAAATGAATGCGATGAGTTCTAAAGCTACCGAATGGTGGGAAAACGAAATTAAAGTTGCTCACAAAGGCAAAACTAAAAGATCTATTGTAAAAAAATATACCCAACAGACTATGGATAACAAATATCGTAAGAAATCGGTTACTTATACCCTTAAAGGATTGGGAGCTTTTCTCGCTGATGGAGCAGCACCTGCACCAGGAATTAAAGCGACTTATATAGGTGTAGAGCAATTGAATGAAGATTATGTAGACTTTGAAAACAAACTTTTTGCACCCTATCATAAAGAAACAAAATCAAGACTTTATTGGGAATTAAATGAAATTATTGATCGTACTGATAATGCTTACAAACCTGTTACCCATATTATCACTGAAATAGTAAACCCTGATGCCCCAGAAGTTAAATGGAATCCAACTTTTGCTGAAGAAATGGCGGTAAAATATGGAATAGCTAGTAGAAAATTTCATGGCAGTATGAATATGGAATTGGTTCATTTTGCATGGTAATTAAAGTAATGTATTAATAAAATTAGCCCTACGAAGTGGAGGGCTTTTTTTTTACCAATGACCTCAACTCAAATCCTTCTTAATTCATTGATATCATTGTCATATCCTCAGGTTCCTATGTAGTGGTTTTAAAGAGTGTTATTTAGGGGATTTGTGGATAGGTGCGGGAATATAAATTACAATCGAAGTATTTTGCAATTATTTTTTTTAACCCAACAAAACCTTAAGGACACAATTCTCAAAAAACAGGGGAAAAGTTTAGTTG
>CALSYL010000007.1 GCA_943841495.1 uncultured bacterium
GCAGTGGCTAATAAAGAAAAATCCTCACTCATTACAACCTCAAGAGAAGAAGCTAAATCAGCGCCCAAATACAAAGAGTTGTCTTTTGATGGAGAAAAAACACCGATCAGCGAGAGAGAGTCCAAAACACCTAAGAGGTGATAATCAGAATCAACCCCTTTTAATATTGTAGCGCCAGAATTCAGTTCATTTGAAAGGACCACTTTTTCCTCTATTACAGGAGATGCCTCTTTTACAAAACCAATGCTTCTAATTTTACCTAAACCTTCATCTTTTAAAATAAAATAGCTGCCGGTTTCAGGAACAATCTTTAGGTCTGGGTCAAAAGAGCTTGTATATGCTAAACCAAAATCTTTAAGCCCAGCAAAAGCACTTAGCACAATAAGCAAAACAGAAGAAGCAGCAACGATCATTAAAAAAGCAAAACCATTAATTCTATTTACAATTGTCTTAGAATCTTTTGAAAAAAAATAACGAACTGCAAGCCTATATATGTACGACTTAAAAATCACCCTTTAATTGGATTGTCAGGGTTTTGAATCGAGTCTTCAACCGAGTCTATATAGTCTAGGGAGTCATCTATAAAAAAAGCAAGTTCAGGAACCTTTCTAAGATGATTTTTAAGAACACCAGAAAGATCATGTTTTATTCTAGGCGCATTACTTTGAATTAAAGACAGGTTTTCAGTGGAAACTTCGCTTGGAAAAATGCTTAAATAAATTTTGCATAATGAAAGATCAGGCGAAACACGCGCCTGTGTTACAGAAATAATAAGATTCTTTGCGCCTCCCCTTCTTAAGTCTGCGCTGATTAAATTCGCCACTTCTTTTTGTATAAGTGAAGAAATTTTTTTTTGTCTTTGCGTTTCCATTTTTCAAAAGTACTAGAAATAAAAAACAATATTTCAATTTAAGTTTTATAAAAACATTGTGAAATTGTATATTTGCCGCCAAACCGGTCCTATAGCTCAGTTGGTTAGAGTAGATGACTCATAATCATTTGGTCCCTGGTTCGAGTCCAGGTGGGACCACCCAGAAAAACCGTAATTATTTGTTTTACATATAGTTGCGGTTTTTTTATTACCCTTCTGGCAACACATTGGCAACAAAACCTGAAAAAATCTACTTACTTAGTATAAATCGCACCCCCCGGGGTCATTTTAAAAATCAGTTTTCTTTTTGGGGGATGTGTCTGGTAAATGGTATATAATATAAAGTTTCTATCTATTGAGCAATTAATGATTTATAATTAATTTAGATAAAGCTTCATCTATAAAAATCCCTTACTCATCTTCTTTTTTACTTATTAAGTATATCTTATTTCGTTCAAAAAATAGACTCTTATACATTTGAAAAAATTGTGAGTTAAACTTATAAATTTTTCGTATATAGTTAGTTTGATTTGAACACCCCGGCATTGGTTGAAAGTTTTTTTTAAGAAAAAGTATCGGGGTGCTTTAAATTTTTAAATTTATTATAATAACTAAATTTTGACTTTAGAATTAAAACATAAAAAACATACTCTGTTTCATCTAATAGCATGGTTGATACTAATTTTTATTCTATCAAACTATGCATTTTTTCAAACAGGGGAATTAGCAGCAAATGTGTTTTACAGAATTGCTTATGCAATGGCAATTTTTTATCTAAACTATTCTTTTTTAGTACCTCGCTTATTGTTGAAGAATAAAAAATTAGCCTATTTCTTTTGTGTAATGCTAACGATTGCATGTTCAAAGTATTTAATTGAAACTCTATTCCCAAACTTTGCTCCTATATCTTCAGTGAATAGAATAGCAGCATTAGTTTTTTTCCCAATTATAAACATTGTTTTAGGAACAGCTATTCGAATATATCAACAATGGAGTATTGATGAAAAAAATAAAAAGAAAATCGAGGAACAAAAAAATTTAACGGAGCTTCAGGTATTAAAAAATCAGTTAAATCCTCATTTTTTATTTAACTCTTTAAATAGTATTTACTCTCTATCTTTTAAAAAATCAGACGACGCTCCAGAAGCTATTTTAACACTTTCTGAATTAATGCGTTATATGATATACAAGGCCAATAATGATTTTGTATTGTTAAGAGAAGACATAGAGTATATTAAAAATTTTATCGCTTTACAAAGAATGAGGCTTATCAAAAAAGCAAAGATTAATCTTTCAATAAAAGGGAATATAAATGATCAAAAAATACGTCCACTACTATTTATATCTTATATCGAAAATGCTTTTAAACATGGAGTAGATATAGAGGGTAAAACTGATATAAGCATTGATATAGATATAAAAGAAGAAGAGTTAGAATTTAACTGTACAAATTTAATTGGCGCTAAACCTTTAGAAAAAGAAGGTAAAGGAGTAGGCATGAAGAATACTCTTGAGCAACTTAAAATATTATATCCTAATAGGCACAAACTTCAAACCTTTGAAAAAAACAATAACTTTACTGTTAACCTAAAACTAAAACTAGATTAAATTTTGAGATGTTTAATTGTAGATGACGAACCACTAGCATCAGATGTAATTGAAAACTACATAAATAAAATTGAGTCTTTAAACATTGTTGCAAAATGTAATAGTGCACTTCAGGCAATAAATGTCTTAAAGGAACATCAAATAGATTTGATTTTTTTGGATATAAAAATGCCCAATCTATCAGGTTTAGAGCTAGTTAAAACTATTGACAATATCCCACAATTTATTTTTACCACAGCCTATTCAGAGCATGCCATTGAAGGCTTTGAACTTAATGCAACAGATTATTTAGTTAAACCTATTCGATTTAATAGATTTATTAAAGCTGTAAATAAAGCTCAAGAAAAACACGAGTTAAAACTAAAAAAACCCATTGAAAAAATACAAGACTCAAAAGATTATATTTTTATTAAATCTGAGTATGAAAACATCAAAGTTAATTTAGAAGATATAGAGTATATAGAGGGACTGAAAGACTATGTTAAAATCCATATTAAAGACAGTAAAAAATCTTTGCTTACTTTATCCAGTTTTAAAAATATACTTGAAAAATTATCACCAAACTTTATTCGCATACACAGATCCTACATTGTCAATATTGACTTTATCAAAACCTTACAAAAAACAAAAGTTTTTATAGGTGAAGTACGCCTACCAATAGGAGAATCATATAAAGAATCTGTACTCAAACACTTAGGCGTTTAGTTAAAAACTTATTTTCTAAAATTAAACTTCGACAAATAGTCTCTGTTCGTCGACACTTTTATTATGCTAGTATAACATATTATTTTTTTGAAACCCTAACCTATAGTTTTGGTTTCATAAACAAAAAGAATTTAAAGTGTGTTTATGAGAAATCTATTTAATTTATTTACAGTAATCCTTTTGTTTTCTTGTAACAAAAATGAGGAGCCTCAAGAACAGGTTAATAATGATAGCTCAGAAGAATATAGTATAACAGATATACAAGATATTCTTGTATCAGGTTTTTTTGGGCTTGATAATGCACTACCAAGTCTATTGTTGTGTAATCAACCAGGAGACCAATTAGATGGCATGCCTCTTAATTTTAAATTTCCATTAGATGAAAGCAGTTTATCGGAAACTGATTTTGAAGTTTTAGATAGCCTTGGAAACATTCACATCCCTACTTGTGTTTCTTTAGCTCCAGCTAATGAAAACGGAGAAAATAGAACTGTACTTCTGTTAGGTGAATTTGGTACTGCTATTACCAACCCACCTGTTGAAGTTAGAGTTGTAGGGGATTTATTTACAACTGATACTATATCTGGAGAGTCTGTTTGTTCAGAAACCATAAACCTAAACGGAGTCACTACCAGGAATATTATTCCCCTTGCTGATGGCCCAAATTTATTCTTTGCCCAAAGAATTGGTGGCAATCTGAATGAATGTAATTCAGGAACACAAACTATTCAAGTTGCTTGGAATGGAGGCGTTACACCTTATATAAGTGGTGATACCGAATCTGACTTATTTCAGTACTATGTTGGATATTCTGAAAATTCAGGAGTTCTAACAGAGCATGTGCCTATTTCGATAGCAGATATAGATGACAACGACAACTTTCACCAACTTTGTTTTTCTACAAGTGATGAAATTGTTAAAATTTCAATGATGGCTAACACGGTCGAAGACCCAAACCACGACCCAAATATATACAGCGAAATTGATGTTAGTTCCTGCACTCAAAATTGAACTTAATAACAAAAAATATGAAAACAATACATAAAATTTTTTTAGTCCTTACATTATCATTCTTTACTTTTTTTGGATCTACACTTTTAGCTCAAACAAATCAAGGAGGTTTTTTTAATCGAGAATTTAATCCAGAAGAAATTGCAGGAATCATTAAACATGATGCACAAAAAGTGATTAAAAAACTAAAAATTACTAAAGAATCTACAACTAAAGAGATAGTAAAACAGTTACAGGATTACAATGCTAAAATGGATGAACTTTTAGTTATACATTCTAAAACACTTGAAGACTTAAAAATAGAGTTTTCTAAAAACATTCAAATTGCTATCCAAAATAGAGATAGAACTCAAATGAGCGAAGTGAGGAATTTGCTAAAAGAAATTATTCCTCCAATTAGGCAGGAAGCAGATGAGTATAAAAAAGTTTTGAACAAATCTTTAGAAAGTATTTTGTCTGAAAAACAAAATAAAAAATGGTTGAAACATCAAAAACAAAATAGACTACAGGATTAATTAGAAATGAGAAGATGAATAAAAGGATTTTACTCCTTTGTTTATTGATAGCGATACTAGTTTATTCGTTTAGGGTTTTTGCAATATCCATGATACTAATCTATTTATTATACCCACTATCAGCTTGTTAACATATTTATCAATGACACTTAATTTTTAAAATAACATAAAATGATATTAACCTTTTTAATAAAATTAATTGCTAGATTTTTCTACTTAAGCATAATTCTTGGCTCTATTTCTTTATTTGCACAGAGTCAAAATAATTCCCCTGAGTCTTTAAACTTTACCTTATCGGGTATTATCAAAGATGCTCAGACTGGAGAATCTCTTCCTTTTGCATCAGTTTTGATTAAGGGAACCAATGATGGAGCTACTACTAATATGGATGGGTATTTTACTTTAAATGAAGTACCTAGTGATACATCAGTATTAGTAATTAATTACATAGGGTATGACGATATGGAGTTTATTCTATCCCCTAAAATGTCCAAAACAAATTTAGTGATAGAAATAGAGCCTTCTTCTATTTCATTAGATGCAGTTGAAGTAGTAGCAGAAAGGGAAGAGTTAATGAAAATAAACAGATTCGATGTCAGCACAATTAAGATGACACCAAAAAAGATAGCACAGTTGCCAAGTATTGGAGAAAAAGACATTATGCGTTCATTTCAATTAATGCCTGGTGTTTCAGGCAGTAATGAGTCTTCGTCTGGAATGTATGTTAGGGGAGGTACACCAGATCAAAATCTTATAGTTTATGACGGATTTACTATTTATCATGTAGATCATTTATATGGATTTTATAGTGCTTTCAACTCAAATGCCATTAAAGATGTACAATTATATAAAGGTGGATTTGAATCAAGATTTGGAGGTCGTTTGTCAAGTGTCACAGAAATTACAGGAAAAGATGGAAATCAAAAAAACTTTAATATTGGAGGAGACCTAAGCTTGCTTAGTTTCAACGCATTTGTGGAAATCCCAATTGGCGATAAGTTTTCATCTATAGTTGCATATAGAAGATCATATAAAGGACCTATTTATAATAACATTTTTGATCAATTCAACGAGGATAGTTCCGAAAGCTCAACACAAACTCAGCAAGGAGGTCTTTTAGGCAGAGCTAGAGGAAGAGGTTTTAGTGTTGAAGAAACTACATTTACATCATATTTTTATGATCTTAATGGAAAACTTACTTTCCGTCCCAATGATAAGGATCAATTTTCATTAAGTTTTTTTAACGGAACAGATAAATTGGATGATGGTTTTGGAGTTGACACTCCATCTTTTTTAGCAGATAGAGGTATTAACTTTAATGTAAATATCATTGATCTCACAAATTATGGAAATCTTGGAAGTAGTTTCAAATGGTCTAGAAAATGGTCGCCAAAACTATATGGTAACACAATTTTTAGCTATTCAAATTATTATAGTCAAAGAGATCGTGATCGTGAAGGTAATATCATCTTCAACAATGGCGATTCTAATAATTTTAATTCGGGTATAAATGAAGATAATAACCTAAAAGATTTCAGTTTTAAGTCAGACTATCAGTGGAACATATCAAAAGATACTCAATTGCAATTTGGAGCATTTGGATCAAATTATGACATAGAATATTCGTATACCCAGAACGATACTATTTCTATAATTAACCGTGACGACAAGGGTATGCTTGCAGGGGGGTATCTTCAAGGTAAAATCAAATTAAATAATAATAAAATTCAAATTGAATCTGGTATTAGAACCAGTTATTTTGATGTAACAAAAGAAACATATTTTGAGCCCAGAGCTTCTGTAGTTATTAATCCATCTGATAAACTTTCATTTAAAGGAGCTTATGGAAAATATTATCAGTTTGCTAATAGGGTTGTTAGAGAGGATATTACATCTGGAAGTAGGGATTTTTGGATTCTTTCAAATGGGGAAAATATTCCTGTTAGTTCTGCAACTCATTATATAGCAGGCCTTACATATGAGACAAAGGATTATCTTTTTAGCGCAGAGGGATATTATAAAAAACTTGATGGGTTGTCTGAATACTCTTTAAGGTATAATACCTCTTTAAGAGAATTAGATTATAGCGAGAACTTTTATAATGGTAGTGGTTATACTAGGGGGATTGAGTTTCTAGCACAAAAGAAATTTGGAAAAATAAACGGATGGATTAGTTATACGCTTGGAGAGGCCCGTAACCAATTTGATATCTATGGTGATGATGATTTTCCTGCATATCAAGATGTAAATCATGAATTTAAGGCTGTAGGGTTATATAAAAACAAACGTTGGAATTTCTCAGCTACTTGGATATTTGCAACAGGCCGACCTTACACAGGACCCTCAGGAACATATTCACCCACACTGTTGGATGGTTCCACCCAGGATTATTTTACTACCACTACCAAGAACGGATTACGTTTCCCAGACTACCATCGACTAGATCTCTCTGCAAACTACAATCTTTATAGTTCCAGAGAACGAAACGAAATAGGATATATTGGATTTTCACTTTTTAACGTATATAATCGAAAAAATAGCTGGTATAATCAGTATGAGGTTGTTGACGGAGGAATAGTTGAGACTCAAATAAATTACCTAGGAATAATGCCAAACATTACACTTTCACTAAAACTCAGATAAAATGAAATTATACTATACAATACCAACATTATGTGCTTTGCTCCTTTTAGGTTGTATAAAAGAGGAGAATAGCTCATTTTTTGAAGATGTTCCTGTAATAGAGGGCTACTTGTTAGCAAATGATATTATTAACCTTAAGATTAGTAGACAAGTACCTTTCTTGGAAGGAGTAGAATACTCTAATGAAGATATTAATTCTCTTAATATTAAGGTTAGTAATAATAATAATATCTACTCTCTTTCACCAATTGGAGATGGTCGATATGTTGATAGCACACTGACCATTGAAGATGGAAAAAAATATGACCTTAATTTTATTTTTAATGATAAAGAAGTAAGTGCCTCTACAATAATACCAGAGAAGCCTTTAAACTTAACGCAATCGGTATCAGAGATGATAATAAGAAGAGTAAATCCATTAAACGGCCTTGGAGCTGGATTCGGTGATCTTCCAGATCCAGTTGAAATTAGCTGGAGTAATCCAGACTCTTCAAATTATATAGTAGTTGTTGAAAATATCGAGGAAAATCCTGAACCAATATTAACAGGGGATCAGCCACCTCCTTCTTTATTTCTAAATAAACCCACACAGGGCAGTACATATGAAATTCCATTTGGAAGCTTTTCTTACTATGGCACCCATCGTATTTTATTATATCACGTTAATCCTGATTATGCATTGTTGTATGAAGATCAGGAAACATCATCACAAAATTTTTCAACACCAATTTCAGGTATTAATAATGGTTTTGGAATATTTACTGGAATGAGTTCAGATGAGTTGTTGTTAGAAATAAAACCTGAATAATGAAGTTGAGTTTGCGCTGAAGAAAGACCAGGAATTAGAAATAAAAAGAGAAACAGTTTATGAGCCATATTAGCTATTCATTTTTTATTGCTTCATAAAATCCAGCATATGCAACTGAATATCTAGGGATTAACCAAATCCACCAAATAAATAAAGTAAAGACTCCTGCTATGAAATAAAGAATAGCCTCAAGATTAAGCATGAAAAGCTGCCACATATTATTTTTCATCATCTTACTACTCATATTAAAAGCTTCAATTACCCCAACATCTGGATCATCCGCAAGGATAAAAAAGACCTGCGAATACATTAATCCTAAAATTATTCCCGGCACAACAAGCAAGATTAACCCAAGGACAACAATAAGACTGTAAAGAAGAATAAAAATAATAGGCTTATAGCCATTAAATCGACTGAATATCATTGACAAATTAACTTCTTTTCCTTTATAAATTTCAAGACAATATAATGCTATTCCAACCTGAATATAGCCAGAGACACAAACAACTACTAAGTTTAAAAGTACATTTGTTGGGGATAACGAAAGCACTATTTGAGGTAAAGCTGAAGCCAAGAACAAACAGGCAAAAACTTGTAAATAAAAATCTTTTAAAACAGGTTTTGTTTTCTCAACTAAATCACGGTTTGATATCATATGTTTAAATTTAAATTAATTATTTGGCGCGCTTCGTCTTGGCGCTCTTTTTTTAGGCCAAACCGCTTGTTTTCCAGTTCTTGGGCTTACAGGCATTACTCTTTTTTCTCTTGACGCCTTACTTTCATCTTCGCTTGCCATATAGGTAAGGATTGCGGTTAAAATCACATTGCTTCTTACATCATCAAAAATTATTTTATCATAAGTATCTATGTTCGTGTGCCAGGTATAATCTCTGTATGACCAATCAAGAGAGGAGAGGCTAAATGCAGGTACACCAGCCGCTACAAATGAAGCATAGTCACTACCTCCACCGCCAGGCATTCCTGGAAAATCAGTTTTAATGTGTTTTTTTATTTCACCTGGAACGGGGAACAGCCATCTAGAAACATATTCATAAGCATTCAAAAATCCTTGACCGCTAATATTAACAACCCTTCCTGTTCCGTTATCTTGATTAAATAGAGCTTGAGTGTTATCAACGATTTCAGGAAAATCTTCAACAAATGCTCTCGAACCATTTAATCCACCTTCTTCAAATCCCCAGTGACCAACCAGAATTGTTCTTTTTGGGTTTGGGTAAATAGCCTTTAATATTCTCATTGTCTCCATCATCACAATAGTTCCAGTTCCGTTATCGGTTGCTCCAGTTGCCCCATCCCAGGAATCAAAGTGGGCTGATAAAATCACGTATTCATCTGGCTTTTCAACCCCTCTTATTTCAGCCAGTGCGTTAAACGTAGGAACAACACCCAGGTCTTTTGATGTCGAAACAACTCTTATTTCAGGACCAGCCCCACTTTTAACCATTCGATACAACATAGAATAATCCTCCAGTCTTAAGTCAATATTTGGGATTGTTTTTGTGCCAGCGCTGAAAATTCTATTTGCACCAAATCCTCCTGCCCAATAACTTGACAGAATTCCTGCCGCTCCTGCTTCTTCAAGCGTTTTTATTATGTTTCTTCTATTAACACCCATTTTTCTATAATTGGCATTCCATTTTCTTGAAGCCTCAACTTTGTCTTTTTTCATTTTTTCAAAAGACTCTGGGGTAGCAAATTTTTCCCAGTTATATTCAGGCCTTCCCGTTACCTGGTTCATACTGCTTAAAACAAACTTTCCCTTAATTGTTTTTAGCCAGGCATTAAACTCTTCTTTATTATTTACTTCAGGAATTACTGCTAATCCAGCTGTTATTCCCTCTTGAGAAGTAGAAGGGCTGTAAGCCAACTGCATTCCAGAAAGAGTTCTAATTCTTGGAGAGACTAGGTCTACGTGTGTAACCCCTCTTTCCCATCCTTGCCATTCTCCAAACTCGTGGATTCTAGCGTCGATTCCCCAGCCTGCATATCTTTGTAAGGCCCATTCCCCAGCATTTTTCATTTGAGGTGTTCCAGTTAGCCTTGGACCAACAACATCCAATAATTCATGAGCTAAAACTTCTAGTTGAGAATTGTTATTAGCTTCATCTACAATTTTTTTTACTATGTCATTTTGGGCTCCAAGAGAAAAAGAAGCCAGCAAAAGAAAGATATAAAGAGTGTTTTTCATTTTGTGAGTTTTAAAGACAAGAAGATATAAAAATTATTGCAATATGATTAGATCAAACAGGGCAATCGTAATTAGGCTAACACAGAATTTGTGTTTTATAAAAACATAAAAATCAAGGAAATAAACTAATATCCGCGCTTGTTTTCACCATACCCAATCTTTCTCATTCGTAATGATTCAGGTGTAATCTCTAAGTATTCGTCCACTTGAATAAACTCCATGCTTTCCTCTAGTGAGAAGTCAATTTTTGGTTCAATTTGAACTGCTGCATCTGTACTTTGGGTACGCATATTGGTAAGCTTCTTCCCTTTAATAACATTAATACTTAAGTCATCGTTTCTTGTGTTCTCTCCAATAACCTGACCTTTATATATCTCGGCACCAGGAGAGATAAAAAACCTACCTCTGTCTTGAAGTTTGTTTATTGAGAATGCCGTTGCAATACCCGCTTCCATAGAAATTAAAGACCCCTTCATCCTTTCTGGAATATCTCCTTTAATGGGAGCATATTCTCTAAATCTGTGAGTCATTACGGCGTTACCCGCTGTAGCAGTTAAAATATTATTTCTTAAACCAATCAAACCTCTTGAGGGTATATCAAACTCAAGGTGTTGAAGATTGCCCTTAGGCTCCATTACAAGCATGTCACCTTTTCTTTGACTAACAAGCTCTATGGCTTTTCCAGAAAATTCATCAGGAACATCAATTACAAGGACCTCCATAGGCTCGCACTTTACGCCATCTATTTCTTTATAAATTACTTGTGGTTTTCCAACTTGAAGCTCAAACCCTTCTCTTCTCATTGTCTCTATTAGAACAGATAAATGAAGAATTCCCCTTCCATATACGTTGAACTTGTCTTCAGAAGGCCCATCTTCAACCTTTAAGGCTAAATTTCTTTCCAACTCGGCATACAGCCTGTCTCTAATGTGTCTTGATGTAACATACTTTCCCTCTTTTCCAAAAAAAGGAGAGTTGTTAATTGTAAACAACATGCTCATTGTAGGCTTATCTATTGCTATTCTAGGAAGTTCTTCTGGAGACTCAAGATCTGCAAGGGTGTCGCCAATTTCAAAATCTTCAATACCAACGATAGAACAAATATCTCCAGACCTTGCTGTTTTAACTTGCACTTTTCCCATTCCTTCAAAAACATGAAGCTCTTTTATTCTTACCTTCTTTTTTATTCCATCTGCCTTACACAGAATATAATCCTTCCCCTCAACAAGATCTCCTCTAAATATTCTTCCAATCGCAATTTTACCTACAAATTTTGAGTAATCTAAAGAAGTAATTTGCATTTGGGGATCACCCTCATTATATGGAGCTTCTGGAATTACATCAATAACAGCATCTAAAAGAGGTTGAATGTTATCTGTTTTTTCTTTCCAGTCTAGGCTCATCCAGCCTTCTTTGGAAGAACCAAAGACAGTAACAAAATCCAACTGATCTTCACTCGCGTCTAGATTAAACATTAGATCAAAGATTGCTTCTTGAACAATATCAGGCGTACAGTTTTCTTTATCAACCTTATTAACAACAACAATTGGCTTTAATCCTAATTCAATAGCTTTTCCAAGAACAAATCTTGTTTGTGGCATCGCACCCTCAAAGGCATCAACTAATAATAAAACTCCATCAGCCATTTTTAATACCCTCTCTACTTCACCGCCAAAATCAGCATGCCCAGGAGTATCAATAACATTAATTTTCACATCTTTATATACAACAGAAACATTTTTTGAAAGGATAGTTATCCCTCGTTCACGCTCTAAGTCATTGTTGTCAAGTAAGAGCTCTGTTCTTTCTTTTCGATCATCTAGCACTTTACAGTGATCAATAATCTTGTCAACTAAGGTTGTTTTACCGTGATCAACATGCGCAATAATTGCAATATTTCTAATTGAGCTCATAGTGCTAGTCTTAAAGCTGGCAAAAGTAATCTAATTTATTTCTAATGAAAACATTAAAGACAATGGATTGGAATAAAGTTTAGAGCAATTATCTTCTTTTGCCGCTTCTTTTTCTTGATCTTTTTGAATTTCTTGGTCTTGAGCGATTCTTTTTTTTGGGACCAGGGGCAGTAATACGAGGGTCTAATGGAAAACCATCTGGAATTTCAGACGGAATTTTAAAGCTTATTAATTTTTGAATATCCTCCAGGTATGGGTATTCATCAACAGAAACTAATGAAACAGCCTCCCCATTACTTCCAGCTCTTCCTGTTCGACCAATTCTGTGAACATAATCTTCAGGAATATTAGGAAGCTCAAAATTTACAACATGTGGGAGTAAAGGAATATCTATTCCTCGAGCCGCAATATCCGTTGCTACTAAAACATTTACAGTTCCATCTTTAAAGCCAGCTAGAGCTTTTGTTCTGGCAGTTTGACTTTTGTTTCCATGAATTGCCATAGCATTAATGTCACTAGACTTCATTTTTTTGCATAAATTATTTGCGCCATGCTTTGTTCTGGTAAAAACCAAAACCTGATCCCAATCACCATCCTTAATAAGTTTAATAATTAATTCGGTTTTACGAACCTTGTCTACCTTGTAAACAAACTGATTAATTGCCTCTACTGTAGAATTTTCAGGATTTGTTTCAATGTTAACAGGGTGGTTTAAAATACCTTGTGCTAAACTTTTTATGTCTTTTGAAAAGGTTGCTGAAAATAAAAGGTTTTGTCTTTTATCAGGAAGAAACCCAATAATTTTAGAAATCTCACGATGAAATCCCATGTCCAGCATTCTGTCTGCTTCATCTAAAACTAAAACCTCAATTTTGTCAAAACAGATTACGCCTTGGTTGTGAAGATCAAGTAAACGCCCTGGGGTAGCAACTAGCACGTCAATGCCACTTCTAATTTTTCTGACCTGCGGCTTTTGATTTACACCACCATAAACAACGGCTGACTTAAGGTCAGAAAAAACACTATATTCTTTTACGTTTTCATGAACTTGTGAAGCCAATTCTCTTGTAGGGGTTAAGATAAGGGCTCGAACAGATCTTGATGGATGATGCTTTTGTTTTGATAATCGCTGCAATAAAGGCAGTGTAAAACCAGCTGTTTTTCCTGTCCCTGTTTGGGCAGAAGCAAGAATATCTTTGCCTTTAAGTATCCAAGGAATTACCTTGGACTGAACAGGCGTAGGCTCAGTATACCCCTTTTTTTCAACTGCATCAACAAATATTGTTTCTAAACCTAGGTTGGAAAATGTCATAGTGAATTTTAAAAGCTTCCAGAATTAGAAACCGAGTCAAAGATAATGATTTGATAAGTGTCTTGAGTAAATATTTATAAGAAAAAACTATGATTATTCTATAAAGTTTATGGACCCAAAAAAGCTCTTGTAAGAGATTATAAAATATCATAATTTAACAGATTAAATAACTTATATGGAAAACATCGGAAAAAACAGCTCATCCCAAAACGACGAATCAACGGGAAAGTGCCCATTTGTTCATGGAGGATCTACTTCTCCTAACACATCACCTTTAAAA
>CALSYL010000008.1 GCA_943841495.1 uncultured bacterium
TTGGATTGCCGCTTCATTTTTTGGTTCAATACCATTCTTTCTTTCTGGAAGTTTTGATGGATATTCTAATGCTCTTTTTGAAGCTGTTTCTGGCGTAACTACAACAGGAGCAACTATTTTAGTAGATATTGAAAGTACGCCCAAAAGTATTCTTTTTTGGAGATCTTTCCTTCAATGGTTTGGCGGACTTGGTATTGTAATTTTTACTATCGCTTTATTGCCTTTACTTGGAGTTTCAGGGGAGAAAATTTTTAACCTCGAATATCCTGGACCATCTTCAGAAAAAATTACTCCAAGAATAAAAGATACAGCAAGATTGTTAATCAAATTCTATGTTGGCTTTACTGTTACATTGTTTTTTCTATTATCATACAATATGTCATTTTTTGATGCTATTTGTCATGCAATGACAACTATGCCATCCGGTGGATTTTCAACTTTTAATGATAGTATCAATGGACAATCTGATTATATAAAATCTATTATTTTATTATTTATGCTTATTACGGGAACTAATTTTGCACTTCATTTCAGAGCTGTTAATTTGGGATTAAAATCATATCAACGAGATAGAGAGTTTCAATATTATATTCTGGTTTGCATATTTTTTTCAGGGCTTATTTTCTCACTTGGGTATTTTAATAGCGAAGAAAATTCTCCTTTAGATATTGCATTCCAAACTGTTTCAATAATAACTACTACTGGATATACATCAACCAACTATAGCAATTGGACTCCGTTTATTTCCCAATACTTATTGTTTATTTTAATGTTTGCTGGAGCAATGGGTGGATCAACCAGCGGAGGAATCAAACTAATTAGGATTGTTGCTCTTTTTAAATACGTAAGAGTAGAGTTGAAGAGAGCATTGCATGAAAAAGCAATTATTCCAGTGAGGATTGGTAAGTCAGGTTTTATCTGATGAATTGATAAGAAAAACTTTGGCATTTTTTCTTTTTTACGTGTTATTCTTTTTCCTAGCATCCATTGTTTTTGTAATGCTTGGGGATAATTTGGAGTCATCTATAGGCGCTGCGGCATCTGCAATGGGCAATATTGGACCTTCAATAGGTGAATATGGAGCTATGAATAATTATAGCGACATGCATGCTGTTGGAAAGTATTTAATGATGTTTGGTATGATTTTAGGACGTTTAGAGATATTTGCTGTATTGGTCTTATTTACCAAAACATTTTGGAGATCATAATATTAGTATACAGTCCAAGATTTTAGGGCTTCCTAAGCAGCCAGGTATTTATCAGTTTAAAGATGTGAACGGTAAAATCATTTACATTGGAAAGGCTAAAAACTTAAAAAATAGAGTTAAATCATACTTTGTAAAAAAATCATATCGAACCCCCAAAGAACAATCATTATTAAAAAAGATTGAAGATTTTGAATGGATTGTTTGTCAAGATGAGGCTGATGCATTTATCACAGAAGCAACGCTCATTAAAAAATTCAAACCAAAGTATAATGTTCAACTAAAAGATGATAAATCGTTTCCATATTTAAAAATTACCAAAGAACAGTTTCCAAAAGTTTTTATAACTAGAAAGATTTATAATGACAAAGCTAAATATTTTGGTCCATATACTGATGTAAAATCTATGCGACGATTACTTGATGTATTGTATAGAGCTTTTCCAATAAGAAATTGTTATATACAACTCAATGAGATTGACGAAATAACTAATCAGCCGATGGTGTTAAAAAATGGTTTAGGAATTCGAACTATCACTGAAGATGAATATCAAGAGATGGTTGTCGATATGATAGCTTTTTTAAAGGGCGAAACAAAAGCGGTAGAAAAAAAATTATCTTCTCAAATGAATTATTATTCTTCAGAATTGATGTATGAAGATTCTGCTAGAATAAGAGATCAACTAAAAGCAATTAATTCTTTTAAAATTGGACAACGAAAATTAGAAGCAGATTTTTCTAATCGTGATGTAATTGGCTTTCAAAATAAAGACAAGCATTTCGTAGTTGTGATATTGCGAATAAGAGAAGGTAGAATATTAAGCAGAGAAAAGATTTCATTAGACTCAGATGAGTCACTTGATAAGATATTAAGAACCATTGTAATTAATTTTTATATGAATGCTGCATACATACCTAATAAGATTTATTTTCCTGAGTTTCCTGAAGAGACAAAAGAGTTAGAATCTTGGTTGTCAACTAAAGCAGGAAGAAAGGTTGCATTTCATGTTCCTCAAAGAGCGGTAAAATTACAAGAATTAAAACTTGCAAATCGAAATGCAAAATTATTATTGAATGAATGGTTATTAAATATTGAAAAGCGCAAAGATTATATTCCAAAATTATTAAATGAATTAAAAGATATCTTAAATCTTACAAAACCGCCAAGACTCATTGAAGCGTTCGATATATCCCATTTAGGAGGAACTAATACAGTAGCTTCTATGGTGGTATTCAAAGATGGAAGACCATTTAAGAGTGCTTATAGAAAATATAATATCAATGTAAATAAAATAGATGATTTTGAATCAATGAGAGAGGTTGTTTTTAGGCGATATAAGCGTCAATTAACAGAAAAAAATACCTTACCTGATCTTATATTAATTGATGGTGGAAAAGGACAGTTATCTGCTGCATTAGAATCACTTAAAGAATTAAAACTTGATTTACCGATAGTAGCACTAGCTAAGCGCTTAGAAGAATTATTTTTACCAGAACAAAAAGACTCCCTGCTTATTGCCAAAAATTCTCCTGCTTTAAATATTTTAAAACAGTTAAGAGATGAGGCGCACAGGTTTGCAATTACATTTCAAAGACAAAAAAGAACCAAAGGTATCGCTAAATCAAAATTTGAAGATATTCCTGGCGTTGGAAAGAAAACCGTTGAAAAAATATATAAAGGATTTCAAAATACCAGTGATATGAAAGATTTATCAGATAAAGCATTAGCTTACAAACTTGGTGTTAGTCAAAAGATTGCAAAAGAAATTAAAAAAATAATTTAAATAATATCGTTTTCTTTCATCCAATCATCTGAAAGAAACTTTCTCATATAATTTCTAATGCTATCGGGTAGTATTACTAAGCAGTTTTGCCCTTTTTTGAGCGATTTTGCTGCTTTAAGAGCTGCAAACATGGCTGAGCCACATGATCCTCCAATTAATAGTCCTTCTTCACGAATAAGGGCTCTTGCAGTAGTAAATGCTTCTTTGTCATTGACTTTAATAAATTTATCAGCTATTTCTGGTTCAAAGGTTTTTGGAATAAAGTCATAACCAATTCCTTCAACTTTGTACGGTTGACCTTTATATTCATCTTCTCCACCAAGAATAGATCCATATGGATCGGCACCTATAATTTGAATATGAGGGTTATGCTCTTTAAGTCGTTTTCCAATGCCGGTTAATGTGCCACCAGTTCCAACTCCCATAACGACCATATCTAAGTCTGATCCAAAATCATCAATAATTTCTTGAGCAGTATTTTTAAAATGCACATCTGGATTACAATTATTATTCCATTGATCCAAAATGTGACTATTAGTAATCTCTTTATTTAAACGAGCAGCTACACCAAAATTACTATCAGGATGATTATGAGCTGCCTCCGTAGGAGTGCGAACAATTTTAGCTCCAAGAGCTTTAATAGTTAATTCTTTTTCCATACTCATTTTTTCAGGCATGCAAATAATAAGCTTATATCCTCTGACCGCAGCAGCTAAAGCAAGTCCAATTCCAGTATTTCCCGAGGTTGCTTCAATAAGTGTGTCACCAGGTTTAATACGACCATCTTTTTCAGCACAATCTATCATGCAGAAAGCTGTCCTATCTTTAACAGATGCACCAGGATTAAACATTTCAAGTTTGGCATATAGGTTGCAATCAAGCTCTTTGCCAACAGAATGTAATTTGACGATTGGCGTAGACCCTATTGTTTCGAGGATATTGTTATATATCATGCTTAGATATTAAAAAAAAAGGGGCGAAAAGCCCCTCTTTTTTTTAAATGAGGAAGAATTATTTTATAGCAATTTTTCTTCCTAGTGATGATTTTGCTTTTGGAAGTAGAACTTTTAATACTCCATTGTCAATTTTTGCAGAAATTTTATCAGCTTCTACATTGTTTGGAACACTAAAAGTTTTTTCCATTTTACCATATTGATATGAATCATATTTATCAGACTTTCTTTGTCCTGAAATTTTTAAACGATTGCTGTCGAATGTTACTTCAATATCGTCTTTGGACATTCCAGGAATATCCATAGTCAAATAATATTCTTTTTCATTTTCATTATAATAATTTGAAACAGAATTTGTATTCATTAACGAAAATCGAGGATCTATTGATAAATCATTGAAAAATTGATCAATAAAATTATCAAAAGTATCTATTTCATTGTTTAATGGTTTCCATTTTATTAAACTCATTTTATTCTCCGTTATTAGTTAATATTTTCACTATTATAGTTGCAAACGGAGTGCCAATTAGAAAAGATATGCAGGTTTGGCATAAATTATTTTTAAGCATTGCCATTTTTTCAAATTGTAACAAAATTGTATGAATTTTTGACATAAAATGAATTTTAAAAAAATATTATCACAAGTTAACGGCGTTGCTGATTGGGTGGGTCTTCGATATGTTGAAGAAAACCAAAATATTCTTTCAACAAAAAAATTTTCGTTGGATAATGTTCAACGAAACACTTCTAAAGGTGTAATGATTGATGTGTTGGTAAATGGACAATTTTCATACTACGCAACTCCTTTCCTCGATGAAAAACATATTTTAGATTGTATTAATATAGCCTGCAACAATGCAAAGTTAGCTTCGAAATTTTCAGTATTTAAATTTGACCATGATTCTGTTAGAAAAGGGTATGAAGGTGTTTATAAAACTAATTTAAAAACCCCGTTAAGTAATTTGTCGATTAACGATATCAAAGATTTGGCTTTCAATGGATCAAAAACAATGATGAATCATGATAAGAGAATCATCCACGCTGGCACAACGGTAGAACTTATTGAAAGAACAACTGAAATTGTTAGTACAAATGGTGCCGACATAAGTCAAAAAATGGATATTGTTTTAGTAGAATTATCTTCAACAGCACAAGACAAAAATGGATCACAGACTCGAAGCAATCATGGGATGAGAGGTCATTGTTTTCAAGCTGGTGCTGAATTTATTGAAGATTATAATATTGAAAATGAAGCTCAACAAATATCATCTCAAGCAATTGAACTTTTAGAGGCAGATCAATGTCCAACTGAAATAGTTGATCTTGTACTAGCACCAGATCAAATGATGTTGCAAATTCATGAAAGCGTTGGCCACCCTCTAGAGCTTGATCGTATTTTAGGAGATGAAAGAAATTTTGCTGGCTCTAGTTTTGTTAATCTTGATGATTTTGGAAAGCTTCAATATGGATCAGAGTTGATGAATATTATTTTTGATCCTACTGTTGATAACCAACTTGCTTCTTATAATTTTGATGATGGTGGAATGCCTGCAACTAAAGAGTATTTAATAAAAGATGGTATTCTAGTAAGAGGACTTGGAGGTATTGAAAGTCAAATACGTTCAGGAGTTGATGGTGTATCTAATCTGCGTGCATCTTCATGGAATAGAATTCCCATTGATAGAATGGCAAATATTAATTTAGAGCCAGGCTCTTCAACAAAAGAAGAGATTATTGGAAGTATTGAAAGAGGTGTTTTCATGGAAAGCAACCGTTCATGGTCAATAGATGACTATAGAAATAAATTTCAGTTTGGTTGCGAATATGCAAAATTAATTGAAAATGGAGAATTAACAAAAGTAGTTAAAAATCCAAATTATAGAGGAATAACCAATCCATTCTGGAGAAGTTTATCCATGTGTGGGAATGAAGATACCTATGAAGTTTTCGGAACACCAAATTGCGGAAAAGGCGAACCAAATCAGGTTGAGCGAGTTGGTCATGCTTCACCTTTATGCAAGTTTGATAAAGTGCAAGTATTTGGAGGAGCATAAATGAAAAAAGATATTTTTCAAACTATATGTTCTCAAGTATTTGACTCATTGAAAGAAAATGAACAGTTAACAGTTTATTTAGAGGGAGAAAATTCTCAGTATTTTAGGTTTAACGATTCAAAACTTAGACAGAGCGGTATAATTGAAGACTATGCTGTCACTATTTCGTTATTCAGCGGAAAAAAATCATTGCAATCTTCTACAACCTTATCCTCTGATATTAAGAGCTCTGTAAGCAATTTGACCAATGAAATTAATGCCCTTCGAGATCCTTTATCGCTAATACCTGAGAATGATTTTACTTGTTTTCCAGACCCTTTTGAATCTTTAGACATTGTAAAGTCTGGACAATTGCCAAAAAGAGAAGAGATACTCGAGGCCTTGATGGATACTATTTCCAGCGATAATTTGACCGGGGTATGGACTTCTGGAAAGATTTTTAGAGCATGTAGCACTTCAGAAGGAACGAATCATTGGTTTGAAAAAGATTCATTTATTTTTGATTTTTCTCTTATAGACGCACAAGAAAATATGGTAAAAGTGTTGTTTCCTGGAAGTAATTGGGATAAGAGCAAGTTTGTTGCTGCTTTTCATGAAGCGTCTGAAAAATTAAAGCTAATGAATAAACCAAAGATGGAACTTAAGCCAGGAAAATATCGCGTATGGTTTGAACCAAATGCAGTTGCAGATTTTGTAGATATGTTCAATTGGAATGGAGTGAGCGAATCTTCATTTAGAAATGGATCAAGTTGTTTGTTAAAATTGAGAAATTCCGATACAAGGTTATCAAATTTGTTCTCATTAAATGAATCATTTTCATCGTTATCGACAGCACCGTTTAATTCTAGAGGTGAAGTTTCTGAGGATGTTGCTATTATTCAAAATGGTATTCTTAGTAATACTTTGGTAAATGCAAAAACAGCATTAGAATATAAAATATCTTCTAATTTTGCTGAAGAGCCTAATTCTTGGGGTATGGGAGAATATATGCGTTCACCACATATGGAAGCAGGAGATATTGACAATGAAGAGCGTTTAGAGAAGCTTGGAACAGGTATTTTTATATCAAATATCCATTATTTAAACTGGAGCGATACATTAGGTGGAAGAATCACTGGTTTGACTCGTTACGCGTGTTATTGGGTGGAAGATGGAAAGTTGGTTGCACCAATAAAAACAATGAGATTTGATGATTCGTTTTATAATTTTTTTGGAAGTAATTTAGAAGGCGTTGGAAAAGAGGTTTTAGCGAGACCAGTAATTGAAACTTATGATGGTAGAAACCCTGGTGAAACTACTTGTCCAGGTATTCTAGTTAAAGATTTTGAATTAACTCTCTAAATCTCTATATTTCGACGCTATTTTAAAATTGGCGTCGTACCCAAGTGGTTTAAGGGACCGGTTTGCAAAACCGTTATTCGTCGGTTCGAATCCGACCGACGCCTCAATTATGTGTTGCCCGGGTGGTGAAATTGGTAGACACAAGGGACTTAAAATCCCTCGGAGATTAAACTCCGTGCCGGTTCGAGTCCGGCCCCGGGCACAAATCTTATGAATCACTTTATTTTCTTTCACGGCGTTGGTATCCGTTCACATTTTTGGCATACAATAGTCCCCATGCTCGACCAAAAATCTGTCCAATATTCTTTAGTAGATTTAGACTTTACTTCATTAGATAATGCATTTGAATCTTCAATAGAGTCTGTAAGAGAAATTATGAGGAATCATCCAAATAGAAATTTTGTATTAGTAGGACATAGTTTGGGTGGATTATTTGCTATTTTTGTTGCTCAACAGCTTGGAGACGCAATTCATAAACTAATCATTGTTAATACGGGCCTTGCTCCGAAAAGGGTTGCGATAAAAGCGATGCAGCAGATGCAGATTAATCGCTTATCAAAATTTATAAAGAAAATAGGTATGCGAATGCTTTTCAGTGGTCAATTACCTAAATGGTTGACAAGATCTCTATTTTTTACTGATGATACTCCCGAACATGTTAAGCTTGAACTATCAAAACATAAAGTACGTGAAAAACGATCATTTTTGATGGAACATTTTAATTCAAAAAGGATATGGAATTCTAATCTAGATCGTATTCATTTTAGCGGTCCTGATAATGTCCTTTCAGTATTTGGGAGCAAGGATAAGACTACTCCCAAAAGAGCATTTATGTTTTTAATAAATAAGCTTAACGCATCGCATAAGATTTATCAAGGTAGTGGACATAATGATATTATTACTGCTGATAAATATAATAAAAATTTTGTAAATGATATAATATCATTTGCTGATAATGTTTAATTTATAAGATAATATTAAAGTAATACTTCATGTATAATTTAAAACATTATTTAAATGATATAATTCTTGGATTGATATAAGCAATTTGGTAATATTGATTAATGAGACCTTTTCATTTAGCCTTTCCGGTGACCGATTTAGCTGAGACAAAATCCTTTTATGTAGATATATTGCAATGCGAAGTTGGAAGGTCGTCAGATGCGTGGATCGACTTTAATATGTTTGGTCATCAAGTGGTCGCTCATTTAGTTGATAAAAATGATCATCCTGCTTCAAATAGCGTAGATGGGGATGACGTTCCAGCCTCTCATTTTGGAGTAGTGCTGACTATGTCTCAATGGAGAGAGTTAAAAAAACAATTATTAGACAAGAAAATTCAATTTATTATTGAGCCAAAAATTCGTTTTTTAGGCGAGCCTGGAGAGCAGGCTACAATGTTTTTTTTGGATCCTTCAGGGAATGCTCTTGAATTTAAAGCATTTAATGACGATAATCAGATTTTTGCTAAATAAGGAAAGTATTAATGGATAAAACAGCAGTAGCACATTGGGCACCTGAAATAGGGGGACAATTTTGGTGGAATGGTATATTCTTTGCTTTAATTTTTGTTCCTTTTATGTTATTTGTTGGTAAGAAATTATCTTCAAAGCAACGTGATTATATGTTGTATGGAATGGGAGCCTATCAGTTAATAAAAGTATCGACTGTTCAAATGTCGCATATTTTGTCAGATAATTATATTTTAGCGACTCATCTTCCTCTACATTTATGTGGAATGTCAGGAATTCTTGCAGGGGTAGTAGTCTTCTATAGAAAACAGCTCCTTTTTGAGTTTTTATACTATTTTGGGATTGTTGGGTTCATACATTCCGTACTTACGCCAGAATTTACCGGAGGAACATCTCCATGGAATGTGTTTGATTACTATGTTTCACACTCAATGCTTTTGATTGTACCCGTTTGGCTAATGATGTACTACAACGAACGTTTAAGGCCAAGGGCATGGTGGACTAGTTTTGTATATCTACAATTAATTGTGGTTTTAGTTATGCAGGTAAATTCAATTATTGGCAATGGAGCAAACTATATGTATCTAGCAAAAGCTCCAATAGCTGATAATCCTTTAGTGCTACAAGATCCATATCATATTATAGGATTTGAGATTTTTGCGTTAATTCATTTTTATGTATTAGATATTATTGCAAGACGGATATTCGATAAATGACACTACTTTTAGCATATTTCTTTTTAGCATTAGTTTTATCCTTTTTATGCTCACTTCTTGAAGCTGTTTTATTATCAACTCCTAGTTCTTATGCCTCTATTTTATCCAAGCAAAATGTACAGGATGGTGCACGCCTAGAACGTTTTAAAGAAAATATTAATCGTCCCTTAGCAGCAATATTAACACTCAACACCTTTGCGCATACTTTAGGAGCTGCTGGAGTAGGAGCTCAAACCCTAGAACTTTATGGAGAAGGATCTGTTGCCCTAGCTTCTGGAATTCTAACTTTGTTGATTCTTATTTTCTCCGAAATTATTCCAAAAACAATTGGTAGTGTTTATTGGAGAAGTTTAATTGGTACAACAACAATGATTATTGAAGTATTAATCTTTTTTACCTATCCATTAGTTCTGTTAGCCGAATTTATTTCAAACTTTGGCAATGGTGAGGCTACAGTTACAAGAGAAGAAGTAATTGCAATGGCTGAAATGGGTGAAGATGAAGGTGTGCTAGAAGAACAAGAAACTGATATTATAGAAAACACGCTAAAACTAAAAGATGTAAAAGCAAAAGATATCATGACACCTCGTTCAGTGATATTCGCCTTAAATAGCGATTTAACCGTAGGACAGGTACTTGAGGAGCATGATACCTTAGATTTTACCAGAATACCTATTTATAGCACCGATTTGGACGCAATTGATGGTATGGTAAATCGTTATGAGATTATCAATAGAAAAGCAGATGATCAATTTAGCACTAGAATGCATGAGATTTCACAAGAAGTTCCAATAGTAAATGAAAACGATTCCATTGATAAGGTTTTAGAGTTATTTATTAAAAATAGAGATCATATGGCATTAGTAAATAACGACTCAAAAGTTTTAACAGGGTTAATTACTCTAGAGGATGCTATAGAAACTATTTTAGGACAAGAAATTGTTGATGAGCATGATTCAGTAGTAGATATGAGAGATTTAGCTGAATCTAAAGAGAGTGAATAAATAATTAATTAAATATTTGAGTTTTTAAAATCCTACATTAACTTCTTCACCAGTTATGGCTAAAAAACAAACATTCGAATCAAAGCTAGGCAAAAAAGATAGCAACTTTAAATATGTTAAACATATTAAATCAGTTGTATCAGAAGATTCTGGGCATATCAAATTTTTAGATAACATGGTAAGGTTAGAAGAAAATGAAAATATTGACCAAGCATTAAAGCGTATGGATGAAGAGTCAAAACAAGTTTTATCATTTGGTGAATCTTTACAAGAAGCTGTTTCTGAAGATGTTTCAGAAGAAGCACCAGCTGAAGAATCAAAAGAAGAAGCTCCTGCTGAAGAAGTAGCAGAAGAAGCACCAGCTGAAGAATCAAAAGAAGAAGCTCCTGCTGAAGAAGTAGCAGAAGAAGCTGAACCGGCAACTGAAGACCAATCAGCTGAAAAAGCTGAAGAATCCTCCGATAAATAATTGGAGAGGTGGCCGAGTGGCTTAAGGCGCACGCTTGGAAAGCGTGTAGAACGCAAGTTCACGCAGGTTCGAATCCTGTCCTCTCCGCAAACAAATGTTAACTAAAATTTTCATTCATTATACTTTTCACTTTGTAGTTCCTGCATTTATTGCCAGACCTTTATTTAAAGACAATTGGGTTAAGGCATATCTTTTAATGCTTGCTACAATGTTAATTGATTTAGATCATTTGTTAGCATATCCTATATTTGATTTTAATCGATGCAGTATTGGTTATCATCCTTTGCACACAATTTATGCAGCATTTTTTTATCTCTTGTTATACTTCATACCGTCTTGGAAGTGGAAAGCAGTAGCTATCGGTTGTTTGTGGCATCTTTCTACTGATTATATTGATTGTTTGTTGTAATATTTTACAATGAATTCCATTAAAAAAATCAAAACAATAGACAATCTAGAATTTTTTACTGTTTCTGTAGATTCAAAAAAAGAAATTCCTTTCATTGATACAATGGTGTCAGCAGGATTTCCTTCGCCAGCAGATGATTATTTAGATTTACCTATCGATCTTAATGAATATTTAGTTGAAAATAGCGCTGCTACTTTCTATATAAGAGTTACTGGAAATTCAATGCAAGATGAAGGAATTGAAGATGGAGATTTATTGGTGGTTGATCGATCAAAAACTCCAAAAAATAATGATGTTATAATCGGTGTATTAAACGGCGAATTCACCGTTAAAAAAATTCAAAAAACAAAAACCAAATTATTTATGGTTGCAGCAAATAAAGACTATAAAAAGATCGAAATTACTGAAGAGATGGATTTTTCTGTTTGGGGAGTGGTAACCTATGTCATCCATAAGACAAGATAATTTTATAGCTATTATTGATTGCAATAATTTCTATGCTTCGTGCGAAAGAGTCTTTAATCCCAAATTAAATAAGAAACCTATTATTGTTTTGTCTAACAATGATGGGTGTGTTATTGCGCGCTCTCAAGAAGTAAAAGACTTAGGTATTCCAATGGGAATTCCAGTTTTTAAAATTAGACATTTAGTCGAAATTTATGATATCCAAATTTTTTCATCCAATTTTTCGTTATATGGAGATATATCGAATAGAATAATGAGTATTATTCGCTCAGGTAATTCAGAGATAGAGGTATACTCTATTGATGAAGCATTCGTCACTATCAATCCTCGTTATACAGACCCTGTAGAGTATGCTACAAAACTTAGAAATAAAATTTATCAATGGACTGGAATCCCAGTATCAATTGGTATTGGAAAAACCAAGACTTTGGCTAAAGTAGCGAATCACTTGTCCAAAAGAGGTATAGGAAAGGACAATGTCTGTTTGATCGATAGCAAAAATGATCAAAATTTGTTGCAGCAAGTCAAAGTACATGATATTTGGGGAGTAGGAAGAAGAAAGCAGAAATTTTTGAAGATTAATGGTATTTATAATGCATACGATTTAAAGCTAGCTAATCCTCAATGGATTCAGAAGCATATGACTGTAATTAGCAGGCACACAGTAGATGAGTTGAATGGTATAAAAAAAATAGAATTAGAGTATGAAAATGCAACGAAGAAAAGTATTTCAACTTCTAGGTCTTTTTCTAGAATGATTTCAGATATAACTACCATAAGAAATGCTATTTCTTCTCATGCTTCCAGATCCGCAGAAAAATTACGATCACAAGATAGTTTTGTTAGTTCGATAGGAGTGTATCTTTGTACCAATAGATTTCGTGCAGATTTGCCACAATATCGTAGGTATATTAACGTTCAACTACCAATTGCTTTAAATGATACCAGTGGAATCATTGATGCTGCACTAGAAGGTCTGAATAAGATTTATAAGTCTGGCTATGAGTACAAGAAATGTGGGGTTATTTTGACTAAATTAATTCAGAGCAATGAGGTGCAACAGTCTCTTTTTCACCCTAGAAGAGAAAAAGATGAAAAAATTAGCAAATCCATTGATAAAATTAATCAAGCTTTTGGAGCTGATACTATTCGGTATGCAGTACAAGGACAGAATGAATCTTGGTCTATAAAAAGAGAAAAACTTTCACCAAGCTATACCACTAATTGGAATGAATTTCTTTCAGTAGAAACTTAAATGAAATGAGTTTAAGTTATTTTATGAGAAGTTTTGTAGTAAATATTATTTTATTTAGTTCAGTGTTGTTTTCTCAAGAAGTTTCAACTGGAAATATCCTAGAAGACCATGATAAAGCAGTGGCAGGTATATTATCTGAAGAAATAAAAAAACAAACCGAAATAGTTAACGAAGCATTAACCAAACAAAGTAATGACGTTTTATTTGCTCAAGCGACCTATTCTTTTTTAGGTATTATTGGTACTATTATTATGGAAGGAAATAGTACAAATAATCCTATAAATTTTATTCCATTGCTCTTAGGTCACACAATCGTACCTGTGCTTGAAATGAAAGAGATAAATGAAAGCAAAGAACCTGAATCATTGAAAAAAATGCGTAAAAGTAGAGTGAGAGTAAATACTGCACTAGGTTCGATTCCTTTAGTAAAGTGGACTATTGTTATGATTAGAGCTCCAAAAGCGCTTTTTGATAGCATATTCTAATGAAAAAAGTACTTATAGCATCAAGAAATCCAGTAAAAATTAATGCCACCAAAAAGGCTTTTAAAGAAGTCTTTACTGATCGTTTTGAGTTTAAAGGAGTTTCTGTTGATTCTTTGGTTTCAGATCAGCCAATGTCTAATGATGAAACTTTAAAAGGAGCTACAAATAGACTTCAAAACATTAAACATCTAGAAGCTGACTATCTAGTATCTATTGAGGGAGGAGTCGACTTGCTTGATAATAATTATGAAGCTTTTGCCTGGATTGTAATTTCGGATAAAAACAAAATTGGAAAAGCTAAGACAGCTTCATTTGCATTGCCGTTAAAAATTTCAAAACTTATCAAGGAAGGGTATGAGCTTGGTGATGCTGATGATATGGTATTTAAACGATCTAATTCTAAGCAACAAAATGGTGCTGTGGGAATTTTAACCAACAATTTAATTGATAGAACAGAATATTACGTTCATGCAATTATTTTAGCATTAATACCATTTACAAATTCTAAACTTTATTAATAGTTATTATATTCACGCATGTTTAAAGCTCTACACGAATTAAGAAAGAACACTAGAGAGGCTGGTATTAAAGAGGCCTTAAGAATGATGTTTAAAAAATATGGTTGGAAGCTTGGCCTAGCTATTTTTATGTATTACCTCATAAGAGACGTTACATTGTATATTGTAATACCTTACTTAATTTATCGCGGTTTTTTAGGATAAAGATTATTTAGATAGCATTCCTGGCATAGATATAATATTAAAGCTAATTTCAATTTCATCTCTGATAACTTTATCTTTAGCAGTGTCTCTTGTTGTTTGAAGTTTATTCCAAAATGTTTTTGGATCTTCTAGATGCATTTCTGAGCGATATTGTATATTGAAATCATTTCTATTAAAAATAAATTTTCCTTCTGCAGTTTTTATATCAGCATCTAGATTAACTTTCGCTTCAAATGAAATGGGATTTGTTACCCCTTTGATAGGTCATATCGCCATCAATTATCATTTTATAGTGACCATCACCAAGCTTTTCAATAATTCTGCTTTTTTGTATTTTGAGCTTAGCTGTTGGAAATCGTTCTACATTAAAGAAGTCAGCGCTTCTTAAATGACCTACTAGACGTTCACCGGAGCCAGCTGGAAGATCGCTATTGGTTAATGAAAGCATATTAATAACCACCTCACCTGAAATTTTGTTGTTATCCAAAGTAATATTCCCATTCTGCATTTTAAGATTTCCATCATGGTTGGTCGTACCAAATTTTAGTCCACCTTTCCATGCAAATTTGCTTTGATTTTGATTCAGCAAAATAACAGGAGAAGATGAATTATTTTCAATAATCTTAGTAGGCATAATATCAAATCTTTCTACTGGAACTAGCTCTTCTTCAGACCTGTTAAGAGCTTGTCCATATGAAAGTGATAGTATAGAGATTAAAATAAGTACTTTTTTCATAAGTCTATTGTTTCCTTTTAAAGTTTTTGCAAATAAATTTCGAAACAAAAATTAACATATTTAGCATTTAACGACAAGTAAGCATAATATGTTGATATAGTTATTTTCTTTTATTTTAATTTATAATTGATAAATTACATCAATTTGGAGGCATGGCAGAGCGGTTGAATGCACTGGTCTTGAAAACCAGCAAGGGTGCAAGCCCTTCAGAGGTTCGAATCCTCTTGCCTCCGCAATGAACAATCCTCGAGTCAGATTCGCACCAAGTCCCACTGGATATCTGCATATTGGAGGAGCTAGAACGGCACTATTTAACTGGCTTTTTGCTAAGCAAAATAATGGAAAATTTTTACTTAGAATTGAGGATACTGATCTAGAAAGATCAAAAAATGAGTATATAGAACAAATTACCGAAGCTTTAGGCTGGTTAGGTTTAGAAAGCGATGAAGATTTTGTACTGCAATCAAAAAATAATTCTCGACATCAAGAATGTGTTGATGCAATGATTCAGAATGGAAGCGCCTATCGATGTTTTCTTCAAAAAGAAGAGCTTGATCGCTTGAGAGAAGAAGCAGAAAAAAAGAAAGAGATTTTCAGGGTTCCTCAAACTTTTAGAGATTTTTCTTTAAAGCAACAAGAAGAGCTTATTAGCCAAGGAGTATCCTTTACAGTAAGATTGAAGGTTCCGGATGGAGAAACTATATTTACCGATTTGGTTTATGGTACCATTACAGTTCAAAATAAAGATTTAGACGATTTTATTATTGCAAGATCAGATGGATCACCAACATACAATTTTGTAGTGGCTGTTGATGATTCTGATATGGATATTTCACATGTTATTAGAGGAGATGACCATTTAGCCAATACTCCTAAGCAGATTTTAGTTTATAAGAGCATTAGGTTTAAAGAGCCTATATTTGCACATCTTCCAATGATTTTAGGTTCTGATAAGAAAAGATTAAGCAAACGTCATGCCGCTACCAATGTACAAGAGTATAAAGAAAAAGGTTTCATGGCCAAATCCTTGCTTAACTATCTTTCATTGTTAGGATGGAATCCAGATTCTGATAAAGAAATATTTGAAATTAAAGAATTGATTTCTGAGTTTTAAATTTGACCAAGTGCAAAAAAAATCTGCTGTTTTTGATGAAAAAAAATTAATGTGGGTCTCCTCACAACATTTAGCTGTAATGCCTGTAAAAGATGTTATTAAAGAAATTGCACTTCTGGATACAAACTGGGGCAAAGGTTTTGAAAAATCATTTTTAAAAGATATTGTTTCTCTAATTAAAGATCGATCAAAAACAATTACAGAAATTCTAGAAATGTCTCAGATATTCATGAAAGATAGTATTGTCGTTGAACCAGACTTAATAGATAAATCATTTGACGAAAATGCTGTTATTATTTTAGGTGATTTTAAAGCAGCGCTAGAAATTCAAGATCATTGGAATAAAGAGGCTATTGAAAATATCTTTGATAATTTAATGACACAACATGGAGTTGCTATCGGTAAAATCATGAAGCCAGTAAGGATAGCGCTAACGGGGATTCCATTTGGACCTGGTATTTTCGATTTAATTGTTTTGCTAGGAAAAAATAAATGTATGGCAAGAATAGAAAAAATTCTTAATTCTGTTTCATAGAATAAATAATTCCTTTTCAATATGTCTACTCTTTTTTATAAAGTTTTTTTTCTAGAAGCTCTGGCTTTTGATTAATAACTTCCTATCTAGTTTACATATGCGCCCGTAGCTCAATTGGATAGAGCGTCTGGCTACGGACCAGAAGGTTGTGGGTTCAAGTCCTTCCGGGCGTACAAATGTCTGATCAACGTCTTAATCAGTCCAGTCATGAAGATTGGATGCGAAAAGCTTTGGGCTTAGCTACTAAGGCAATGCTTGAAGATGAAGTTCCAATTGGGGCTATAGTCGTCTACAAAGGGAAGATAGTTGGGCAAGGATACAATCAGTGCAATTCATTGAATGACTCAACTGCGCATGCAGAGATGCTTGCTATTACTGCAGCTTCAAACACTATCGGAGATTGGAGACTTACTGACTGTACGATGTACGTTACTAAAGAACCCTGCTCCATGTGTGCTGGTGCAATCGTAAATAGTAGGATAGAATTTTTATATTTTGGGTGCTATGATGAAGATTTAGGTGCATGCGGTTCAAAATTTGAAATTTGTGGACATGTAAGCTTGAATACGCCAGCAGTGGTTAGAGGAAATCTTTTATCTGGTGAATCATTGGCTTTGATTAAAGAGTATTTTTTTAGAAAAAGAAAGAAAATCAAAGATCTTTCTAGAGAATAAAAGGAAAGATTGCTTTTCGGTTTTTAGGATAATTATCAAAGGTATTTTTATACCATTTGTGACCAGCAATTGCTCTTGGCACTAAATTAGCCATAGTCCAAATCATAAATGATAATCCGGCCAATGACCAGGTCATTAAAGCAAATGCAGTCCATTCCAATATTTCACCAAAATAATTCGGAAAAGAAATATGTTTGAACATAAACCCATTAGGGATATTGTATTCTCCTGATTTTGATCGCAAGGAAAGTAAAATATTATCTGATTTAATATTGATATAGGCTCCCACTATAAATAAGCATACGCCCATAATAAAATTCCAGCTATACATATATTCAAGCGAATAAGATTGAATTGAGCCAAGAAAAGTACCATTTATATATCCATTTCCAATGTTAAATACAAATGCTAGTATAGCAATTATTAACGGCATACTAGCTGGGTTATTTTGTCTTAATGGATAAATAATACTGCGATTAAAATAATGTGCCACCCAGAATGAAATAAATATTGTACTTACTAGGGTTTTTTCTAGATCACCGTTCGCATAAAAATATATTAATGTAAGAGGTGAAATAATTTCCATAATTATCCAACCAATTTTACTTGGTATTAATGGCCCCCAACTATTTTTTGCAAATTTTCCATACGGAGCTGGTATGAATAATAAAGTGATAAATGCTATTAATCCAATAGCAAGCCAAATAAGAACGAGTAATTCAAAATTTTGTATCATCGCTTGCAATTTATAAGTAATATTTAATTCTTTCAAATAACACTTTAAAAGGAAAGTATGCTATGCAAAAAAATATCATAATAACTGGCGCAACAGATGGCATAGGATTAGCTGCAGCAAAAGTCATAGCATCAAAAAATTATCGAATCGGTTTAGTTGGAAGGAATCCAGAAAAAGGAAAAATAGCAATAGAAACTATCCAATCTTTGACTGGCAACGAAAATCTAGATTTTTTGCAATGTGATTTAAGTTCAGTAAAAAATATTAAGCAATTGTCAGATGAAATTAAGAGCAGGTATTCAAAAATTGATGTGCTGTTGAATAACGCTGGCGGTGCAAATAAAACAAAACAAATTACATCTGAAGGACTTGAAAAAACATTTGCAACAAATCAAATGAACTATTTTGTGCTATCTACTGAGTTAATCGATATCATTTCAGAATCCAACGATGGAAGAATTATTAATGTTGCTTCTAATGCACATATTGGAGCTGAAGTTGATTATGAAAATATTAATTCTGAAAAGAATTTCTCAGCATGGACATCATATTGTGTTTCAAAGTTGATGAATATTATGTTGACATATAAGATGGCTGCAATGCAAGATAAAGTTTGCGTAAATGCGTTGCATCCTGGTTTTGTTGATACCAATATTGCTGGAAATGAAGGAAATTTGATAAAATATTTTGTCAAATTTGGCGCGAAACTTTTTGCAAGAACGGTTGACAACGGTGCTGACTCCAGTATTTATCTTTCTACCTCTGAAGATGTTAAAGGCGTGTCGGGGAAATATTTTTTCAAATGCAGAGAAATTAGCTCTTCAAAAGCTTCATATGTCAAAGATGATTGGGATAGAGTTTGGACTTTGTGTCAAAAATATAAGGATAGTATTTTATGACCAAAAAAATTCTTCAAAAAAAAGATTTTGATTTTTTTACATCTGCAAAAACGAGATGGAGAGATGTTGATACACTGGGGCACATTAATCATACTGTGTATTTGAGCATCCTTGAAACTAAGCATAAAGATTTTATTGATCATATTTACGGTCAAACTACATCTGATTTTGGGTTAAAAAGCACCTCTGCGGGACTTTTAGCTTCGATGGATGTAACGTACATAAAACAAGTACATCATCCTGCAAAGCTTGAAATAGGATGTCGAATTACAAGAGTAGGAAGTAAAAGCTATGACGTGCATCAATGTATTTTTATTGAAGGTGAAGATGACCCTTCATTTCAAACGATTCATACCTTTGTGATGTTTAATTTTGTGGAGCAGAAATCAATTCCAGTGCATCAAATTATTATAAACAATTTAAGGGAGTTAGAATGATTACATTATTATCACCATCAAAAAAGTTAAATTTCAAACATCAAGATGCTGTTTCAGCTTTTACGCAATGCGATTTTATTGAAAGTGCCCAAGAGCTTGTTAATAAAGCCAAGAATTTGACGTCACAAGATTTAAAGGATTTGATGAAAATCAGTGACTCATTGGCAGATTTAAATAAAGAACGTTTTAATAATTGGTCATTGCCTTTCAATCAAGACAATGCAAAACAAGCTATCTTAGCTTTTGATGGAGGGGTTTATTCCGGATTGCAAGCAGAAACATTTAGCCAGAATGATTTAGAGTTTGCTCAAGATCATTTACGAATTCTTTCAGGGTTGTACGGAGTATTAAAACCTTTGGATTTAATTCAACCATATCGACTTGAAATGGGAACAAAATTTGAAAACGCCAAAGGAAAGAATTTGTATGAATTTTGGACAAACGAAGTGACTAATAATCTTAATAAAAATATTAAAAAACATGAAAATAAGACCATTATAAATTGCTCATCAAATGAATATTTTAATGTCATCGATCAGAAGAATCTGGAAGGAAATATATTAAATACAGTATTTAAAGAATATCGAGATGGCGAACTTAAATTTATTTCATTTAATGCAAAGAAAGCTCGAGGTTTATTAGCAAAATTTGTAATTAATAATAAAATAACAAACAACAATGATTTGAAAGATTTTAATTTAGATAACTATAAATTTGATACATCATTGTCAGATGATTCAACATTTGTTTTTACAAGATAAACGGAGAAAATAATGAAAAGAGCATTAATATTACTTTCATTTTTAGCAATTAGCTGTCAGTCTAACTCTGGCGAAATGCCAAGACAAGCTGGCCAAGCTTCAAATGAGTTGATGAACGGATTGGAAGCAATGCATCATGTACGATTTGAAGAAGCAAGAGAGTTTTTTAAAGAAGGAATTAAAAAAGACCCAAACTGTGCTTCTTGTTATTTAAATCTAGGAAATGCTGAGCAAGATAGAGTTCTAAGAAGAGGGTATTTTGAAACAGCTTTAGAAATATCTAAAAATGGACATCCTGAAACTAAATTGATGCAATCAGCAGTTAATTGGATAAATGGCGAAGGTGGAAGATTTGATGCTTATCCTGATTTATATAAAAAATATAAAGGCGATAATTTCTTAGCTGCTGGAGCGTACAGATTTCAGGCATCCAATGAGTTTCCTGATTATGGTGTTGGACTGTTAGAAGAGGCGGCATCTAGACTGAACAAAGGTCACTTATACAATTTATTAGCTTACTCATATATTAGAAATTTTAATGCACCTGGGAATGATGAGGATGATGAAATGTATGAAAAGGCATTAGAGTATATTGAAAAATATATAGAATTAAATCCAAATGAAGCTAATGCATACGATTCTTTAGCAGAGTTTTATTTAAATAAAGGTGATTTTGATACTGCGCTAGAAAACTATCAATTAGCTTTTGAAGTAGATCCAGAATTTGAATGGGCTACAAGAAATCTAGCAGTTGCAAAACATCAGAAAAAAATGGCAAGCGAAGATGCTTTAATAATGCTATGGTCTAGCGATTCGGAGGATGCTAAAAATTTATTTAATAATGGAATGTGGCAGCTCTACAATCTTGAATGGGAGCAAGCAAATGATTCATTTACTGCGGCAATTGATATTGATAACAGTTTTGCACTGGCTTATGCAATGCGTGCAAGAGCAAACTTCTTTCTTCAAAATCAGGGTGAGGTAGAAGAAAACCTAGATATTGCTGTCAGCATGTCTTTAAATGCCTCAGAAGATGAACAGAGAATGATTATGGCTTTAGCAGACGATACTGAAAATAGTACAAACACATTTAATAGAGTTGTTGAAGGTTTAGTAAAAAAATATCCTGATAGTTCATTTTTAAGATTTGAAACTATATTTGCTACTATAGATGACATTGGGCCTGATGCTGTATTAAGAAATGGTAAAGATTTGTATAGAATGAATCCTAATTTTACTCCTGCATTAAATATAATGGGCTATGCATACTTGCAAAAAGAAGAGTTTGATAATGCAAAAGAGCTGTTTCAGGAGCAAGTAAGAAGGCAGGCTGGAAAAGCAAATCCTTATGATTCGTTAGGAGATTATTACCTTGCTATGGAAAATAATGCATTGGCGTTAAGATATTTTGAGCAATCTGCTAAAATGGGATTAAAAGCCAGTGAATCAAAAGTTGATAGTCTTAAGCTTGTAATAGAAAAAGAAAATATAAAATAAATAGAAGTTTAAATTAAATAAAACGAGCGTAGTGTTATTATAATTCTACGCTCTTTTGTTTTGTATGATTAAATTGTCGGAAATAAAGGAAATATATTGTCAAATAATTACCAAGTTTTAGCGCTAAAATGGAGACCAAAGCACTTCAATGATGTTGTTGGTCAAGACCATATCACGGCAACTCTACAGAAAGCATTCGAAAAAAATCGTCTTGCCCAAGCATTTTTATTTGCTGGCCCTAGAGGAGTCGGTAAAACAACTATGGCAAGATTGGTTGCTATGTCATTAAATGGCTCTGATAAACCGACAACAGAATACGATTTAAATTCAGATTCGATTAAGGATATTATAGAAGGTAGGTCTATGGATGTGATAGAAATTGACGGTGCATCAAACAGAGGTATTGATGAAATTAGAGAATTAAGAGAAAATATTAAGTTTATGCCGGTTTCAGGTTCTTATAAGGTTATAATAATTGATGAGGTTCATATGCTTACAGTTCAAGCTTTTAACGCATTACTTAAAACGCTTGAAGAGCCACCAAAGCATGTAAAATTTATACTTGCTACCACAGATGTTCATAAAGTTCCTCAAACAATTATATCAAGATGTCAAAGATTTGATTTTCTTCCGTTAACTAATAAAATTATTTCAGAAAGATTAGAATTTATAGCCAAGGAAGAATCTCAAAAAATACAACCACAGTCACTTTCATTGATTGCATCAAAGTCGGAGGGAAGTATGAGGGATGCTTTAAGCTATTTAGATCAAGTCTTAGTACTTGGAGATGATGTTGACTATCAAACAGTGCAAGATCTTTTGGGTGTTGTACCGAACGAGGTTTTATTTAGTTTATCAGATGCTTTACATGAAAAAGATGGAAATAAGCTTGTTGATAATCTTGAAATGATTAGAAATAAGGGTTATATAGTAGAAGATTTATTAAAAGATTTAATCATTCACTTTAGAAATCTTTCAGTTATTAAGTTTAAAAATGGGTTAAAATTAATTGGATTAGAGCCAGAATTAGCTAAAAAATATAGTGAATCTAATTATAATTGGTCTGACAAGGATATTATTCGTTTATCAAATAATTTATCAAGCCTTTACGCTACTATTAAGCAATATTCAGATCAATATTTGTTGCTTGAAATGCAATTGATAAAATTGCTACAATTTGATTCTAGTATTGATATAGAAAATTTTCTGAAAAAGGATTTTAAAAATGATCAGCAACTTGATGATAGCGTGCCAGAAAAGCAGCCTGTAAAAAAAACTGAAAAAATACAATCTAAGGTTAAAAGAACCGAAAGTATCCAGATTGAACATCTAAAAAGCAATTGGGAGAAGATTCTTAAAATGGTTTCAAAACAAAGAGGTTCTATTGGCGCTCAACTATCCAGTTGTTTGCTTGGCGAAGTAAAAGATAATGAAATAGAATTGATTTCGTACGATAACTCCGAGTTTAACCAAAAATTATTAAATGATGGTTTGCCATTATTGAAGTCTGTAATAGATGAGCAGTTTAGTTCGGATATTGAAATAAAACTATTGATTGATACCAAAGTAGAAAAAATTGAAAATGAGGAAGATGAACAAGTTGATGAGAATGATATTGTGAATCTTTTTGAAGGAAAGGATATGTTATAATGTTTGGAAATATGAAAGAGATGTTAAAACAAGCTCAAAATATGAAATCTCAAATGAAAAAAATTAAAAAAGAGCTTGAAACTATTGAAGTTGAAGGTGTGTCCGCTAATGGTGCCTGTCGTGTTGTAATGACAGCAGATATGAAAACAAAAGAAGTTAAAATTGATGAAACTTTACTTAGTAGCGAGGCCTATGTCATTGAAAATGCTATCAAAGTAGCCGTAAATGAAGCTTTGGAAGATGCAAAGGATACATCTGCTAAGAAACTTAAAGCAGTTACTGGCGGATTAACAGATGGGTTACCTGGTTTTTAATGGCTAACGCACCAAGATATATAGAAGAATTAATTGAGTCTTTAATGCAGTTCCCTGGAGTAGGAAGAAAGGGAGCAGAAAGAATAGCATATTTTATTATTCGCTCTGAAAAAACTGTTGGTAAAAATTTAATTCAAGCTCTTGATAATGTAAACGATATGCTTGGAAATTGCTCAAGTTGTGGAATGGTTTTTTTAAATGAAGAGGTAGATACCAATAGTATGGGAACTAAGGATTGTAGTTGTAGATCAGATAGAAATTCTGAATATATTTGTGTTGTAGAAAATGTTGAAGATGCCATTAAAATTGAAAATACAAATAGTTATGATGGATTATTTCATGTATTAGGAGGAGCAATATCTCCCTTGGATGGTATCGGTCCATCTGATTTATCCATAGACAAACTTTTAGAAAGATTGAATTCAGATATAAAAGAAATTATAATTGCTACAAATCCAAGTACTTCTGGAAATGCAACAGCTCTATATCTTGAAAAAATACTTAAAGATAAAGAAGTTAAAATTTCTAGACTAGCAGTTGGATTACCGGTTGGTAGTAATTTAGAATACATAGACGATAAAACAATATCAACTGCTATAGCGGGAAGGGTAAAGTTAAATTGAAACTTTTCCTAAATATTCTGACTTACTCAAGAATTATCTTAACTCCTTTGATAATTTATCTAATACTTCAGGATAATTTTTTACTGGCCGGTCTTATATTTGGATATTGTAGTATAAGTGATGTCGCAGATGGTAAAATTGCTAGAAAATTTAAATTAGTCTCGGAGCACGGGAATTACATGGATCCATTGGCTGATAAGGTTTTAATGATTGGAACATTATCTGCATTTCTTTATTTAGATGTTATTGCGCTGTGGGCATTTTCAATTATTGTTGGTAGAGATATTATTATAACCTTTTATAGAAATTATTTACTAGCCAAAAATAAACCTCTGCAAACTTCGCAGTATGGAAAATTTAAAACGGTATTTCAGCATATTATGGTTCTAATTATTCTTCTAGCCGATCCAGCGCAAAACCTAGTAGATATTTTAGTTGCAATAAATGCGCTTTATGCCGCATCAACAGGAATACATTACTTTGCTAAGAATGGATTTTAGTAGAAGTTTTAATATACAGCTGGCAACTCTTTTTGGGTTGGGTAGAATACCTGGTGGAGGTACATGGGCTTCACTGTTTGTTTTGCTCATTGCTTTGTATGAACAAAGCGCAGAAACTGCTTCGTTTTTAGCTTTCTTTACCTTGATAATTGGTCCAAGGGCTTATGATAAATTAATCGTTGAATCAAAATCTGAAGATCCAAAGGAGTATGTTTTAGATGAAGTTATAGGAATGGGAATAGCTATATCTGGTGTTAATATTTTCAATAATTTCTATGGACAGTTTCAGTTTGATATCAATTTTCTTTCCGATATTAGTATATTATATATTTTAACATTTATCATTTTTCGTTTTTTTGATATATCGAAAATTGGTCCAGTTGGCTGGGTTGAAAATAATCCTACTGAAAAACCATATTTGAAAGTTATAGGGGACGATATTATGGCCTCAATTCTATCCATAGTAGTTGTAATAATAATTTTAAGTATTAAGTTATGGATAGTATGAAAATAGGTATTATAACAATTGGTAATGAACTTTTAAGCGGATTTACCTTAGATCGCAATGCAGCATGGATAGGTCAACAATTACTATCTGCAGGAATGAAAGTTGATGTTCACCATACAATTCCAGACAACTTTGTTGATATCTGTGATACACTTGAGTATCAATGGAAAGAATGGGAATGTGATCATATTATTGTAACTGGAGGGCTAGGGCCTACTATTGATGATATTACAGTTTCTGCGTTTATTGAATATTTTGAAGATTCTGACGAATTTGATAGAGAGTATTGGGAAAAACTATCCGCAAGATTTAAAAAATTAAATTTCAAAATGCCTAATTTGAATAAAAATCAGGCTTTTAAAATAAAAAAAGGAAACATGATTCCAAATAATGTTGGATCTGCTAGAGGACTTCATTATACAAAAGAACACGCATCCTTTTTTAAGGGAGCAAAAGCAATGATGAGGGGTGATTCAAAAAAAGTTAATTTTTTTGCAATGCCCGGAGTGCCCAAAGAAATGAAATCCATGTTTAGGGATTATGTCCTTCCGGAAATAGAGAAAACTAATACCAACAAAGTAGTATGTAAGAGTATAAGAACAACAGGAGTTCCTGAATCAATCCTTCAAGAAAAAATTACCGATTTGATTGAAAATTATAAAGAGCAATGTGATATAGCTTTTTTGCCCCATAGAATGCTTGGTGTAGATATTAGGTTAACTTCAGGTGACATTCAGCTTTTAAATTCTTTGTTAGATCAAATAGTTGAAAGAGTTGGTAAGTATGTTTATGGGTTTGACAGCGATAAGCTTGAAGATGTCATTGCAAACTTATTTATTAAAAATAAACTTACCGTAAGCACTGCAGAATCTTGTACTGCTGGTATGCTTGCTGCAAGGCTTACAGATATTGCTGGAAGTTCTAAATATTTTAAAGGCGGTTCAGTATGTTATAGCAATGAATTAAAAATCAATGATGTTGGAGTTGATAAAGATTTAATAGATAGATATGGCGCTGTTAGCGAGGAGGTTGCTGGATCATTAGCTTCAAATATTGCTAAAAAAAATAATACTGATATTGGAATTGGTATTACAGGAATTGCCGGACCGGATGGTGGAACAGAAAAAAAACCTGTTGGTTTAGTATTTGTTGGAATATTTTATCAAAATAATTTATATATTAAGAAGTATAATTTAACACCCAACAGAAGCACCAATCGCGAGCTTACTGTTATATTGTGTCTTAATGAAGTACGAAAAATTTTAAAAAAATCATAAATAGTTTAAAGGATAGTTACATATGGCAACAAAAAAAGCAGAAAAAGCAGATAAGGTTTTAGAGGCAGTTCAATTAGATATTAATAAAGAGTACGGTGAAGGCTCAATCATGAGATTGGGTGGCACTGCTACGCTAGATGTTGAAGCAATTTCAACAGGGTGTTTATCATTAGATATGGCTCTTGGAGTAGGCGGTGTTCCTAAAGGAAGAATTGTTGAGGTTTTTGGACCAGAATCATCTGGAAAAACAACTTTAGCTTTACATATTGTTGCTGAATGTCAAAAACATGGCGGCAAAGCGGCATTTATTGATGCAGAAAACGCATTAGATCCTGAGTATGCAAAGAATTTAGGATGTAATGCAGATGATCTTTTAGTTTCACAACCAGATTCGGGGGAGCAAGCATTAGATATCCTTCAAAAACTTCTTGAAACCGCAGCTTTAGATGTTATCGTTATCGATTCAGTAGCAGCTTTAGTTCCAAAGCAAGAGCTAGACGGTCAAATAGGTGATGTAACTGTTGGGTTACAAGCAAGATTGATGTCACAAGCACTGAGAAAGCTTTCTGGTCCAATTAATAAATCAAGAACGTGTGTTGTATTTATAAACCAAATCAGAGAAAAAATAGGTGTTATGTTTGGAAGTCCAGAAACAACTCCTGGGGGTAGAGCTTTAAAATTCTACTCTTCTGTTAGATTAGATATCAGAAGAATTGCAGCTATTAAAGAAGGTACAGATATGACTGGAAATCGTACCAGAGTTAAAGTTGTTAAAAACAAAGTTGCACCTCCTTTTAAGATGACTGAATTTGATATTATGTATGGTAAAGGAATATCATATGCTGGAGATTTGCTTGATTTAGCGCTTCAAGGTGGAGTAGTGGAAAAAATGGGTTCATGGTTTTCATACAAAGGTGATAAGATTGCACAAGGGAGAGAAAAAGTTAAAACTCTGCTTGAAACTGATGATAAATTGATGAAAAGTGTTTTATCGGATGTGAAAGATTACTTAGATCTTAGCTAAGATTGATTGACGATTTCAATAAAATCACTATGAATCAATGAGTTTGAAGCTATAATGCATTTATCAAAGTTATAGCTTTCATTTAATTCGTTAGTAACAGTTCCACCAGCTTCGCTTATTATTATGCTTCCTGCTGCAACATCCCAAGGTTGTAAGTTATATTCCCAAAATCCTTCGACTACGCCCTTTGCTACGTGACACATATCTATTGAAGCAGCACCTAGTCTTCTTACTCCATGAGAGTTTAAGTTTATACTTTTAACTATTCTGAGATTTTTATCTATATAATTTTCATCATAGGGTATAAATCCAGTTACAAATAGACTATCGCTGATAGAGTTATTACTTGAAACATGTATAGTATTATTATTGCAAAAAGATCCCTGGTCTTTTACTGCAAAATATTTCTCATTATTTGGAATATCGTAGACAACGCCAATAAGTGGTTTATTTTGATAAAAAAGTCCAATAGATACTGCATAAGAAGGATAGTTATGTACGAAGTTATTTGTTCCATCAATAGGATCAATATACCATGTATATTCTGAATCCAAATTCTTAATACCTAATTCTTCTGAAACAATATTGTGTTTAGGGAAATTATCATTTAAAAAATTAGTAATTAAGCGGTCAACCTCAATGTCAGTATTAGTTACAAGATTGGATATTTCACCCTTTGATTTAACTTTTTTGATATTTGTGGATGCATTTTTAATTACTTCATATGCATGATCTGAAATTGATAGAGCTTTATCAATAAATTGATTAATACTTTTCAAAGTAGCTTGTAGAAATATCTTTAAGTTTAGTACTTAATAGAATGATAGCTATAAGGTTAGGAAAGGTCATAAATCCTAATGCAGCATCACCAAAAATCCATACAGGTTCAAGTAAAAGAGTAGAGCCTACAAAGACCATAAAAACATATACATATCTATAATACTTAATAGCATCTGATCCAAATAAATAATCTGTAGCTCTTTCCCCGTAAAAAGACCAACTAATTGCTGTTGATATTGCAAACAATACAACTGCTAATGTAACAATCTTATCTCCAAATGGAATGCCTTGAGCGAATGCATGACTAGTTAAAACACTACTATTCATCCACATATCTTCCGTAATGGAAGGATCAATTCTTGTGGAATAGAATTCAGTAAGATGCCATGAATCTGTAACCATGATTACTAGTCCTGTAAGCGTACAAATTATGATTGTATCAATATATGGCTCTAGCAACGCTACAACACCTTCTCTAGCAGAATATTTGGTTTTAGCAGTTGAATGTGCTATAGCAGCTGAACCTTGTCCAGCTTCACTAGAAAATAAGCCACGCTTAACACCCATCATCATTGTGTTTAAGAAAGCAATAACTGCACCTGCTCCAATACCAGATATTTGTGCAGGTGGATTAAATGCCATAGAAAAAATTGTATTAAAAGAGGAGCCGACTTTTTCAAAATTACTTAAAACAATAAACAGTGCAGTGAAAACGTAAATTGTGGCCATTATTGGTACAAGGTATCCAGTTACATTGCCAATACGTTTTATTCCACCAAGAATTACTGAACCAACAATAAGAGCTAATATGACTCCTAATATAACCTGAAGGAGTGACGGCTCAAGAATGCCAGGAATAATAACAGATTTAGCCATTATTGGGTGAGTTGAACCAAGAACGGGTAAGAATTGACTGTACAATTGATCAGTGAGAGTAAAAGATTGAATTGCGTTTCCAGTAAAAAAAGAACAGATGACAGCAAAAGCAGCAAAAGTTACTGCAAGCCATCTCCATTGGGGTCCAAGTCCATTTTCTATAGTATACATAGGACCGCCAGCTGTATTGCCAAATTTATCAGTTTCTCTGTATTGAAGTGCAAGCGTACATTCTGAGTATTTTAAGGCTGTTCCAAAAAAAGCTGTTATCCACATCCAAAATAATGCACCTGGCCCTCCATAATAGATGGCAATTGCAACACCTGCAATATTTCCAATACCTACAGTAGCAGCAAGTGCTGTTGATAATGCTTTAAAGTGATTTAAGTCTCCTTCATCTTCGACATCATCATAGTCACCACGAGTTACTCTTACGCCGTGAAATATATATTTTAATTGAGGAAAACCTAGCTTAAATGTCATATAAACTCCAGTACCCAAAAGCGCAACAACCATTAAGGGAATAGTTGCAATAGGGAAGGAGTTTTTAAATTCATCAGAAAGAAGATTACCAGGGAAAGACCATACTTTATCGTAAAACTCTACTCCTATGCCAGGAGAGAGAAGCAAAATACTAATGATTGCAAATACTAAAAGTGTATACTTTTGTTTTGACATGAACACATATTAATTAATTTTTTAAAAGATGTACATTGATTTTTTATTATTAATTTAAAAAATGATTATTGCAGGCGTAGATGAGGTGGGAAGAGGTTGTTTAGCTGGTCCTGTTGTAGCTGCTGCAGTTATACTAGATAAACCAATTAAATCTCTTAATGACTCTAAAAAACTATCCAAAAAAAAGAGAGAAAAATTATTTTCTGAAATTATGAATAATTCACTTTCTGTTGGTGTAGGTATAAAATGGAATGATCATATTGACTCTTGCAATATAAAAATTGCTACAGAAGATGCTATGATAGAAGCTATCAATGCTTTAAATATAAAACCTGATAAGGTTTTAATAGATGGTTTCCCATTAAATATAGATATAAGAAATGAAGGGATAATCAAAGGTGACCAAAAATTTGAATCCATTATGGCTGCATCAATTATTGCTAAAGTAACAAGAGATGAATTAATGCGTTCATTTCACTATATTTATCCTGAGTATGACTTTAAATCAAATAGTGGCTACGGAACAAAAAAACATTTAATTGCATTAGAGAAATATTCTTATACACCAATACATAGAAAAACATTTAAACCAATTTCTACTATAATAAAAAATGAACAAAATAATTAAAGAAATAAAGTCGCTCTTTTATTTAGTCTTAATAGTATTGTTTTTAAAAGAAACTGTTGTTGAGCTATATATCGTACCTACTAGTAGTATGGAAAGAAATATTCTGAGAGGCGATATGCTGGTAGGAAGTAGATATATTTATGGAATGAAAGTGCCTCAAAAAATATGGGTACCTTTTACTGCAATTAGTATTCCTACATTTCTTCCAGACTATAGATTTCCTGCATTTAAAGATGTAGAAAGAGGCGATGTTGTAGTTTTTGAATATCCGAGAGATAATGTATATAAGTATGTAAAAAGATGTATTGGGTTGCCTGGAGACACTATTGAGATTCAGAACAGAACTATATTTGTTAATAGCAAAGAATATGAATTGCCTAATGGCGGTCAATTTCTTTCAAAACAACCTTCATCAGAATCATATATGGATGATAATATGTTTCTTAACAATGGTAATAAAGATAATATGAAAAAATTCATCATTCCAAAGAAAGGCGATTCATTTGCAATTAATGAAGAGATGAACTGGGAGCTGATAATACCTTTGTTATTGTTTGAGGGCAATAAAGTTGAGCTTATTTTTAATGATCAAAAATTGGTTTTTACAAATGAAGATCCATACGATTTATATAGAAGAACTGGAGATAGAGGCGTCTTCAATGATTATGCGCCGAATCCAAATGCTACGTTAATAAATCCTTGGTCTGGCCTTAAAAAAGAGTACATGAAGTATGTTGTTATTAACGACGTATCAATTGAAAATATAGATAGTTACACCTTACAACAAGATTATTATTGGATGATGGGTGATAACAGAGATAATAGCGAAGATTCAAGATTTTGGGGTTTTGTTCCTATGAGTCATATCCTAGGTCAGCCTGTTATAACTTGGTTTTCAATTGACCTTGATAGCTTCATACCTAGGCTCACAAGAATCGGAAATATCCCAAAATAAAAAAAATGTTTTCATATTGATTTTCATTCATTAGTTTCAGTGGACTTAAGAAAAACAATAGAGGTATTATAATTATGTTATCTAGTACAGAAAAGATTTTAAGTGTTGTAGTTCTTGCCTTAACATTGGCCGTTGGTTTCTCCCTAATGCAATACAATTCAACAATGGATGAAATGACAGTATTAAGAGGCGAGCAAGTTGAGCATGTTGATATGGTAAATAAAGAATTTAAGCAAAGAGTTAAAGCTGTAGAACTTGAAAATATTGGTCAAGGCAAAGAAATTAAAAGAGGCCAAGACATGATTCTAGCAAATACTAAGCTGATTTATACAAAAGCAGATTCTTTAGGTAGTTTGATAGATGATTTAGCGTATGAAATAAAAAGAGTCGACAGAGATTTATCGAAGAAAATTAAAAATGTACAACGTGATCTTGAAGGGTTAGAGGATAATTTTGACTCTGAAAAACGTAGAACTAGAAGAGATTTGTCAGATATTAAGAAACAATTAAAAACTCTTAATGATGCAGTCTTTCCGCCAGAAGAAGAAGAATAAATAATTATTTACTTAAAAAAAAGGGCTTTTAATAGCCCTTTTTTTTTGTACCGAGGGTCGGGCTCGAACCGACATGAGATTGCTCTCACTGGTGTTTGAGACCAGCGCGTCTACCAATTCCGCCACCCCGGCAAAGATGTTGACAAATTTCAGATAAAGTATGTAGTTTGTCAATAACTAACATTACATATTGATTATATAGACAGAAGGAGATAATTGTGTCATTTAAAACTGTACCAGGAATGTTTCAAACGCTTGTTAACGAAAGACCAAATCTTAAAACTTTTTATACTAAAGAAGATAATGGATGGCAAGGAGTTGAATTAATAGAATTGCAAAAATTTGTCGAAGATTTTGCAAACGGATTAAAAAATTTAGGTGTTAATGAGCATGACAAAGTAGCAATAATTGGTGCGAATTCTCGCAAATGGGCTATTTCAGACTATGCTATTGCACACATTAGGGCTGTTTCAGTTCCTGTTTATCCTACATTAATTCCAGCACAATCACAATATGTTGTAGAGCATTCTGAAAGTAAAATTGCTATTGTACAGGATGCAATCCAGTTAGATAAAGTATATTCTTTGATAAATGATGCAAATTCAAATTTAAACACTATCATAATCATGGATGATTCATACGATGGAGGTAAAGATCATGTAGTAAAATTTTCTGAAGTCTTTAACTTGAAAGATGAAGTACATGATATTCGTGAAATTTCAAAGTCTGTTCAGCCTGAAGACTTATTGACATTAATATATACTAGCGGAACAACTGGAAATCCAAAAGGGGTAATGTTAAGTCATGCAAATATTTGTAATAATCTTTTATCAATTGATGATATTATTAAAGCTGCAATGGAGCTTAATCCTGAACTGAAGCCTGCTGATGGCATAGAAAGATTCGTTTCATTTCTTCCTATAAGTCATAGTTTTGAAAGGGTGGGTGGTCACTATTCAATTTTTAGCCAAGGAACTTCCATATACTATGCGGAAATGAATTTTACTCCAGAAATATTATTTGAAAATATAAGAGAGGTTCGCCCTACTTTTTTAACTGCTGTACCAAGAATTTTTGAAAAAATACATGCAAAAATTATGGATACTGTATCAGAAATGACAGGTGTTAAAAAATCGTTAGCAGAGTGGTCAATTGGAGTTGGAATGCAAACAGTTCCTTATCGTCAAGCAAGCAAAAAACTCCCTTTTGTATTAAACTTAAAATACAGTATTGCTGACAAATTGGTATTAAATAAATTTAGAGCAGCCCTTGGCGGAAAGGTGAGAGCTTGTTCATCAGGTGGCTCAGCACTTTCTAAAGAAGTTGGATCTTTTTTCTGTGGAATCGGAATCTCTATCATTGAGGGGTATGGATTAACAGAAACAAGTCCAGTTATGACAATTGGTCATCCTGATTTCTTTAAATTTGGAACTGTTGGAAAACCTATTCCTGGTGTTGAGGTTAAGATTGCATCAGATGGTGAAATCCTTTGTAAAGGACATAACGTTATGCAGGGATACTACAAGAACGAAGAAGCAACCAATGAAGCTATTGTTGATGGGTGGTTTCATTCCGGTGATATAGGTGAATTTGACGAAGATGGATTGCTTAGAATAACTGATAGAAAGAAAAGCCTTATAGTAACTTCGGGTGGAAAAAATGTAGCTCCTCAACCGATGGAAGTATCATTGACCTCTAACAAATACATTGAACAATGTAATGTGGTTGGTGATGATAGAAACTTCATTTCAGCATTAATCGTACCAAACAAGGAAAACTTAATGGCTTGGGCTGAAAAAGAAGGTTTAGCTAGTCTTGATTATAAATCATTGTGCGCGCACGAACAAACATATGAAATGTTTGATGCGATAGTAAAATATACAATGACAAATTTTTCTCGCTATGAATCTATCAGAAAATTTGCACTAATAGCTGATGAATGGACTGTTGATAAAGGTGAATTAACACCGAAAATGTCTATAAAAAGAAAAGTTGTAATTGAAAAACATAAAGCTGAAATAGAGGCAATTTATAATTCTCCAAATACACCAGTTAAAACACCAGATGATGAACTTCAACTTGGTGGGTAGGTTAGTATCTTTACTATTTTTTTCAATTTTTCTTTTTAGTTTTAAGGATAAAGATAATTCTCCTTACGTGGTTGTACTTGGCGTTGCTCAGGACGGAGGAGCTCCTCATGCAGCCTGTGAAAAAACCTGCTGTATTAATAAATGGAATAATCCAAATCTTCACAACAAAGTCTCAAGTATTGGTATTGTTGATCCTGTTTCAAATGAAGTTTGGATGATTGATGCTACACCTGATTTTGCTGAACAGCTACATTTCTTAACCAGTAACAATATAAGAGAACTTAAAGGAATTTTTTTAACGCATGCTCATATTGGACATTATACTGGATTAATGCATTTAGGTAGGGAAGTTATGGGTGCAAAAAGTACTGTTGTTAATGTCATGCCTAAAATGGAAAGTTTTTTAAGAAATAATGGCCCCTGGAGTCAGTTGGTTGATTTAAAGAATATTTCTTTATCACGTTTAATTGATAGTAAAAAAGTTTACCTAAATACTAGATTGTCTATTACTCCATTTAAAGTACCTCATAGGGATGAATTTTCAGAAACAGTAGGCTACAGAATAGAAGGGCCATCAAAATCTTTAGTTTTCATTCCAGATATTGATAAATGGAATAAATGGCAGACAGATATTATAGATATTGTTGAAAATTCAGACTACAGTTTATTAGATGGTACTTTTTATGATATTAATGAACTTCCAGGTAGAGATATGTCTCAAATTCCTCATCCTTTCATTGTTGAAACAATGAAAATATTTAAAAACTCTGATAAAAAAGATTCAATCTTTTTCATTCATTTAAATCACACAAATCCCGCTTTAGATAATAGCTCAAATGAGTTTCAAAATATTATTGATAGCGGGTTCAATATCACCCAGCGTGGAAACAAATTGAATCTTTAGTTAGCTATTACATCTTTGAGAAAAAATAATTAACATTATATGTTATTAACAAATATGGAGTTAATTATGAAAAAATTATTATTATCAATTATCTTTATTTCCTATGCTTTTGGTCAAGTATTACACATTCAAAGTTATGTTGGAGTTAAAGATGGGGTTAGGGTAGCTGATTTTGAAAAAGCTATGATTCAACACAATAAAGCTCACACTGGCTTAGGAGCAGTAAATACATTTTCAATTGTTAATGGTCCTAATGCTGGTAAATATGTTAGAGTTGCTGCAGCGCAGTGGCCTACTCCTTTGGATATGGTAGATGATGTATTTAATGCAATGTCCAATCATGATCCGGTGCCTTATGATAAATTTGGATCAATGATAGAGCAAGTTGGTGGTACAGAGTTTTGGACATTGCGTCCTGATTTAAGTAGAAACATGCCAACTGTTGATGGAGCAAATGTTAACAATCAAGGACCACCTAATTTTATAACTGTTTATTATTATGGAGTACAACAAGGAGGAACTGCCAACACTGAGAGTGTTTTTGGAAGGTTTAATGAGTTAGCCAAACAAAGTGATAGTACAAGACCTTGGATTGCAATGACAAAAACGTTAGGTGGAAATGTTTCAGTATATTCATACTCAACTCCTCACATGACTATGTCAGAAATATTGGGACCTAATCAATTAGAATTTCAAGAAACTCTTCAAAAAATGTATGGTGAAGATCCTGATTTAGACTCAAAAGTAAGAGGTGGTTGGAATTGGATTTGGAGTGAAACTTGGAGATTTAGACCTGAATTAAGCACTACTTCAAATTAAAAGTAATTAGTATTACTTAATATTAAAGAGCCTATTTATTATTGTTAATAGGCTCTTTTTCTATTAACATTCACTTATGTATAATAAAAAATCAAAGCTTGAGTTAGAAAAAACTTTACAAAGAGAAGATTTTAAAAGAATTACTTGTTCTTTTTATAGATATTTTTCTATTAAAAATCCATCTGAGTTAAGAGATAAATTATACCAAAGCCTTGAAGAGTTGGGGGTTTTAGGTAGAGTTTATGTTTCTTTTGAAGGCATCAATGCTCAAATAAGTATACCGGAACATAAACTAGCGTTATTCAAGCAATATATTCAGTCCATTGAAGGCTTAAAGGATCTACAATTTAAATACGCCATTGTGGAAGGTGTATCTTTTATCAAGCTAAAAATATTAGTTCGAGATGAAATTGTTGCCTATAAGGTTCCTCAAGATTCATATAATATGAAGAAAACTGGTACACATTTAAAGCCTATCGATTTTCATAAATCTATTAAAGAAGATGATTCTGTTGTAGTTGATATGAGAAATTATTATGAAAGTGAAGTTGGAAAATTTAAAAATGCTATAATACCAGATGCGCATTTTTCAAAAGAATTGTTACCCGAAGTAGCAATGCTTTTGAAGGACAAAAAAGATAAGAAGGTACATTTGTATTGCACGGGAGGAATTCGTTGTGAAAAAGCAAGTTCTTATCTAATTAAAAAAGGTTTTAAAGAGGTTTATCAGCTTGAGGGTGGCGTTATTCAATATGCGCATGATATTAAAGAATCAAATTTGAAATCAGAATTTATTGGTAAAAATTTTGTATTTGACGATAGAATGGGCGAAAGAGTAACAGAAGATATTATTGCAAAATGCCATCAATGCAAAAATGAATCTGACAACCATAAAAATTGTAGTAATGACGCATGTCACTTGCTATTTATTCAATGTGATGAATGTAGTAAGAAGTATAACGATTGCTGTTCTGAGGACTGTATGAATTTTTCTTCTTTAGATACCGATATCCAGAGAAAACTTAGAAAAGATGAAAATAAAAAGGTTTCAAGTGCGAAATTATCCACTAAATTTAGACCTAAACTTTACAAACTATTTAATTATTGGAAATAAGATAAAATGAAAGACAAAATACAGAGTTTTTTGCTTACACCCATTAAAGTAAGTTATAAAAAAAGTTCAGATTATACATTAATCGAGAAGATTGTTTTAAACCCAATCTTTTTAGCTATGTTAGTTTTTTTCACCACATTTCAAGCATATTCTTTATCCAGTGAACCAAAATCAACTCCATCAGATTCTGCCTTAAGTAATGCAATGGTATATTTTGAAAAAGGCGACTTTGATAATGCTGTATTGCAACTTGAAAGCGTTGTTAGTTCTTACAGTGGTACAACGGCTGCTTATCAAGCAAAATTTTATCTTGGACGAACAGCATTTATAAATGGAAACAACGATAAAGCATTGGTGTATCTATCAGAGAGTGTTTCTAAGCTCAAATTCCCTAATTTGAAAAAAGAAGGGTATATCATGCTCGCAAAGCTTGAAAATAACCCTATGAATTTTGATAAAGCAATAAAGAGTGAAATATCAGAATCTGAACAAAAATATATATACATCTTAAAAGCCAAAATGTTAGCAGAAAATGGAGATGTTGATCAAGCAATAAAAATTCTTGATTCTGTAGACACAGATAATACCGTTTACAATGATTTTTTTGAAGAAGTTTACGGGTTCGTTTTAAGTATCAACTAAGATACTTGTTAATACGATAATATATAGATATATTCCGTTGTATTAAATGGGCTACGGCCCATTTTTGTTATAATTAAAAAATTGAAGGATTGTCATGATTAACAGAGACTTAATAGATATTTTTATTGAATTAGCAAGAGAAAAAAACATAGAACGTTCAGAGTTGGGTACAATTATTGAACAGTTATTTTTGTTCATTATCGAGAAAGAAACTGGTGAAGCAGATAATTGCAGTGTTATTGTTAATTTAGATAAAGGTGAGATAGAAATTTATGTGGAAAAGACCATTGTTGAAGAAGTCGATGATGATCATTTTGACATCACATTAGAACGAGCAATAGAATTGGAACCGGATTTAGCTGGAGAATTGAAGTTGGGAGACACTTTTGTTGAAGTTATTGATCCTGCAAGATTTGGTAGAAGGCTTGTTGCCAATGCAAGACAGTTTTTAAATAAAAGAACTCGTGAAGTACAACAGCAATATATATATGAAGACTATGTTCAAAGAATTGGAGAGGTTATTATTGGTACAGTTCATCAGGTGCATAGAGAAAATACCTTTGTAAATATTGAACATACAGAGTTGAGAATGCCAAGAAACGAACAAATATTTTCTGAGCGTTTTAGAAGAGGTGATACAATTAGAGCACTTGTTAAGGCTGTAGAAGTTACTCCTAAAGGTCCAGATATTCTAATTTCCAGAAGCGATGATTTATTTTTATATAAATTATTTGAAATGGAAGTACCAGAAATTGAAGATGGAATCATTGAAATTAAAGGTATCGCTAGAAAACCTGGAGAAAGAAGTAAAATTATAGTTCACTCTGTTGACAAAAGAATTGATGCTGTTGGTGCGTGTGTTGGAATGCGTGGTAGTAGAATTCAGTCTGTTGTGAGAGAGCTAAACAATGAAAAGATTGATATTGTTAATTATACAGACAAATCTGAAGTATTTATAACTAGAGCATTATCTCCTGCAAAACCAATGGATATTTATATAGATGACGACAGAAAATACTGTGTTGCTATTTTTGAAGAAGGTGGATTGGAGAATGCAGTTGGTAGAAGTGGAGTAAATATAAATCTTGCTTCAAAATTAACTGGCTACACGATTGATGCATATACTAAGGCTGAGTATGATGAAGTGCTTATTAATCAGAAAACTACCTTAGAATCCTTAGATGGTATTGAAAAATCTGTTAGTGACAAATTGATTGAAGTTGCAAGTATTGCTTCAGTTGCGGACTATTTAAATGCTAAAAAGTACATACTTTCAGATGAAGTTGAACTTTCAAGCGAAGAAATAGAAGCAGTTAGCGAAGCAGTTAATAATTTTATTAATACTACGCACAATAAACAGGAGCCTGAAATCGAAGAAACGCAGGTTGATAGCATTGTTGAAGAAACCCAGGTTGATCAAGTTGAAGAAGAGGTTGTAGTTGAAGAAGAAGTTGTCGAAGAAAAAACTGAAGATGAAGTAGCTGAAAAAGTTGAAGAGGAAGCATAATTAATGGCTGATTCTATAAGAATATTTCAGCTTGCAAAAGAGCTTAACATATCACACACCGATATTTTAGATTTCTTAAAATCTAAAGATATTTCTGTGTCAAGCCACATGTCTCCAATTGATGGAAAGACTCAACAAATAGTTTATACTGAATTTGCAAAAGATCGTCAATCTGCAGAAAGAGATAGAAAAGAGCAGGTTAGAAAAGAAATTCATGATTCAAAAGTAGTAATGAAAACTAAATCTGTGAAAAAATTTCAAATTCTTTCTGTCCAAGAACAACGTGAGGCAGAAAAAAAGAAAGCTGAGTCTAAAGCGGTAGAAACATCAAAAGATGAAGGAAAATCTAAGAAAGCTCCTGCAGAAATAAAGCCTAAGAAAAAACTCCGTAAAATTACTTTAAGAGAACCTGAAAATAAAGATGATGGTAAAAAAGCTAAAAAACACAAAGATGATATTAAAAAAGATAATTCAGCAGTAAAAAGACTTAAGAAAACTCTAGCATCGATTGATTCAGGACCAAAGAAAAAATCATATAAAAAACTTAAAAAAGATTCAAATGCAGTTGATGGTGATCAAATAAGAGTTGTAGAGCTTGCAGAATATGCTAGTATTGATGAAGTGGCTAAAGTTTTGGACGTTGGAACGAGTGAAGTAATAGGTAAATGCCTACAGATGGGTATTTTAGCGACTGTAAATCAACGATTAGAGTGGGATGTAATAGAGCTTATTGCTGGTGAATATGATGTTGAATTAAAAAAATATGAAGAAGTTGTTGATGATTTATTTGTTACAGCACATTCAGAGGAAGAATTAACCAATGCAATTCAAAGAGCTCCAGTTGTTACTATCATGGGACATGTCGATCATGGAAAAACATCTATCTTAGATTACATTCGAGAGACTAAGGTAGCTGCAGGGGAATCTGGTGGAATAACTCAAAGAGTTGGTGCATATCAAGTTGTTCACAATGAAAACGCTATAACTTTTCTAGATACTCCAGGACATGAAGCTTTTACAGCAATGAGAGCAAGAGGTGCACAATCAACAGATATAGTAATTTTGGTGGTTGCAGCTGATGATAGTGTGATGCCACAAACTATTGAGGCTATTAATCATGCTAAAGCTGCTGAAGTACCAATAGTAGTTGCTATTAATAAAATTGATAAACAGGGTGCAAATCCTGATATCGTAAAAAGAGAATTATCTGAAAAAAATGTTTTAGTTGAAGAGTGGGGCGGTAAAATTCAATCAGTAAATACTTCTGCAATTACTGGAGAAGGAATTGATGCATTGATGGAAGCAATTTTACTTGAAGCTGAAGTTTTAGATCTAAAAGCGAACGTAGACATCGATTGCAAGGGGATTGTAATTGATTCTAAGCTAGATAAAGGTCTTGGACCGGTTGCAACGGTGTTAATCCAAAAAGGTACGTTAAAAATAGGAACACCATTTATTTGTAATAACCACCCTGGTAAAGTTAGAGCAATAATGAATGAAAGAAATGAAAGGATTAAAGAGGCAAAGCCTTCTGATCCAGTTCAAATCTTAGGTTTTGATCAAGTACCACAAGCTGGAGATATTTTTGCTGAAGTCGAAAATGAATCAGATTTAAAGAAAATTGCAAATGAGCGTCAAAGAATTAAGAGAGAAATAGATTTACAGATGGTTCAAAAAACATCATTGGATAGTATTTCAGCACAAATTAAAGAGGGTGATATTAATAATTTAAATATTATCATAAAGGCTGATGCGGATGGATCTATTGAAGCTTTAATTCAAAGTATAGAAAAAATTAATAATGATGAAGTTGGAGTAGATATAGTGCACAAAGGGGTTGGTAATGTTACTGAGTCCGATGTTTTGCTTGCACAAGCATCACAAGCAATTATTATTGGCTTTGGTGTTCAAGTTCCATCAAATACAAAATTACTAGCTAGTCAAAATAACGTTGAAATTAGGGCATATAGTATTATTTATCAGATTGTTGAAGATGTAAAAATGGCTGTTGAAGGATTATTAAAACCTGATATGGTTGAGGAAGTCATTGGAGTGGCAGTCGTTAAAGAATCATTTAAAATACCAAAAATTGGATTTATTGCCGGTTCACAAGTAGAATCTGGTAAAATTACTCGCGATAGCTTTGTTAGATTGATAAGGGAAGAGGAAGAATTAGTCTCAAAAGGCTCTATTACGTCCTTGAAGCGATTTAAAGATGATGTAGCATCAGTAGACTCAGGAATGGAGTGTGGTATCTCTGTTGAAGGAGTTAAGAAGTATTTTGAAGGTGACAGAATTGTTGCATATAAAATAAACGAAATTAAGAGAACATTAGCAGACAGTTGAATAATAAGCCATTTTCTAGATCAGAAAGAGTATCACAACAAGTTTTAAAAACCATTAATCATATCTTAACTCGAGAGATGGACTTAAGAAAGTACGGCTTTATAACATTTTCATCGGTAAAAATGACTGCCGATCTAAAGCATGCTAACTTGTATTACAGTATAATTAATCCGTCAAAAGAAATTGAAATAATTAATAAAGAACTCAATCTTTTAGTTCCTGTTTTTAGAAAACATTTATCCTCTATGTTGAATTTAAGATCAACTCCTACATTAAAATTTTTTTATGATGATTCGTTTGAGCAATTTGAAAAAATAGATAAGCTTATTAAAGAAATAGATTAGTATGATATATAACATTTATAAACCAAAAGATTATTCCTCTTTTTCCATCGTAAAAAAAATAAAATATATAACTAAAGAGAAGGTAGGTCATTCAGGAACCTTAGATCCGTTTGCAGACGGAGTTTTGGTTTTAGGTGTTGGAAAATCAACAAAAAAACTATCGGATATCATTCAATATGATAAAACTTATGAAGGCGTTGTAAAGCTTGGTATTCAAACTGATTCTATGGATTTAACCGGTAAAGTTGTTGCAGAAAAATCAATTCCTGATATTTCATCAAAGATGTTAAATAAATGCGCACAATCATTTATTGGAGAGTTATTACAAAGGACTCCAATGTTTTCAGCCCGTAAAATAGACGGAGTTCGACTATATAAGCTTGCTAGAAAGAATATATCAATTAAAACCAATCCTAAACTTGTTACAATTAAGAATTTAAAGATAGAATTGATCGATCAAAGCAACCTAAGGATTGTAGTAGAATGTTCTTCAGGAACGTACATAAGAGTTTTAGCTGAGGATATTGCTCAGTACCTAGGTACAGTAGGCCATTTAACTAGTTTAACTAGATTAAGTGTTGGAGAATATAGCTTATCTGAATCTTTAACAGTTAAAAATTTTGAGGAAAAATGGAAGTTTTAACATCAATAGATCAAATGAAAGAGCTTTCAAGTTCTGTTATAACTGTTGGTAATTATGATGGTATACACAAAGGTCACCAAGATGTAATTTCCTTTATTGTTAAGGAAGGAAAAAAAAGAAATGTTCCTTCATGCCTTATAACATTCGACCCTAACCCTTTTTATGTTCTAAATGATAATAGTTATCCTGTTAATTTGCAAAGCTTAGAGGTAAAACTATCAACATTAAGTGATATGGGAATTAACAAAGTGTTGATAATACCATTTACTAAAGAGTTTTCATCAATGACAGCATCAGTGTTTTCAAACAAGATTCTAAAAGGATTATTTAATCCCCAGCTTATTTCTGTTGGAATTAATCATTATTTCGGACACAATAAAGAAGGAGACTTTAAATTTTTAAAATCTTTTTGTACTAAAAATAATATAGAATTACAAACACCAACTATGCGAGAGCATAATGGTAAAACTATATCCAGTAGTATAATTAGAACATTGATAAATGAAGGAAATTCAGATAAAGTATATGATTTATTAGGAAGATTTTACGGTTTTGATGCACTAGTTGTTAAAGGGTCAAATCGTGGAAAAACAATGAATTATCCCACTGCAAATTTTATCCCAACATTTGAAAATCAGCTCCTTCCAAGTACTGGAGTATACCTATCAAGAGTTTTTTATGACGGAGAAATGTATTTTGGAATGACTAATGCGGGCATTAGACCCACTTTTAACGAAAAAAAATTTGTTATGGAAGTTCACATTTTATCTGATAAATTCGGCAGTCTATACGATAAGAATTTTTATATCGAATTTTTAGATAAAATTCGGGATGAAATTAAGTTTGATAATAAAGAGTTATTAATCGAACAAATTGAAAAAGATAAAGAAGTATGTACTAAATTGGTAGATGCTTTTAAGGAGAAATATGAAATATAGTAAAGAAACAAGCACACTTCTTCAAGACGTAGGTCTTGATGCAAAAGATGTCGGTAGTAGTGAAGCTCAAATTACGCTTCTAACTGATCGAATTAGATCTTTGACAGAACATGTCAAAATGCACAAAAAAGATGTTCATTCAAAACATGGTTTAGTTAAGCTAGTGTCACAGCGAAAGAAACTATTGAAGTATTTAAGAAAAACTAAACTAGATAGTTACGATGAATTAATTAAAAAACTATCGATAAGAGGAAAATAAAGAAGAAAATGATAAAAGTAGAAAAGAATATAGCGGGAAGACCGCTTAGAATAGAATCTGGACAAATAGCAAGACAAGCAGGTGGATCTGTATTTATTACATATGGTGAAACTGCAATGCTTGCAACAGTATGTTGTTCATCTGAACCAAGAGAAGGTATCGACTTTCTCCCAATGCAGGTTGAATATAGAGAAAAGCATTATGCGGGTGGAAAAATACCCGGTGGTTTCTTTAAGAGGGAGGCAAAACCAACAGATGCTGAAGTATTAACTTCACGTCTTACAGATCGTCCAATTAGACCTCTAATTCCAAAGAATTATAGAAACGAATTGCAAATTATGTTAACAACGATGTCTTATGATGGTGTAAATACACCTGATGTAGTTGCTGCTATTGGCGCTTCTGCAGCATTGTTATTATCTCCAGTTCCATTCGATGGACCGATTGCTTCAGTAAAAGTTGGATTGGTTGACGGAGAGTATATTTTAAATCCAACAAACGAACAAATGGAATCATCTGATCTTGACCTTATGGTTACTGGTAAAAAAGATAAAATTTGTATGATTGAAGGTGGTTCTAATTTTGTTCCAGAAAAAACAATTTTAGAAGCGTTAGATATAGCAATGGATGGTATCAATGATATCGTAGATCTTCAAATGGAATTTTCAGAACATTTTGATAATTCATACGAAATAGTTGATACTTCAGTTATTACAGAAGATGTTACCAAGGCTTTAGAAGAGTCCTATGCAGATAAAATTCAAAAGCTGCTTGATATGGATTCAAAGCAAGCAATGGATGATGCATTTAATGAGATTGCTAAGGAAGCCTCAGAATCTTATAAAGAAGATGAACAATTATATCCTGAAGTTAAGGGTTATATAAAAACAATGTTTAAAAATGCTGTTAGAAAAAGTATTTTAGATAAGAAGGTAAGAGTTGATGGAAGAGGTTTAGCTGATGTTAGACAAATTAGTATTGTACCATCATTATTGCCTCGCGTTCATGGTTCAGCTTTATTTACTAGAGGAGAAACTCAGGCTATTGCAGCTTTAACTCTCGGATCTAGTAGAGATGAACAAATTATAGACTCTATGGCAAGCGACTATAAAAAATCATTCTTACTGCACTATAATTTCCCTCCATATTGTGTAGGGGAGACCGGTAGAATAGGTTTTACAAATAGAAGAGAAATTGGTCATGGTCATTTAGCTGAAAGATCATTAAAACCAATACTTCCATCATCGGAAGAGTTTCCATACACAGTGCGTATTGTATCAGAAATTACCGAATCTAACGGTTCTTCATCAATGGCATCAGTTTGTGGTGGATCATTGGCTATGATGAACGCTGGAGTACCAATTAAAGAGCACGTAGCAGGTATTGCTATGGGTTTGATCATGGATGGCGATAACTACGCTGTTCTGAGCGATATTTTAGGTACAGAGGATTTCTTAGGGGATATGGACTTTAAGGTTGCTGGTACTAGAGATGGAATTAGTGCAATTCAGTTAGACTTAAAGGTTCCTGGATTACCTATGGATGTATTATCGAACGCGCTTGAACAAGCAAATGAAGGTAGATTGCATATCCTAGATGAAATGAATAAAGCTATTGATAAGCCAAATGCACTTTCACCGCATGCACCTCAAATTGAATCTTTCCAGATTCCTAAAGATAAAATTGGTGCTTTAATAGGACCAGGCGGTAAAAACATTAAAGCTCTTCAGGAAGGCGCTGAATGTGTTATTAATATTGAAGATGATGGTACAGTTAGTGTGTCTGCAGAGGACAAAGCCAAACTAGATAATGCGATTAGTCAAATTAAAGCTGTTGTTTTAGATCCTGAAGTTGGTACTGTTTTTGACGGTAAAGTAACTAAACTTCTAGATTTTGGAGCTTTTGTAGAATTTGCTCCTGGTAGAGAAGGACTAGTTCATATATCTCAATTAGCATGGGAACGTGTAAACAAGGTTGAAGATGTATTATCAGTCGGTGATGAAGTAAAAATAAAGCTATTCGAAATTGACAAACAAGGTCGTTTAAACTTTAGTATTAAGCTTCTTACTGATAAACCTGAGAAATAAGAATTGATATGAAAATTGGTATTCCAAAAGAAATAATTTCTCAAGAATATCGAGTATCTGTTAATCCTGAAACAGCCAAGATGTTGCTTCAGAATTCTCATGAATTATTCGTTCAGTCAGGCGCGGGTCTAGATAGCGGTTATTCAGACGAAGATTATTCAAACATTGGGTGTACTATTGTAGATAGTGCACCTGAAGTTTTTGATAAATCTGAAATGATAGTTAAAGTAAAAGAACCTTCTTTGCAAGAAGTTGAAATGCTTACAAATAAGGTAATATTTACTTATTTACATTTAAGTTCATCAAAAGAATTAACCGAAAAACTTCTCGAGTGTAATGTTACTGGCTTAGCTTATGAAACAGTCGTAGTAAACAATCAAACTCCAATGCTAAAACCTATGAGTGAGATTGCTGGTAGATTATCCTTATTAGATAGTATTGAACTACTTAAGAAAAGTAAAGGCGGCAAGGGCAAGTTAATAGCAGGAACTAGTCTTGCAGATCCTGCTAATGTTTTAATTATCGGCGGAGGGATTGTAGGAATCAATGCAATGCAAATGAGTCTAGGTTTAGGTGCAAGCACAACCTTGCTTGATGTAAATAACGAATTATTAAATAACGTTAAAAGTCAATATCCAGCTGTTAATGTTGCTGAGTCTTCTGAAACCGTTATTAAAAATTTACTTCCTATGATAGATATTGTAGTTGGTGCCGTATTAACACCAGGAGGTAAGCCTCCTACAGTCATTACAAGAGATATGCTCAGCTTAATGGAGCCAAAATCTATACTTTCAGATGTTTCTGTAGATCAAGGTGGTTGTTTTGAAACTTCTAAACCAACAACACATGGTGATCCTACATATGAAGTGGATAACATCATTCATTATTGTGTTAAAAATATACCATCAGCAGTTCCATTTACGGCTACAAACGCTTTAAATGAAGCTACTAAGCCATTTATATTAAAATTTGCTAATTCTGGACTACATGGCTTATTTAATGATGATAAATTGCTTATGGCATTAAACACATATAAGGGTAAGCTTACAAATCAAGAAGTTGCAGAAGCCCACTCGCTTAGTTTTACAAGCCCTGACTCAGTTTAATTTTTATCTAAATATCTATTAAAGTATCACTTTAAGTATTTTTTTTATATATTATTAGCACGATGCTTGAATCAAAAACAAAACTATATTATAGTATAAAAGAAGTAAGCGAAATAACAAAATTAAAGCCTTACGTCTTAAGGTACTGGGAGTCTGAATTTCCCTCTTTAAAACCAAGCAAAAATAAGGCTGGAAATAGAACCTATAGAAAGCAAGACGTTGAAGTGATACTTGATATTAAGAAATTACTTTATGATAAGAAGTTTACTATTAAAGGAGCGGTTGAAGAGTTAAAAAATAAATCAACTCAACCAACAATGGATGAAACATTATCTAGTACTCAAATTTCAGCCCTAAAAGAAATAAAAAATGAGCTCAAAAATATTTTAAACCTCTTAAATAGAAACTAACAGCAATAACTTTTTATGGTAGCCACCAGAGCCTCTCTATAATTGAGAGGCTTTTTTATTATAAATATCTAATTTTATTCTTATTTTTAACTATGAATGTGCTATTAATCAAAAGAAGTTTTATTAACATAGATTAATTGTGCGTATTTTAAACACAGTATTTGTTGGTATAGGTATATTTTTAGCTTCATTTCTAATTCCAGTAATTGGAGCAATTGTATCGATACCTATGAGTATAATTGGAGCTTATTTATATTATAATTATGATAAAAAATAAAATATTTTTAACGGTAATGTTTTCATTAATGGGGTTTATTATGGCAAATGATGTAGAAAATAAAAAAGCGGTGTTTGCTGCTGGGTGTTTTTGGGGCGTTGAATCAACTTTTCAGCAGATGGATGGCGTAAAGGCAACAACTGTTGGGTATATAGGCGGCAAAGTCAAAAATCCTTCATATGAGTTAGTATGTACAGGATTAACAGGTCATGCTGAAGCAGTGGAAGTGGAATACAATCCGCAGGTAGTATCTTTTAAAACACTTCTTGATACATTTTTTGAATTACATGATCCTACTACTATGAACAGACAAGGTCCTGATGTTGGAACACAGTATCGTTCTGCAGCATATTTTTCAAGTGAAGAAGAAAAAGAAATTATTGAAAGCAAAATTAATGCCTTAAACGAATCTGGTAAATTTTCTACAAAAATAGTTACAGAAATTGAAGCTCTTTCAGAGTTTTATAGCGCAGAAGACTATCATCAAGATTATTATAAAAAAAGAGGGATAGACGGTTGTGCTATCTAACGGAGAACCTATGAAACTACAAAAATATACATATCTATTAGCTGCTTTACTCTTATTTGTGTTTACAGCTGATCTACATGGTCAATTTAGAAGAAAAAAAGTTAAGCTTAGTCAAACCAATAAGATTGAAGAGTTTATTAACGATTACATTCAAGATCCTTTTATGGTAGAGCACATACAGTCAATTCAATCAGAATTAGTAAAGCTAGGATTTGAAATTCTTCCTCCTGAAACAGATGGAGATATGGAAGTTGAGATAAACTTTGAAGATTTTACTTTTGATCCATATTATGGGTCAACAGCAGATCCTAAGTCGTCTTTCATTATTTTTAGAAACCCTAAAACAAAGAAGGTGATAGCTAAATTTCAAGCTAATCAAGTTTTGGTAGACGATGAATATAGTGGTCCAATGACTAATGCTTTCGGAAATTCATCGCTTTCTAATAGTAGCGGATATGGCGCAAACAACAATCAACCTATTGATGTAAATGCAATAATTCTTGATTGGATGAAACAAGTCAAGAACTTCTATTAAAATTGAGTTATAATCATAAAGCTATAGAGGCCAAATGGCAAAAATCCTGGTCTGGATAATGAAACATTTAAGTCAGAGGATGAGTCTAGCAAAAAGCCTAAATATTATGTCCTTGATATGTTTCCATATCCTTCAGGTGCCGGTTTACATGTTGGTCATGCTTTAGGTTATGTTGCTACGGATATTGTTGCACGTTATAAACGCATGAAAGGCTTTAATGTGCTCCATCCTATGGGTTGGGATGCGTTTGGTCTTCCTGCAGAGCAATATGCTATAAAAACTGGTACTCATCCAAAAATTACCACACATGAAAATGTTTCCAATTTTAAAAGACAGATTAATCGTTTAGGTTTTTCCTATGACTGGTCAAAAGAAATCAATACAACTGACCCTGAATATTATAAGTGGACTCAATGGATATTCTTACAGCTATACAATAAAGGATTAGCTCATGAGCAGGAAGTTGCTGTTAATTGGTGTCCAGAACTAAAGGCTGTACTTGCTAATGAGGAGGTAGTAAATGGAAAATCAGACATTGGAGGTCATCCAGTAATTCGCCTGCCAATGAAGCAATGGATTTTAAAAATTACAGATTATGCTGAATCATTGCTTGAAGGTTTAGATGATTTAGATTGGCCAGGAAATATAAAAGAGCTTCAAAAAAATTGGATTGGAAGATCAGAGGGGGTAGAGCTTGGTTTTAATATTGAAAATTCCGATGATTTAATAAATGTTTATACTACTAGACCAGATACGCTTTTTGGAGCAACTTATATGGTTCTTGCTCCTGAACACACGTTGATTAACTCTCTTGTAACAGATAATAATAGAGAGAAAGTTGATGCATATATTGAAGAATCAGCTAAGAAATCTGACTTCGATAGAACAGAAGTTAATAAAGATAAAACAGGTGTATTTACAGGTAGTTATGCCATTAATCCTTTCAGCCAAGAAAAGATTGAAATTTGGATAGCAGACTATGTTCTTATAAGCTACGGAACTGGTGCAATTATGGCCGTTCCAGGTCACGATGAAAGGGATTGGGAATTTGCAACGAAATATGATTTGCCAATTAAAGAGGTTGTAGAAGGTGGAGATGTTAGCAAGTCAGCGTTTACAGCTAAAGGAAAGTCTAAAATAGTTAATTCTAACAATGACAATACCTTATCTATGAATGGATTAACAGTCGATGAAGCAATTAATACTTCAATTGAATACATCGAAAAAAATGAAATTGGTAGATCTACTGTAAATTATAAGTTGAGAGATTGGTTGTTTTCTAGGCAAAGATATTGGGGAGAACCTTTTCCATTAATTCATAAAGGCGAAAATATAGAACCAATCAATGAAAAAGATTTGCCCGTGATGTTACCTGAAGTAGATAATTATAAACCATCAGATGATGGAAAGTCTCCATTATCAACTATTAAAAATTGGGTTGAAGTAAAAGATGAAAGTGGTAATATTATTGGACTTAGAGAGACAAATACTATGCCACAATGGGCAGGTTCATGTTGGTATTATTTAAGGTTTACAGATCCAAATAACACAAAAAACGCATGGAGTAAAGATAGCGAGAAATATTGGATGCCTGTTGATTTATATATTGGTGGACAGGAGCACGCAGTACTTCATTTGCTATATGCAAGATTTTGGCATCATGTATTACATGATTTAGGATTAGTGTCGACCAGAGAACCATTCAAAAAACTTTTTAATCAAGGTATGATACAGGGTGATGATGGTACAAAAATGAGTAAATCTCGAGGCAATGTTATAAATCCTGAAGATATTATTGAAGAATATGGCGCTGATTCAATGAGGCTATATGAGATGTTTATGGGCCCATTAAATAAATCTAAACCATGGAGCACAAAAGGTCTTCAAGGATGTTATAGGTTTGTTAAGAAGTTATGGTCAATAGTAATCGATGATAATGGTTCATTATCGTCGAGAATATGCGATGATAAAGCTCCCAATAAAGAGACATTATTTTTGCATCATCAAACAATTAAAAAGATTGGTGAAGATATTGAAAACCTTCATTTTAATACTGCGGTATCGCAACTAATGATTTATTGTAATCATCTTCAGAAATGCGATTCTATCTCTAAAAAATTAATCATAGAACTTATTATTATTATTGGTCCATTTGTACCGCACTTGTCTGAAGAGCTATGGCATATGTTAGGAAACAAAGATTCTGTAACATATCAAGATTGGCCACTTTACGATGAATCAAAAATACAGCTTGATGAGGTTACAATAGCAGTTCAAGTCAATGGTAAACTTAGAGCTAATATTGAAATTGCTAAGGATTCTATTGAGAAAGATGTTGTTAATATGGCGCTTTCTCTTGAAAATGTTGAAAAGTTTACTTCTAGTGGATCAATCGTAAAAACTATTTATGTTCCAAATAGATTGCTAAACTTTGTCGTCAAGTAAGTCTGTACCTTTAGACATAAACCACACCGTACCAACTAAACTTAAAACAGCAATTTTTTGATAAGTTGCATGTATAGTAAGTGATTCAATTGATTTCCATGGAGCTGGCCCGACCTCAAGAAAGATAATATATCCTAAAATTACTATCGAACAAATAAAAAGGGCGTAAGTAACGTTTTTCAAGCCTTTTGAGTAAAAAAGATATGAATATATACCCAAAGTTACTAAAGCGCCGTTAAACACTGAATTTGCAAAGAAAATATGCAAAGAATATAGTGACGGAACATCAGCAGGTGTTAAAACTACACCAAGTAGGCTTATTGAACCAAAAACAGCAGATAATTTTGCCAATAAACTAATTTTTGGATATTCCGATGTAAAAAAATCAGCAGCTTTTACTAAGTATATCAATACTGCAACAAGCTGAACAAACATACCAATTGAGAAAAGAATAATAGAAATACTGTTATCATCACCAGAATGACTAGTTGTGCGTCCAAGATCACTTATAAAATTTTTAAAAAAGTTATAGTAAGGTGTTTGTTTCTCGACATAATTACCACCACCATAAAAAAATGCAGCGAGCGTTAAAAGACTGAGGTAGGAAAGTAGTAATATTCTTGTTGTTTTGCCTAGTGTATATCTCATATTTACTTAATTATACATAATATATATTATGCGTAAACGCTGTAAAACAGCCAGATAACAGCATGCATAAGTCTTTGTTAAAATATTGATAAGTCTTATTGAAGTCTTTTATCATTTACTTAAGGTTTTACCCATTTTTTCAATTAAACCTACCACTAACGCATTACCCATACAAAAATATCTCCAATTATCAGGCATGCCAGTATTTGTCCATCCCGCTGGAAACCCACATATTTTTTCAACTTCATCTGGAGTTAGTGTTCTATATGCATTTTTTGTTGGATCCATAATTATATGTTTGAATCTACTTGGTGTTTGTCCGCCTTCAGATGTAATGATTGTTCGTGCTGGAGCTTCTAATGGTTCAGGAAATGGCATTGAACCTTCCGAATAAAAGAATGTGCCACCGTCTTTTCTTTTCACTTTTTTCTTTTTAGCGCCTTTTAGCTCTTTCCATTTCCAAATTTGCGCTTCATCCCTAACAAAATAATTATCATCAACAGTTTTATCTAATATGTCTCCTAAAACCGTTTGTTTACCTTCATAATTTGGGAAAACCTTCTTTGTGCTGATTGTAGTATTAAATAAAAAGCCAGAATTCAAAAAATGATATGAGAATGTATCACTTATTGATTGCGTATCAGCTATATTTTTGACCTCATCTAAGAGATTGAGTTCGAGCGAGTTGTCTTGTTTAATTTTAAATTCGTCACTAAAAAAACCTTTATTATGAATAAAATCAGGTTCTAAATGCCTTTTTTCCATATTTTTGTACCATTTAGTGCCTTTATGAGCTGCAAAGAAGAATGTTCTACGTCTTTTTTGAGGAAATCCGTATTCTGCGGCATTAATGACTCTCCATTCGACACAATACCCAAGATTGTGTAAACAAGACAGAATTACCCCAAAATCACGTCCTCTTTGAAACGTTGGTGAAGTTATTAGCCGATCTACATTTTCTAACAAAACGTACTTTGGTTTTTTTTTACGTAAAATTTGTTCAATATTCCACCATAAAACACCTTTTTTACCCTTAATTCCCTGCGCTTGAACTGTTGCAACAGAATAGTCTTGGCATGGAAATCCGCCTACAAGTAATTCGTGATTAGGAATTTTACTATAATTAACTTTATCTATATCAGTGTTTAAATCTTTAAAAGAGTCTTTAAAATGACTGCTATAGCAATCAAAAGCATGTTGAACTTTAGTCTTTGGTTCCCATTGATTTGCCCAAATAGTTTTATGTCCAGACTTTTCTAATCCTAATCTAAAGCCACCAACTCCAGCAAAAAGTTCTACTACATTCAATTTAGACATTCACTAATTTAATTTTATTAAAACTTCTATCATACATTAATATTGTTGACTTTAATATATAATAGTACATTTATAGATGTCTTTAAAAAATATCAATATTGATGAATATTTCGATGCTGGCTTAAATGATAACTTATTAGATAGCTTGTACACTCCCTGCCTTAAAAATTCTATAATTTATAATAGAGTATCTGGATACTTTAGTACACAATCACTTTCTGCTGTTGCTTCAGGAATGGCAAATTTTATCAAAAATGAAGGTAAATATAGACTTATTTTTAGCAAAAATATCCAAAGCATTGAAGACTATGAGTCTATTAAAAATGGATATACAAATCAATTTGAAGAAGATTTTACAAACGATATAAAAAAGCTTGAGCAAATGCTAAAAGATAGGCCTAGAAGGATTATTGGTTGGATGATAGCGAATGATTTTCTAGAGATCAAAATAGCTTTTAAAAAACCTGATGACGGCGGTTTTCTCCATTCAAAATGGGGAAATTTTGAAGATTCAAATGGAAACAAAATTTATTATAACGGATCAATAAATGAATCAGAAAATTCATGGACAAAACAAATAGAAAGTGCAAATGTTTTCTGTTCATGGTTAAATAAGTATGATAAAAAAAGAGTTAATAGAAGTTTTCAAGTTTTTGAAGACTACTGGAACAATAATGCTCCCAAAGTCCAAGTTATTGATTTTCCACAAGTCCATAAAGATCAATTTATAATAAATAATGATATTAAAACTAAAGATGATTTCACCAACCAGTCATTACTCCTAGATCAAGATATTGCCTCCCTTTTTGAAAGAAATGACAATGTAAAATTTACAGAATATAAGCCATATGAGTACCAACAAGAGGCAATTGATAATTTAGTTCAAAATAATTTTAAGGGAATATTTGCTCTAGCAACAGGCTTAGGCAAAACTTTTACATCTCTTTTCTCAATCAAAGAGTACGCTAGAACAGTCAATAACAGATATTTTTGTGCAATAGTTTGCCCTTCAGAGTCTTTAATTTATCAATGGGCAGACGAAGTAAGGAAAATATTAGGTATTGATCCTTTGATTCTTAAAGACGAAAAAAATTGGAAGCTTTCATTGGATCAGGCAATTCTAGATCTTAATAATGAATTTGAAGATATTGTTATATGTTTAGTCACCTATCAGTCATTTTACAAAGATGCATTTATAGATAATGTTAAAAAATGTGATGCTAAAAAAGCAATTATTTGCGATGAAGTTCATAATGCAGGAGCTCCAACTTGGCAAAAAGGATTAATTGATGATTTTGATTGCCGAATCGCCTTGAGCGCTACCCCAAAGAGATATTTTGATGAAGAAGGAACCAATTTAATTGAATCGTATTTTGAAGGAATAGTTATTGAAAGAGATTTAAGATGGGGCATTAAAAATAACTTCCTTTCCCCTTATAATTATCATATTTCAATGGTTAACTTAAATGATGATGAGTTAAATGAGTATAGAGATATTACATCTAAGATGATGAAATATTTCGATAAAAATAAACAATTTCAAAGCAAGCCTTTTATGATTAAAGCCAATGAAAGAGCAAAAATTATTAAAACAGCAAGCAGTAAGTATTTGGCATTTGAGGATTTAATCAAAGAATTAAACTATGATTTAAATGGCGGCTTTATTTTTTGTGGAAGCACACCATTTTTAAATAATATTCAATCAATTATGAAAAAGAATGATATAAAGTATCGAATATTTATATCTGATTCTAAAACAGATGATAGAAAAGATATAATTGAGAGATTTAAACACCATAGATTAGATGCAATTGTGGCAATCGACTGTCTTGATGAAGGTATAGATATCCCTACTGCTGAGACTGCAATTATATTAAGCAGTTCAAGCAATTCAAAACAATATATTCAAAGAAGAGGAAGAGTTTTGAGAAAGACAAGTAAAAAATCAAAAAAAATTGCAAATATTTATGACTTTATCTGCATCCCTCCAATTGATGATAACTCTACATTTAAAATGGAACAATCAATGATCAAGAAACAACTGGAAAGACTCAATGATTTTTCATTAATTTCGTTAAATCATAGCAAAAATGAGAATTTAATAAACGAGCTAAAAGCTGAATGGAAAATAGATTGAAAACTTTTTCAGATAAAAGCCTGGAAATAATAAAGAAAAATTCCAAAAAAGATGATAACGATGAGGCTTATAATTTTTTGAATTTTGCAATTAATTTACAGGCAATTCAAAAATATAACAGTTTATCACAATTTAAATCAAAATATGTTTCTGCAATTGAAAATCAATTGCAAAAAAAACTTAAAAGAAAATCAAAGAAATGAAAATACAAGAAATAATTTTTTCAAATTTTCGACAATTCAGAGGTGAGCATAAACTAGAACTTGATACTAGTACAGATAAGCCTTTTAATATAATATTAGGGAATAATGGTTTTGGTAAAACATCTACGTACAGAGCATTAAATTGGTGTTTATTTAGCGAAGAGCCTAGATTGAAATCGTCGCAAAACAATTTTAGCAGTTACAGACTAAACTTTAAAACCTCATTAGATATGAAAGTCGGTGAAACTGAGTCTGTATCAGTCAAATTGAAATTAATAGATTCAAAAAGTGAAGTAATAAATATTGAAAGGACAGAGTTTTATAAAAAAATCGCAGATAAAACTTCTTCATCTCCAGTACAATTAAAGAAAATTTTAAAAGATGAAGAACTCACTATTTCATATTACGATAATAATGGATTAAAAGAACTTGAAGATAATCAGGCTGAACAATTTCTAGAAAGCAGAATTATAAACAAAAGTATTAAAGATTTTTTCTTTTTTGACGGTCAAGATATTCAAGAATCAGTAACTAGAAATAACTCATCTACAATTTCTAATCATTTAGATATTCTAACAAGTATAACGGATATGCAAGGCGTTTTAAGGAATTTAAATTCATTAAGAAAAGATTTGCTTAAAAAGGTTCCCAAATCGTCTTCTGGAGATTTACAAGGTATAATTGCTGATAAAATTCTCAAAAAAAATCAACTTCACAAAAAAACTGAGCTAAAAACTAATTCATTGAAAGGATTAGAGGATTCTATAGAAAAACTTAAAAATGATATAATAGACTATGAAAAAATAATTAGCAAGAATCAGGCAACAAAAGAATTATTAATCATGAGAGATAATCTTGATACAAAAATTCAAGTTTTAAGAATGGAATACGACAAAATTGATGAATCAAATAAATCAGATATTATTGGATCATTTGCAAGTATTGTGTTAAGGAGAGAAATTGACGTGTTTGACTCTATTATTCAAGAAAAGCTTGAAAACGAAGAGCTTCCT